>PFTR01000117.1:3612-107703 GCA_002789675.1 Alphaproteobacteria bacterium CG_4_9_14_3_um_filter_47_13 | reverse complement strand
CCGGAGACCGGATGTATCATCCTTGCGCTTGGGATTAATAATGTGCGCGGCTTCGGGCAATGTCTCTTCAGCCTCGTGATGATCGAAAACATAGATTTCAAGCCCCATTTTCCGCCCTGCCGCAATGACATCAAAAGCCGTCACGCCGCAATCACAGATCAGGACAATCTCCGCGCCTTTGTCTTTCAGGATACGCAAAGCCGTTTCATTAGGGCCGTATCCCTCTTTCATACGGTCGGGAATATAAAACGGCACCTCGATGCCCAGAGAACGGAAAAACCTGACAAAAATCGCTGTGGATGTTGCGCCGTCAACATCAAAATCCCCGAAAACCGCAATCCTGCGCCCGTCAATGACGGCCTGCGCCAGATCCTCTGCCATCGCTGTCATGCCCGCGAGCGAAAACGGATCGGGAAAATCTGTGGCAAGGCGGGGATTAAGAAAACACTCCAACTGCTCCGGCGCAACCCCGCGCACATTCAAAAGCCGCGCCACAATCTCCGGCAAATCATGCGTGCGCACCATCTGCTCCACCACATCCATCTGCCCCGGTGGCAACACCCACCGCGCCAGACCAAGGGATTCTTCAACATTTAACAGAAATTCTGACATCACAGCCAATTGCTAAAGTCTGTTGTGGCGCGATAAATCAGCCGTCGGTTCTTTAATGCCAAACTCCTTTACGACTTCCATAACTTTATCAGCAAGGATTTCGTAGTCCTGTTCTTCGTTATAAAGCTGGCAGGAAACCCGCAGTAAAGTCTGCCCTTCAAACTCCACCGTATAAGCACCAAAACCATAGCGCTCCTCCATAAGATCGAAAACCCGAAAAAGAGCCGGTTTCTTTTCTGTCTCCGCATCAAATGTAAGCTTTCCGACAGGCACAGTAAAAAACGAGCCAAAAAATCTGTCATCACAAGGTTTTTCAATATTTAAACGTGAACAGATAATATCCCGCGCCCGAACAGCAAGATCGTGATTCCGTTTCATAATTCCTGCCCATCCTTGCGGATGCAACGAAGCCATATAATCAATTGTTTCCGGCACGCATAATCGGGAAGATGGATCTTTTGTACCAACCCAGCCAAAACGATCCTGAAAAGGATGATCTCTTGTCGCCGCGCCCGAGCCAACGGCAGGAACAATCAGATCCTGCTTATCGGATCGTACATATAAAAAAGCCGATGCCACCGGTGCACACAGCCATTTATGGTGATTCCCTGTGTAATAGGCCGCGCCGATATCTTTCATATCAAGCGGCACCTGCCCCGGCGCGTGTGCCCCATCAACAAAGGTATCAATGCCTTTTTGTTCAAGGGCTTTGACAATGTCCTTAATCGGAAAAATCAGCGCTGTCGGACTGGAAATATGATCAATAAAAGCCAGCTTTGTCCTGTCACTGGTTTTTGCCAGTATCGCGTCTATAATCTGCTGCTCGTCTTTCGGTGGATAAGGAATATCGACAACCACAATTTTAAAACCGCGCTTTTCCGCCTCTTCCTTCATCACCGGAGGAAAATTGGAATAAGTATGACTTGTCACCAGAAGCTCGTCTCCTGTGCCCAGCGGAACGGATTTCAGAACGGTATTAAAACCATCCGTGGCATTATCAACAAAAACAACATCCTCGTGCGCCGCGCCGATAAAATCGGCGACACGATCTTTTGCCGCCGCGACCCTGTCAAGCCCGCCGTGCCATATAAAGCGTTCGCGGCAACTGTTGAATTCTCTGGAAATTTCCGCCTGTTTTTCAAGAATGACACGCGGCGTTGCACCAAATGACCCATGATTAACATTCACGTCCCGACCAAATTCCCACAAAGACTTATAATTTTCACTTCTGGAATTCATAGTATTACGGATGTTCTGTTTCATGCTTCCTATTATAAAAAGAGAATCTTTAAAATACCGTTACTTACTGATCTACTGCCGAAAAACCTGTTTTGCGGGTGAAATTATGACACGCTTCAATACGGCGTACCGTGCCGGATTTCGAGCGCATGACAATGGAATGGGTAATAGCAGCGCCCGGCATACGGCGCACACCCCGAAGCATCGCGCCATCTGTCACGCCCGTGGCGGCAAACATAACATTATCGGGTTTTGCCAGATCATCCGTTGTATAAATCCGTTTCAGATCGGTAATACCCCAGCGTTCGGCACGAGCAATCTCTTCATCATTGCGGAACACCAGCCGCCCGAGCATCGCACCACCTGTACATTGTAGCGCCGCCGCCGCCAGCACACCTTCCGGTGCACCGCCCGTGCCGATATAAAGATCAATACCGCTTTCCGGCTCCGTTGTGGCAATCACGGCACTAACATCACCATCCTGAATCAGATTAATGCGCGCTCCGGCTTCCCTGACCGCACGGATAATCGCTTTATGCCGGGGTCGATCCAGAATACAGACCAGCAAATCCTCGATATTCGCGCCTTTGGCTTTGGCCAGTTTCCGCAGGATATCCTCTTCCGGCGCATCCAGATCCAGAATATCCGCCGGAATTCCCGGCCCTACCGCGATTTTCTCCATATACACATCCGGCGCATTCAGAAAACCGCCTTTATCGGTCATCGCCATCACCGCCAGTGCATTCTGGCCACCATTAGCAGTAATGGTTGTCCCTTCCAGAGGATCAAGGGCGATATCAATTTCCGGCCCTCCTGCCCCGACTTCCTCGCCGATATAAAGCATCGGCGCTTCATCGCGCTCTCCCTCACCAATGACAACGGTGCCTCTGATTTGCAGGCTGTTTAATGCCTCGCGCATCGCATCAACGGCAGCACGGTCTGCCTCTTTCTCATCACCGCGCCCGACCTGCCGTGACGCGGCCAATGCCGCAGCCTCTGTAACACGCACCGCCTCCAGCGCCAGATTACGATCCATTGAAAAACTTTCATCCATCGGTGTAATATGTGTATATTGCTTTTGCATTTTACGATCTGCTGACATAAACAGCCTCCTGTTTTGTGTAAACTGCTTACACCTTAAAGAATTTGCCACTTTTATACAATTTAATTTGACAGGCATTCAATTATACGTCATAAGATACCTTATGAAAAAACATATCAATTTAAGTACCGTTTTTAAAACTTATGCCGCTCTTCTTCAATTACGTGCGGACACAGGCCGTTCTTATAGCGTTCTGATTTCAGATGCTGATAAACAGGATTCTACGCCACACTCTTATGAGACATATAAAGAGGCAGATAACCATGTCGTCTCTCTTAACAGAAGCGGCACTGATGCCGCCGTTGTCTATCTGCCTCCCCGGAGCAAAAAACCGCTAGCGGATTACCGTCTTTTTATCAAACCTGCCCAGGGTTTCGGAAGTTTTTCAAGAGATTAGAGAAAAACCGTTTGAATTGAAAAATTCAGCTATAAAAAGTTAAAACTCTACTCTTTCCGGATATCAACCCGGCGATTTTCGGCTTCGGGAGAATCGGGAGTAACGGGTCTTGCATCTCCATATGCCCGTGTTTCAATCATCTCAACCGGAACACCTTTATGGATGAGAGCGCTTGAAACGGCAAAGGCTCTATCCATCGACATTTTCAAATTCACAATACGGCGGGCAACCGGATCGGCGGTCTCTGCCCGCTGACTGGAATGTCCCTCGACCAGAAATTTTCCGCTATTATCAGCGCCAATCCTCTCTACCGCCTGCTTTCCATCGGGATTCAGAGCTGATGAACCATGCTTGAAATAAACCCGTTCAATATTGCCGAGAGGCTCATTATAAGAGACAATCTGCGGGGCAGACAATATCTGCTGCTGTACCGCTGGTGACATATCGGGGGACAGCGCAAAAGTATCTTGAAACGGCCTGAACTCCTCAGAAGGCGGCATCAAAGGCGGCGGGGCAGATTGTGGATTTATAAAAGCGCTTTCATTTGAAAACGGATAAACAAGAACATTGGAATCCACAGAAGAAACAACAGCGCCCTCTTCATAAGGAGCCGGTGTTATAATGGTATCCTGCGCCGGATCAAGGGCAGCGATATCATCAAGTCCATATATTTGTACACTACCGCCGGATATTTCCCGCGCCATTTCCGAATAATTTTCATTCAATGTTTTGTCATCTATTGAATAGATCGTTTCATGATCTTCCGCTTTATCACCCGTGGAGGTACAACCGGAAGCCAGTAAACAGCATACCAGCATTAGAAAAAATTTTTTAAATGGGCGCAACAAACTGCCTCCTGCTTGAAATGATCAATCGTATAAGTGCGCATCGTGGCCTAATTAAATTTCGATTTCAAGCGACTCCAACCAAAAAATTAAAACGATTCACCGGATTGTAATATTTTGCAAAATATGCAAGATTTCAAGGTATCGTATATATGTTGCCTTAAAAGGATTATGGTTATGGAGCAAACAAAAAAGAAACCCTCCAGAAAATCGGCAACCCTCCCCAATAACGCGATGAACCAGAATGTTGTCCTGAATGATCCTGTTGCTTTCGGGAAAATTCTTCTTTCCGTTGCCGAACGGACGCAGCCCTTAATTCAGGAATTTTTTGAAACCTGCAAATACGATATGGATGAAAAAGACATTGATCCGATGGGAATGCGCGAGTCTTATATGGAATTCATGCAATATCTCTGGGCAAATCCACAAAAAATAGCCGAGATACAACTGGGAATCTGGCAGGACTGGATGACACTCTGGCAGGAAAGTACCAAAAAATTTCTTGGCGAAGACAGTAAGGAATTATATGAGCCGGAAAAAGGGGATAAACGCTTTTCTTCTCCTTTATGGGGAGAAAACGCACTTTTTGATTTTATCAAGCAATCCTATCTACTTACAAGCCACTGGATGGGGAAAATCGTTGATGATAGTAAAGAACTTGATGAAGACACAAAGAAAAAAATAGACTTTTCAATGCGGCAATTTTTAAATGCCATGGCACCCACGAATTTTCTCCTGACCAATCCCGAAGTTATTCAGGCAACACTCGATTCAAAAGGCGAAAATCTTGTACGCGGCCTTGAAAATCTCATCGAGGATATGAAACGTGGCAAGGGGCAATTAAAAATAAGTACAACTGATTATAATGCCTTTAAAGTCGGAGAAAATATCGCAATAACAAAAGGAAAAGTCGTCTACCAGAATGAACTGATGCAACTTATACAATATCAGGCAACGACAGATAAGGTATTCAAAAGACCCGTTCTTATCGTACCCCCCTGGATCAATAAATTCTATATCCTTGATTTACAACCAGAAAATTCATACGTCAAATGGCTCGTTGAACAAGGTCACACTGTCTTTATTCTGTCCTGGGTGAATCCGGATAAGAAACTCGCGCAAAAGCGTTTTGAAAATTATATGGAAGAAGGCGTTTTCAATGCGCTGGAACAGATTGAAACATTAACCGGAGAGCCTGACTGCAATGTCGTTGGCTATTGTCTGGGGGGGACCCTGCTGACAATGACACTGGCATGGCTGGCTGCAAAAAAGCAGGCCGACCGAATTGCTTCTGTTACCTTTCTGACCACATTAATTGATTTTGAACACGCCGGGGACATGAAGCTGTTCATGGATGATTCCCAGATCAAATCACTGGACAAGCAAATGGCTGCACAAGGATATCTGGATGCTGACCATCTGCGCCAGACATTTTCTCTGCTACGCTCCAATGACCTGATCTGGTCTTTTGTCGTCAATAATTATCTTATGGGACGCGAACCGTTTCCGTTTGACCTACTCTACTGGAATGACGATTCAACCAACATGCCTGCAGCCATGCACAGTTTTTATATCCGCAAGCTCTACCACGATAACCTGCTGGTAAAGCCGGGGGGGGTCACCATGGACGGCGTTAACATTGATATTAACAAAATCAAAACCCCCTGTTATTTTCTATCAACCAAAGAAGATCATATTGCCCCATGGCAGGCAACCTATGCCGGAACACAATTACTAAAAGGAAACATAACCTTTACTCTGGCCGCATCCGGCCATGTATCGGGCGTTGTCAATCCGCCCTATAAAAATAAATATTGTTACTGGACTTCGGATCAAACCCCCGCCGACCCTGAAAAATGGCTCAAAAATGCGACATGTCATAGCGGGTCATGGTGGACGCACTGGCAGGACTGGATCAAAGAATACGGCAACGGAACAATAGCAGCACGTAAAATCGGGAGCGCAAAACATAAACCTCTTGAAGAGGCGCCCGGCTCTTACGTCAAGATGAAAGCGAATTAACAATATTCTTTCGCTAGCCGGACATAGTGCGCTGAAGACCAGGCCATATGCTTTACATCGTCTACCGTTAAGTTGCGCATAAATCGTGCAGGCGCCCCTCCCCAGAGCTGGCCGGAAGGAATCGTTTTCCCCGGCGTCACCAGCGCCCCTGCCGCCACCATCGCGCCGCGTTCAACAAGCGCGCCATCCATAAGGCAGGCCTTCATTCCGACAAAGGAACCATCCTCCAGCGTACAGGCATGTAAAAGTGCCATATGCCCCACCGTCACATCATCGCCGATAATCGTGGCATGACCAAAAGAAGAAACATGAATCATACTATGATCCTGAATATTGCTACGTGCGCCAATTCTAATGACGTTGACATCACCGCGCAATGTGCAGCCATACCAGATACTGCTCTCCGCACCAATAACCACATCCCCCGCAATCACGGCATTTTCGGCAATAAAAGCCGATGCTGCAATCACAGGTTTTTTCTCTTTATAAGGACGGATCAAAGCACACATAAGCGACTATAAACAAAAGGCGCTTTACAATGAAAGCGCCTTTTTGAAATAATAACAAAATAAGATCTAGCGTTTTGCCCACTGCTTGGAACGACGCGCTTTGTGCAGGCCGACTTTTTTCCGCTCGACAGTCCGCGCATCCCGCGTCAGCATGCCTGCTTTTTTCAGAGCAGGCCGCAAATCAGGCTCGAAATTCTCCAGAGCCCGCGAAATACCGTGACGAACAGCGCCCGCCTGACCGGATAACCCGCCGCCTTTGACTGTCGCCATGACATCAAAAGATCCAACCCTGTTTACAATCAGGAAAGGTTGATTAAGAATCAGCCGCTGTGTCTGACGCGCAAAATAAACTGTCTGGTCACGTCCGTTGACAATCACCTTGCCTTTGCCGGGCTTGAGCCAGACACGGGCAACGGCATCCTTACGGCGACCTGTTCCATAGGAACGGCCAAACTTATCCAGCTTCGGAACACGTTTTTCCTGTTCAGTCGCTACAGGATCAGTTGTCACCGGAACTTTTGGCGCCTCTGTTTTCACTGCGCTTTTCAAATCCTTGAGATCTTTCAGATCCTTGACCATTGTGTCGGATTTGGCTTCAGTTGCATTATCATCTTTATTCGTAGCCATTATCATTACCTTTTGTTTTTAGGATTCATTGCAGCAACATCAAGCGCTTCCGGCTTTTGCGCTTCATGGGGATGGTCTGTTCCGGCATAAACACGCAGATTTTTAAAAACGCTGCGACCCAATGCGCCTGACGGCAACATACGCTCAACTGCTTTTTCAACAACACGCTGCGGGAATTTTCCATCCAGAATTTCGCCTTTGGTACGGCTTTTAATGCCGCCCGGATATCCTGTATGCCAATAAAAAAGATCCCCGCTTCTTTTGTTTCCCGTCAAACGGACTTTCTCGGCATTCACGACAATAACATTGTCACCACAATCCATATGGGGCGTGAACATCGGTTTGTGTTTACCGCGCAGCCGCATGGCCACAATACTGGACAAACGACCCAGAGATACCCCTTCCGCATCAACGATGATCCATTTCTTTTCGATCTCGTTTGGCTTTGCACTATAAGTTTTCATTGCAATCCGCTTTCTCTATGCCTAAATAAACAGGCTTTTTTTTACACGATTTCTAGCGTTTTCTAGAATTATGTGCTTTATGTCAGAGAACAGATGTCTCTGTCAACCAAAAAAGAGACCTTACATATAAAAAACTTATAAATTACAGGGGACTACACAAGCGGTACTATAATACCACCCCTTAAGGCAGGAGGAGCCACAGATGACAAAACAGAACCAGATGCACTTCGAAACACGCGCCATTCATGCCGGCGCAGAACCGGATCCCGTCACAGGTGCTTGCGGGACACCGATCCATCAGGCCGCTGCTTTCCAGTTCAAAAGCACACAACATGCCGCCAACGCCTTTGCGCTTAAGGAAAGGGCATTTATCTATTCCCGTCTGACCAACCCGACTGTTTCGGCGCTTGAGGAAAAAATGACAGCCCTTGAAGGCGGTGTCGGTGCAACCTGCACCCCGTCCGGACTTGCAGCAAATCTGCTAATTTTTTCTGCACTCATGAGTCCGAATGCCGATTTTGTATCCTCCTGCAAAATTTACGGCGGCTCTGTCGGCCAGTTTCGTGATACATTCAGCCGCGCTTTCGGCTGGCAATGCCATTTTGTCGATCCGACCGATCCGGAAAATTTTGAACGCGCTATTACCGAAAATACCAGACTTCTGTTTGCCGAAAGCATTTCCAACCCCGAAGGGGTCGTCAGCGATCTGGAAGCCCTGGGAAAGATTGCCGAAAAAAACCACATCCCCCTGATTATAGATAATACTGTAGCAACACCGTATCTCTGCCGTCCTTTCGAGTATGGCGCGTCCCTTGTGACCCACTCCACCACCAAATATCTGAGCGGTCACGGCAATGCCATGGGCGGCGTTGTTATTGATGGCGGAACATTTGACTGGATGAAACACGCCGATAAATATCCTGCTCTGGGTAAGGAAGTGGCCAGCTATAATAATATGATCTTCGGCGAGAGCTTTGAAGACTGCCCTGTGGCCATGCATAACCATGCTGTCGGCCTGCGCGATCTTGGCCTGAACCAGCAACCGATGAACGCCTATCTGACCATGCTCGGTATCCAGACCCTGCCTTTGCGCATGGAGCAGCATTGTAAAAATGCGCTCAAAGTTGCCGAATATCTCAAAAACCATCCTGCCGTTTCCTGGGTTAACTATACGGGTCTGAAAGATAGTCCGAGCTATGCCCTTGCCCGGAAATACATGAAAAACGGCTATAGCAGCTCGCTCTTCAGCTTCGGTCTTAAAGCCGGATATGATGCCGCCGTCCGTCTTGTTGAAAATGTCAGATTATTTACCCATCTCGCTAATCTTGGGGACACGCGCAGCCTGATTATCCATCCGGCATCAACCACACATGCCCAGTTAAGCGAGCAGCAGAAGATCAACGCCGGAGCCCTGCCTGATGCGATCAGGGTATCTATCGGTCTTGAAAATATCGAGGATCTGATCGCCGATCTGGATCAGGCACTGGAAACGGCACAAACACTGGCAGCATAACAAACGATGAAAAAAGCAGCACTCTTTCTTGGTCTGGTAACGGCGTTCAACCTTGCTACCGCTATTCCCGTCTATAGTCATAGCACGGATGCCCCGGCTACAAGCGATGCAGACATAGCCATTGTAAGGCCGCCAAGTCCGATCCGGCCTCCTGAACCTCCAAAGCCGGGAGCAGGTCTTCCGGAGACAAACGATGATACACCCCCGGCTCCCCTTGAAAAAAGAGACCGGATTACAACGACCCGGGCTGCTCCCTTTATCAATCTTCCCGCTGCGTTCGAGAAATCAGTGCGCGGCTGCACAACGGACGGGCATGTTTATCGCCTTTCCTATAACATCGCCGTTAATTTTGACGATATCGGCGCAACTCCCTCCTCCGAAGAGAATGCGAGCCTGTTCTTCAAGACGACAAAGATAGCCCCTGAAACAAGATTGGGCGTAACAGGAACAAATGACTTCATGGCAACCCTGAAAACAATCCGCGCCGATATTCATACCGCCATGCAGGATATGGCAGGAAAGCTGATCGACAACAGCCCTTCGGAGACCATTGCTACGCCTGTTTTCAATGAGTTGATGAAAGCCACAACAGATACAGTCAGCCACGGCATCAAAGAAAAACATAATGTTACAATTATCATAGAAACCGGCGCTCCAAAAGACCAGAATGCCCGTTGTCCGGCGGAAATCCCTGCCCCTCTTCCAAAGTCCTAATCGGTTCTGCCGACGATCCGGTTTGTTATCTCCACCACTTTCCGTGAAATATCCGGCTCGCGTGTCGTATGACCCGTTCCGTGGAGCATATGAAGTTCACTATTGGGGAAAGCCTTATGCAAATCGTAAGCCTGCCGTGCCGGACAGATCAGATCATGCCGCCCCTGCACGATGAAACACGGAATATGCCCGAGTTTTTTAACACCCTCCAGAATATCAGTTCTATTCTGGTCTCGAAAATAATGGATCATAAAATGGAAATAAATTTTGACCAGCGGTACAAAAAGGCGCGGATTGCTGTTCACTTCCTCTATCCTATCCTGCGGCACATCGAAATAAAGCAGCGCCGTATCCCACACGGTAAACAGACGCACCGCCTCCAGAATTTCTTCCTCCGTTCCCGTACGCAGAATGGTATCATAAGCTGCCGCCAGTCCGTTTTTACGGTGCGCGGGCGGAATGAAATCGCGGTAGGGTGCGAACCATTCCGGCATCATCTCACTCGCCCCGCCCTCCTCCGCCAGCCAACGCGCTTCCTGCGCCCCTGCCAGAAAAATTCCGGTCAGAACAAGTGCGCGCACAGATTCCGGATAGCGAAGACTATAAAAAAGCGCCAGCGTTGACCCCCATGACCCGCCCGCGACCAGCCATTGATCCACCCGCAGATGCCCGCGCAGCCGTTCCATATCCTCAACCAGAGCCTCAATCGAATTATGCGCCGTGCAGGCCGCCGGCGTGCTTTTTCCCGCGCCGCGCTGGTCAAATAAAATAATCCTGTAGTCCTCCGGATGAAACAGCCGTCTCATCTCCGCATGAGATCCGCCCCCCGGCCCCCCATGCAAAAACACCGCCGTCCTCCCGTCAGGGTTACCACTCACCTCATAATAAAGCCTGTGCCCCTCCCCCACATCAAGAAAACCGGTTTCATAAGGCTCAATAGAAGGGTACAAAATTTCACGCCTTTTTATTTATAGGTTTACTGTCAGGATCATAATATTATGGTCTTTGTAATAAAGCCCACCATTACTCAAGCGCAACCTTTGATCTCAATAACAGCTTTCACAGACGATAGGCAGGAAGTATTAATCAACCTCATGTGCTGTTAAAAACATAGCTTTTTCCAAAGCTGTAAAAAACTGTTGATACGGTTGGGGATCAGAAACAGGCGTTACATTATAGGTAGCATTAGCTCTTACAGAAGTTTGTTTTTTACCTTTAGGGCGAACAACGACTGTCATCCTTAAAGAATAACCATTTAGTTTTGTACCACTAATAGTACCCAAATCATCATCAGCTTTATCAATAACAAACCCTAAATCCTGAAGCGTTGCGATAACCGTTCGCAATGTCTTTTTATAATCTGTAGTATCAAACGCTCTTGTTTGAATTTGCCGCATCTGAACTTGAGATTCAGATACCTCCATGACTTGATTCATAGAGTTCGTTTGACACGCACTAAGTGAGACTGCAGTTAATAGTAATAGCACACATACAATTTTTTTCATGTTTTATACCTTTGTTAAATCCCATTAGCTTCCAAAAAGACAGCTTTGGATAAATTATCGAAAAACTCCTGATATATTTCAGGTTCCGTAATGCTTTGAGTTTTAGAAACCTGACCTTGCGTATTCCACACAATGCGTTGAAGTGTAATACGCAGCTTGGTTTGCTTACCGCTGGGATGTGTAATTAACGAAGCCATTATTTTCTGATTTTTATCAATCGCCATATTAGCTCCAAACATTACAGCCATAAATACAGCTCCTGCCACTTGACCTGCCTCTGTGGCATCACGATCTTTAGAACCTACGATAACCCCCAAACCCATTTCTGATTCATCAATATTAAACCCTAAATCCTGAAGCACACCAGCGCCCGCAGAAAGAAGCTTCTTTTCATTAGATGTATCAAAGGAACGTGTTTGTAGTTGGCGTAACTCAAAGGATTCCTGGGAAAGCTCCAGCGCCTCTTTTGGAATAGTTTGAGCACAGCCCATCAGCATAGCCATAGCGCAAAATAGCATTGCTATTGAAAAAATATTTTTAATCATCATATTTTCCATCTAAAAACTTGACTTATGATAAGCAAAGTCACGCACTTTATGATTACCATCAAATTTAATAATAACTGTTATAGTTGATTGTGAAGAACGTACAGCCCCTCCTCCAACATTACTTAAAGTAAACGTCAAACCATTGCTAACTGATGCAACCTGCTCTGTATGAAAACGATCATAAATCCAAACTTCATTTCCATTCTCATCAGTGGATACAACATTAGGTGAACCAAGAACTTCGGCAACATCACCGCCTGACATGCCCTTTTTTATATTTCTCTGAACTTCTCCTACCGTAAGATTTTGTTTTTCTGTTTGCTCAACTTCATTCGCATGCCAAGATGCTTTTTGAGTGCACCCCCCTAGAAACAATGAACTCATTAGGATTGCAATTAGCAATAAATACTGTTTTCTCATTTTTATATCCTTACATATATTTTTTTATAATGCGTTCAAACATAAACAAAAAGATCTCTAGCACAAGAGTTTTTTCAAAATTCCTACAACTATTACAAGCGTTATTATAAATATGGTCGGAACGAGAGGATTTGAACCTCCGACCCCTTGCACCCCATGCAAGTGCGCTACCAGGCTGCGCCACGTTCCGTATAGGGGGATATTTAATCTATATTGACGGGAAGTGCAAATATTAAAAGGCATCACACCTTTTGTTTTGCTTCATCCGCTTTTGTTTTCAGGAAAGACAGGATAAAGCCCCCGACCAGTATACCAAGCGTCAGCCCCAGAGACAGCCATGACGGCACTTTGTCAAAGAAATGCGCATAAAAGGCTTTCAGGCCGATCATCACCAGAATGAGCGAGAGCGCATAATTCATATAGCTGAAACGGTGGATCAATGCGGTCAGAACAAAATACATTGCGCGCAGGCCGATAATGGCGAAAATATTGCTCGTATAGGCGATAAAAGAATCTGTTGTAATGGCAAAAACGGCCGGAACGCTGTCAAACGCGAAAATAATATCCGCGCATTCAATCGTAATCAAAGCCAGCAATAACGGTGTTATATGCAGGGTCTTCCTGTCGCGGGCGGTATGAAACTCCCGGATCAGAAACTTGTTGCTCTCGATTGTCGTTGTGACCGGAAAATGTTTTTTCAAGAGGCGGATCAGGCCGTTTTCCTCAATCGCCGGATTATCTTCATGTGAAAACATCAGCTTGATACCGGTAAAAATAAGAAACGCGGCAAAAATCAGGAGAACCCAGTCGAAATGATGCACCAGCGCCAACCCGAAGCCAATCATAATCCCGCGAAATACAATCACCCCGATAATGCCCCAGAACAGCACACGATGCTGGTACACACGCGGAATTGCAAAATAGGAAAAGATAAGAGACATCACAAAAATATTATCAAGCGACAGGCTTTGCTCCACCAGATAGGCGGTGAAAAAATCCATCCCGTCATCCGCGCCCCGCGCTATCCAGACCCAGACTCCGAACCCGCAGGCCACCATGAAATAAAGCAGCGCGGTTCTCAGGCTTTCCTTTATTCCGGCTTCATGGTCACGACGGTTGAGAACACCCAGATCAAAGACCAGCAGCCCCAGAACAATGGTCAGAAACCCGCCCCAGAACAAAAGAGATTCATCCATGATCTGTAGAGAAAGAAGCGAGGAATAATCCATTATTATGTTTGAAGACCCCTGAAAACGCAGTCAGAAATAACTATACCACAATCAAATATATCTTCTTATCGGGGAAAAAGCCAGAAAGATCACAGGCGTGACGTGGTTATAATTTATCTGGAATAGCTCTCTTTTTTTCCAGAGTAAAAGCAGGGCTTTTCTACTTCCCTTTAATCATATCCCGCAATTCTTTCAAATCACCAAGCATGGCCTGTAAAATCGCACGTTGCTTGCCGCTCATTCCTTCTTCCGTTGTGGAGACCGTTTTTTGGGAGGAAACCTGTCTATTTTCTACAGCGGACTCATTGGCAACCGATTTTTCCTCTGCAACATCCTCTGCTATTAATTGCTGCTTGCCCTGCCCCTTCATCAGTTTCTGTACACCTTTAATCGTATAGCCTTCGGTATAAAGAAGATGATGGATTTTTTTCAATAAAGCGACGTCCTCGGGACGGTAATAGCGGCGACCGCCGCCGCGCTTGAGCGGCTTGACCTGCGTGAATTTTGTTTCCCAGAAACGCAGCACATGCTGCTGCACCTCGAGCTCTTCGGCGACCTCGCTAATCGTCCGAAATGCCGTTGCTGATTTTTTTGTCATTTTTGCCGCCATGATTGTGCCGGAATTTTCAGGTTTTTTTATCTCTGTTTTTTCAGGCTGCGCTTTTTGTACTGTATCCATCGTCCCGATCACTTCCCTGTTTATTTATTTTTTTATTTTGAGTCCGTCTCACCGTTGATCAGTTCTTTCAAGACATGCGAAGCACGAAATACCATAACCTTGCGGGGAAGAATGGGGACTTCTACACCCGTTTTCGGGTTACGGCCAATACGCTCGCTTTTCTGCCGGACAGAAAAACTGCCAAAGGATGAAATTTTAACATTGTCACCTTCAATCAGCGCCCCCATCATTTCTTCCAGAACAGCTTCCACCAAGTCCGATGATTCGTTACGTGATAGTCCGACCTCTTCATACACGGCTTCCGCCAGATCAGCTCTCGTTACAGTATGATCACTCATAATTCCCTCTTAAAAAATGGACGCTTTTTCACATGTGAATAATAAAATTGTACCCTCCCTGAAACCGTACGTCAACGACAGAACGCGAAAAAATTGATTCAATTCAAAGAGTAACGGGATTTTCTTAAACACCTGTACGGTGCAAATTTCTAAAAGCGGACAAGCGCTGCGCCCCACGTCAGACCCGCGCCCAGAGCCTCGATCAGCAGTAAATCGCCCGCATTGATGCGTCCCTGCTTGACGGCATCATCCAGCGCCAGGGGAATGGACGCCGCCGAACTATTGCCATGTTTATCCACAGTCACCACGACCTTTCCCATATCAAGTCCCAGCTTTTTTGCTGTGGCTTCAATAATTCTGACATTGGCCTGATGCGGAACCAGCCAGTCAATATCATCAGCCGTTATCTTATGATGTTCAAGCACTTCGGAAACAATCTCTGCCATGTATTTGACAGCATGGCGGAAAACCTCTTTTCCCTCCATCACAATGACACCGCTGGTGCCTGTTGTTGCGGGTCCACCATTAACATATAAAATATTTTTTAATCTGCCATCCGCACGAAGATGCGTTGATAAAATACCGCGATCTTTTATCGTTCCCTCACCATTTTCATCCGCCTCCACAACAACCGCCCCGGCACCATCACCAAACAGCACGCATGTGGTACGGTCATTCCAGTCAACAATCGAAGAGAATTTTTCAGCACCAATCAATAAAAGTTTCCGCGCCTGTCCTGTTTTGATAAACATATCGGCGATGCTTAACCCGTATACAAACCCCGAACACACTGCCTGCAAGTCAAACGCCGGACAAGGGGGGATCCCGAGCCGCGCCTGCACCTCAATGGCGACAGACGGAAAGGTATGATCAGGCGTTGATGTACAGACAATAACCGCTTCGATATCTTCCGGAGTCATGCCACCATGACGAAGCGCCTCCTGCGCTGCCGCAACGGCCATATCTGCCGTGGTCTCTCCTTGGGCGGCAATATGACGCTCTTTAATACCCGAGCGCTGAACAATCCACTCATCCGTCGTTTCAACCATTTTTTCAAGGTCGGCATTGGTCAGTATTTTTTCCGGTAAATATGAGCCACAGCCTTTAATAATGGATCTTATTATCATGCGATAACACCTTCTGGCTCTATCCCGTTTGATTGCTGATTCATAACGAGAGCAATTTCGTGTGCAACTTCGCTATTGTACCCCTGCTCGACAAGATGAGCAGCAACCAGAATAGCACGGGAAACTCCATAGACATCCATCCCGCCATGACTTTTGACGCAAATCCCGTCCAGCCCCAGAAACATACCCCCATTATAATAACGCGGATCCATCCGTTTTTTGACCTTTTTCAAGGCGCATCCTGCCAGAACAGCGCCCATTTTTGCAGGTAAGGATGACAAAAACGCCTCTTTCATGTAATGGCTTGTCAATTTACTGACACCTTCCGCGACCTTCAGAGCAATATTTCCGGTAAAGCCATCTGTAACCACAACATCAACCAGACCCTCAGCCAGATCATCACCTTCAACAAACCCGTAATAATCCCCCGGAAATACAATATTGGTAAGAATTGATGCCGCTTCCCGTACCAGATCCGGCCCTTTCATGTCTTCCGAACCGACATTCAGAATTCCTACCCGGGGAGTATCAATCCCTTTGACGACCCGTGCATAAACCGAGCCCAGCACCGCAAACTGCACCAGCATCTGCGCATCACATACCAGATTAGCCCCCAAATCCAGCATAACCGTATCCCCTTGCCTTGTTGGCAAAACACTTGCGAGAGCCGGACGCTTTATTCCGGGAAGACATCTCAGTACAAGTTTTGCCGTTGCCATCAAAGCACCCGTATTCCCTGCAGAAACAATGCTTTGCGCACGGCCTTCCTTCACAGCCTCAATCGCAAGGCGAAGGCTGGTATCCTTACGCCGGATGGCAACAGACGGTTTTTCATCATTGGTAACGATTCCGCTGGTATGATGAATCTCCGAAATACCTTCCAAAACCTTGTACTTACCAAGAAGAGGCTTAATCCTGTTCTCGTCACCAAAGAAAATATAGCTGATCTTTCCGCTCATATCATCCAGTGCCAGCGCAGCCGCAGGAATAACAACTTCAGGGCCGAAATCTCCGCCCATAACGTCAAGTGCTATAATTTGATGATGAATTGACATGAATGAATGAATAAACGCAGCAACGACCCTTGTAAAGCCTGTTCAGAAAAAGTCTTCTAAACTTGCAGCGTGACAAGAAAAAGTCAATGTGAATGATACCGGAAATCAGGCGCGGTCTTCAAGAACCTGACGACCTTTATACATACCGATTTTCAGATCAACATGGTGACGGCGCACAGCTTCGCCTGAGTTCTGGTCTTCTACCCAGTTTACGCCTTCAAGCGCGTGATGCGAACGACGCTGATCACGTCTTGCTTTCGAGGTTTTTTTCTTCGGTACAGCCATTTTTTTATTCCTTTGAAGTTCCAGTGGGCTTTCTAGCTTAAAACCCGTCTTTGTGCAAGATTTTTTTCTATTTTTCCTGTATTTCGCCTTTTTTCCAGTTTTTCAGGGCAGCGAAAGGGTTTCGGCGAATCTCCGGCACCGGCGTATTTTCAACATCCGAATGTTCCTGCCCAAAAACGATTCCCTCTTTACGGGGATAAGGGTCAATCGTTAGCGACACATGCTGGGCGACCAGTTCTCCCAGATCAATCTGACCGTTAAGGAAAGGCTCCGGCGCATTTTCCTCCTCCAGCATCGGCAATTCTGTATCTCTTTTTCTTCCTAATTTTTCGTGCCGGAGACGGGCAATTGATACCACTTTATCAGGATCCGCAAACCACCCCTCGACAGCGCCGTCAATCTTCTGTAACAGCGGCTCCAGTGTTACCACGCAAAGCTGCGTCAAACTTGTTTTAAAATGTCCGGTAACATGAACGACCCCGCGTTTTGCATCACGTTTCAGAACCAGTTTTGCTTCAAGAGACTCTATAGACTGCACCATCATGCGCCGCGCAAGATCCTTACGCTCCTGTGGTGAAGCTGAAATGGTGGTGCGGACAGGGGTCAGACTTATATCATCTGCATCAATTCTATGCGGCCATTCCGGCAAAAGTGTCTCTTTCATTTTTTTCTTTATCTTTCATTATCTCGGAAGGAAAGGGAAATGTGATGGATCCATTTATTAACAGCGTCATATCCTGCGCCGCCAGCATCGCGATCGTGTTCTGCATATAACCAGCCATTACCGCCACTTTGGTCTTATCAACAGGACGCGCAAACCCATAGATGTTTTTTTCCAGAACCGACAATAACGCCGCGCCATTTTCCGAATCCATCGCCGCACGATAGGCAACAGCCCTGCCGTTAAAACCTTTCATCATTCTTTTGATATGTTTGGGAATCCCCAGATCTCCTACACCCATCTCCCGCAAGACACGGTCCATATCCATAAACATACAGTCAAACAGCGCCTGCGCCGTTTTTTTTCCTTCCTGTCCCTCTTTGTAGAAGCGGTCTACCACCAGAAAAACGTGAAGGCAAATCAGATCAAAGCGCCCGTCAACAGTATCCGGCACATCATACTGTTCATAAAAAACCGGAAGCCGCGCCTGTTCTACAATCTTTGCATAAAGATCAGTCAACCCTGCCTTTTTTTTCGCTTTTTCCCGCAAGAAACCAAACATGTTTACAAAACCTCACGACAGATTGATTGTTATTGCCATTCCTATTATATAATCTAGTCTGGATATAACATATTTTGAATAATAGAGGCCATGAAAAACTTTCATAAAAAACTTCTTGTAACGCTTGCTTTTCTAACCATCGCGAGCATGGGCAGCAGCTGTACACCGACCCACAGCGTGCGCGGCAATATCGTACAGGATTACCAGCTCAGCGAAATTGTGCCTCTGCAAGACAGCCGCACCGACATTCTGCGCAAACTCGGTTCGCCCACAACAAAGGCTCCTTTTGATGATAATGTCTGGTACTATATCGGTCAGGAAACAGAAAAGCGCGGGATCTTTGATCCGAAAGTAACCGATGAACGCATCATTATGGTGTCATTTAATGATGAAGGCATTGTACAGGATATCAAGGATATTGAGAACGAACGCATTGATCTCCCTTATGCCCGTAACAAAACGCCAACCTCCGGCAATGAGGTCACGGTCATGCAGCAGCTTCTTGGCAATCTCGGCAAATTCAACAAAAACGCCCCGGAATAAGAGATGCTATCTCCGCCGCACAAATAATCCTGCCACTTCAACATGAGGTGACCATAAAAACTGATCCACGACCTTCAAACGCTTCAAGATGAACCCATTTTGCACCAAAATCTTTGCGTCACGGGCAAAGCTGTCGGGGTTACAGGAAATACTAATGACTTTTGAGACGGAAGATCGTCCGATTTCTTCCATTTGCCGCAGCGCTCCCACCCTTGGGGGGTCAATAACAACAGCATCATAAATTTTCAGCTCCTGAAAGGTCAGCGGCTCTTTCACCAAATCGCGCTGATAGGACTGCACTCTCGAATCTCCTTTTCCCGCCTGTGTTAAAGAATCGAGAGCAGCCTTGTTTCCTTCAAACGAATCAACGCGATGTCCCTGATCCAGCAAAGAAAATGTAAAGGTACCGCATCCGGCATATAAATCAGCCACACGGCTTTTCCGGGAAAGTCCCGCCACCGCAAACGACGTCAGCGCCTCCTGCCCCTCTTCTGTCGCCTGCAAAAATCCTCCGGGAGGCGGCTGAACAGAAAAACTGCCCAATCGAACCACATAATCCTCCTGCTTGAAAAGAACTTCCGCTGCTTTTCTCTCTGATGCCTGCCACGACAATCTTGCCACGGCAGAAGCCACAGATAATTCATACAAAATAGCTTTATCTTCCTTACGAAGCTTCTTTTCCTGTTTTCCCAGAACTATAATCAGCATCTCAACCAGACCTTCTGATTCGGCAATTGCCACATCATAACACTCCCCTTGTGTCATAAGACGTGGCAGAAACAGCCGTAAATAAGGAACCACCGCCATTAAAGCGGGTCTCAGGACAAAACAGGAGTCAATTTCTACCAGAGTATGGCTTGCTCTTTCATTAAACCCGATCTGCACCGATCCTTTTTCCGTGCATTTTGCCGACAGGACAGCACGGCGACGGCGATAAGAAGGACTAACGAATAACTCGTCCACCTCCCTCTTTATTCCTGCCCCTAAGAGAGCCTGTTTGACGCGCTCTGTCTTAAAATCCCTATAGGACTGTACATTCATATGCTGAAGCGCGCAGCCACCACACTGGCCGAAATACAGACAGGGAGCCTCAATACGTTGCAATGAGGGCTCTAAAATACGGACAAGCTTTGCCATCGCCCCTTCCGGTTTTTCCGAAACAAAACGCACATGCACTTTCTCGCCGGATAAAACACCAGAAACAAACACCCGCCGTCCATCCTCCAAAGTTCCTATACCATCTCCCTTCAGACCCAGTCTCTCGATTTTAATATCAAATTCTGTATTCATTTTGCACATCCTGTTATCAAGCAATAAAAAAGCCCTGCATCGGCAGGGCTTTTTAAATCATTTCTGCGTCAAATATCAGCCTACCAGAAACTTTGCAACAATCGCCACCAACAAAATCGCAACGATATTCACGATTTTAATCAGCGGGTTCACAGCAGGGCCAGCCGTATCTTTATACGGGTCACCAACTGTATCACCTGTTACGGCAGCTTTATGAGCTTCCGAACCTTTGCCACCGTGATGACCGTCTTCAATCAGCTTCTTGGCATTATCCCAGCAACCGCCGCCTGAAGTCATGGAAATGGCGACAAAAAGACCCGTCACAATCGTTCCCAGCAACATCGCGCCCAGAGACTGAAACGCCGGAACATAAGACCCTGTGACCAGCCAGACTGCGCCAAACAACACGACAGGCACAACAATCGGCAACAAAGACGGTATAATCATTTCCTTGATCGCTGCGCGGGTCAGAAGATCAACAGCCTTACCGTATTCAGGCTTGGTTGTCCCCTCCATAATTCCCGGTATCTCACGGAACTGACGGCGTACCTCAACCACAACACTGGCTGCCGCACGGCCAACCGCTTTCATGGAAAGCGCGCCAAACAGATAAGGAAGCATCCCGCCGATGAACAGACCAATCACCACAAACGGATCCTGCAACGGGAATGTAATGTTCGCCAGCGCCGGAATATCCGCAAAATAATGTTTGATCTCTTCGGTATAGGCTGCAAACAGAACCAGTGCCGCCAGACCCGCAGACCCAATGGCATAACCTTTGGTTACAGCTTTGGTCGTATTACCGACAGCATCCAGCGCATCCGTTGTTTCCCGGACGTTTTTCGGCAGATCAGCCATTTCGGCAATGCCACCGGCATTATCCGTGACCGGACCATAAGCATCAAGCGCCACAACCATTCCGGCCAGAGACAGCATCGTTGTTGCCGCAATCGCAATACCAAATAGTCCGGCCTGAGAGTATGCAACAAAGATACCGCCGCAGATCACGATCACCGGCAGGGCTGTTGCTTCCATCGAAATGGCAAGCCCCTGGATCACGTTGGTTCCATGACCCGTTTCTGACGCTTTTGCGACTTCTTTCACCGGACGGTAATTTGTTCCCGTGTAATATTCGGTAATCCAGATCAGCAATCCTGTCACAAACAGGCCTGTGAGCACGCACCAGAATAGTTTCACGCAATTGATAAACTCGCCATTGGCCAGTTCAATCGGGCTATAAACATTGAAATTCGCCAGCATCATCGCAATCAGAATGCCTGAAAACAGCGCGCTTGCGAAAAAGCCTTTATAAAGAGCCCGCATGATATTCGTACTGCCTTTATCGAGCCGGACGAAAAACGTGCCCGCAATTGAAGCCAGAATACAAAGCGCCCCGATCATCAAGGGAAGCATCATCATCGGCACGACCATTGCTGTAGCAAAAGTGCTTGATGCAATAAGCATCGTGGCAACAACAGTCACGGCATAGGTTTCAAAAAGGTCAGCCGCCATGCCGGCACAGTCTCCCACATTATCGCCCACATTATCGGCAATTGTAGCCGGGTTGCGTGGATCATCCTCTGGAATACCTGCTTCTACCTTGCCGACCATGTCCCCGCCGACATCCGCACCTTTTGTAAAAATACCGCCGCCCAGACGGGCAAAGATCGAAATCAGGGATGCACCAAAACTCAGCCCGATAAGTCCTTCAAGGATCGCCCGTGTCTCAAGACCCATAGATGACAGGGTCATATAATAGACACCCACGCCCAGCAGCCCCAGACCGACAACCAGCATTCCTGTCACAGCCCCTGACTTGAAGGCGACATCCAGCGCCAGTGCAAGAGATGTTCTTGCTGCCTGCGTCGTCCGAACATTCGCACGTACAGAGACATTCATGCCGACATAGCCGGCAATCCCTGACAATACAGAGCCAATCACAAAACCTACAGCCACATGCCATCCCAATAACAGAAACAGCAAGGCTGTTACCACTACGCCAACAATCGCAATTGTTGTATATTGACGGTTCAGATAGGCCATCGCGCCTTCCTGAATAGCAGCGGCAATCTCTTGCATCCGCTCGTTTCCGGCATCATACGCCATAATTTTCCGTGCCGTATACTGCCCGTAAATCAGAGCCAATACGCCGGCACATAACACCATTAGATACGTTTCAATCATCATATATCCCCTCTCGGTTTCCTTGGATTTGTCAGGAAAGCTCCAGCCAAAGTCGGTAGAAAATGCACAATTATACGACGTAAGGCAAGCTTCTTCTTTCCAGTTTTTCCTTTTTTCAGCAAAAAAATGAAAAATGCCCGGAAAAACCGGGCATCAAGACATAAAGCATTACCGTTATTTTACATTTATATAGGGCGCTGCTGCACGACCTGAAGCAGGACATCATTGACAACACCCTCTCCAAGAACCCTGTTACTAATTGTCCCCAGACGCTCCTTAATCATTCCCACCTGAAGAACCCCGCCCTGCAACGCTGCATGTTTGTTCAGAACACCATATAACTCCTGTATATAGGCATCTTTTAAACGCGGCTGTAGATTTTGTACCAAATCTTTGTTCTTATCGCCTGTCACCTCAATCATAATCACGATATTTATAATCTGGCTTACCCCGTTATTATCCACAATCGGAAGAATTAGAGGATCAAGCTCGACAAACAGACTATGCTCAGCGTCTTCTTTTCCATGCGTGCTGGATGATTTTTCTTTGGCTTGCGTATGTTCTTCGGTCTCGCCAACCGAAGCCTGAGCGGGTTGCTGGAAATAGAAATAAGCCCCTGCGCCGCCTCCGCCCAGAATAAGTATTGCCAACAATGCCAGAAACGCAAGTTTCATGAACGCCCCAAAAAATAAGCACCAGAATAGTGATGTAAACCCCTTTACCTTATCCAGAATAACAGAGGCTGCTTAATAAAATATTAGGGAAAGATACTATTTGAGATAAATTTATTTCAAAATTTAAAAATAAAATCCGTCAGGAAACTGTGGTAAGCTTCTTGACAGGGTTTGTTTTTGTATAAATATGATCCTCATCCGGGAACACCCGTGCGCGAACTTCGTTTGCATAGCAATGAACGGCCTTTTCAAGCTCACGACCAAGATCGGCATATTGCTTGACAAATTTTGGCACAGTATGACCCGATAAACCGATCATATCCTCTGTGACCAGAATTTGCCCGTCACACGACGATGACGCGCCGATCCCTATCGTTGGAACCATAATTCTGGCCGTTATTTCCTGCGCCAGAACCGGATTCATACATTCAAGAACAATGCTAAAAACACCCGCCTTCGTGAGTGCCTGCGCGTCATTCATGATCCTGTTCTGCTCCGGCTCATCATGTCCTGTGACCCTATAGCCGCCGGATGTATGAACCGATTGCGGCTGTAAACCGATATGCCCCATCACGGCAATACCGCGCGCTGTCAAGAAAGCTGCCGTTTCGGCCATTTCTGCTCCGCCTTCCAGTTTAACCGCAGAGGCTCCTGTTTCCTTCATTAAAATTGCAGCACTACGGAAAGCCTGCTCTTTTCCTTCCTGATAGTATCCAAAAGGCATATCAATAACAATCAGCGCCCGTGCGCTTGCTAAAACAACGGCGCGGCCATGAGCAACCATCATCTCAAGTGTCACCGGCACCGTACTTTCCATGCCGTAAAGAACCATTCCCAGGCTATCCCCCACAAGAACCAGATCAGCCACCTGATCTGCAATCCGTGCCATCGGCGCGGTATAGGCTGTCAGGCAGACAAGCGGCTCCTGCCCTTTCTGGCACAAAATATCCGTTACTGTCTTACGTTTGATACCGGATTTATGAATGCTCATTTTCAGCCCCTTTACGATCCACGAAAAGATGTCTTGACCCTGTCAAGAACACCATTGATTAATTTTGGCTCCCCACCTTCATAAAAGGAATGGGTCACTTCAAGATAATCTGCAATAACAATCGGCGCATCAATCTCCTTATGCGCCAGTAACTCAAAAGAGCCGCAAAGCAGAATGCTCCCCAGAAGCTGTTCCAGTGTTTCAAGTCTATGGCTTGTTTTGGCATCATTCCGCGCTGACAAAGACGCATCAATGACCTCTTTTAAAGCGTCTGATCTTTCCTCGACGCCGCTAACAATACCGGCAAAGAGATCATCATCCGGTGACACCATGTCATAGCCGTCTACCGGCTTTCCCAAACGATGGATTTTATATTCCCCGATCACATCTGCCGCTTTCTGGCCATTGGCTCTCATCTGGTATACCGCCTGCACGGCGGCAAGTCGCGCTGCGCTCTTGCGACTGATTTTCGATCCCGTCATCTTTTTCTTTTGAGTCATTGTTCCTGCCATTTTGAAATGATAAGGATCGATAGCATATTTTCCCTGTTTTTACAGCAAAAAAGGAATATGAGATTTCATCCTCTCATTTGAGAGTTTGTTTCTACAAATCACTGACCGCGTCACCTTCTTACCCATATAAGGATCAAAGATCGCTTATCGTCTCAATATGAAGTTAAAACAGATGCAAAATAATGAGAAAAGAACGCCATGACCTACTAAAAAACCGAAATTTCATTAAAAACGCATCAAATAGCTGCTTTATATTTATTTTTCGTATTTATTGCAATTCTGCTAACATGCTGTAATAACTTACTTTAAAGAAAATTCATAAATTTTGACTATTTTTGCATTAAAAAAAAGAGATTATTAGACTGATAGAGCCGTGTCAGTGAAACTGTTTTACTTAAACAATTTTTCTTAAAATCACCCCTAAAAGAGATCAAATACAAAACTCTGTTATTGTTTCTCACAGTCATTTGAACCGAAAATCAACCCAATATAGCCCTCGGTAAAGGCTCAGAAAAATCAGAGATTTTTGACCTGTGCAGAAAAATAAATAAAAAAATAACCCTTTGATATAAAACAGAAATAATTTATTCTGCCGAAACCTGCCCCTGTTGCAAGACTTCCATTTCTTCCAGAAGATCATTAAAATCCTCAGGTTTGCTAAAATCCTTGTAAACAGAAGCAAAACGGATATAGGCCACCGTATCCAAACGCGCCAAAGCCTTCATAACCATCTCGCCGATCTGCTCCGAGGCAACCTCGGACTCGCCCATACTCTCAAGTTGCCGGACAATTGAATTCGCAGATTTTTCAATTTGTTCAAGCTCTACGGGTCTTTTTCTCAATGCAATCTGCATCGATTTGATCAGCTTGTCCCGATCAAAAGGCTGTCGCCTGTCTCCGGCTTTCAGCACCGTCATCTCACGTAATTGTACACGCTCGAATGTAGTAAACCGTGCGCCGCAATCCGGACAAGAACGGCGACGGCGAATGGCAGAATTATCCTCAGTTGGACGGGAATCCTTAACCTGGCTATCCTCACTGCTGCAAAAAGGGCACCGCATCGTTTATGATACGCTATATGTTGGAAAGCGGTCACACAACGCCTGAACTTTACCCCAAATATCGCGCTCAAGCGCAGCATTGCCTTCTGCGCCATTGGCTGCCAGACCATCGAGAACCGTTACTATCATCTCGCCAACCTGCCGAAACTCCTCCTGACCAAAACCACGTGTCGTTGCTGCAGGCGATCCCAGACGAATACCACTGGACACCATCGGCTTTTCGGGATCAAACGGCACGGCATTCTTGTTACAGGTCATCCCCGCATTTTCGAGTGCAACTTCCGATATGTTTCCTGTCAACCCTTTGGGACGCAGATCCATTAAAACAATATGACTATCCGTGCCACCAGACACGATATCCAGCCCACCTTGTTTGATCGTCTGCGCCAGAATTTTTGCATTGGCTGCAACGGCTTGTGCATAATCTTTAAAATCCGGCTTTAATGCCTCACCAAAACAGACCGCTTTCGCCGCAATCACATGCATCAGAGGGCCTCCCTGCAATCCTGGAAAAATTGCTGAATTAAGCTTTTTGGCAATGCCTTCATCATTCGTTAAAATCAGGCCTCCGCGTGGACCACGCAGTGTTTTATGGGTCGTCGTTGTTGTTACATGGGCATGAGGCACAGGGCTGGGATAAACGCCGCCAGCAATCAATCCGGCATAATGAGCCATATCCACCATCAGATACGCGCCCACACGATCTGCAATCTCCCGAAAACGCTTCCAGTCAATCACCCGTGGATAGGCCGAAGCCCCGGCGATAATCATTTTTGGTTTATGCTCCTGCGCCAGCTTTTCAACCTCGTCATAGTCAATCAAGGCATCCTCACGACGGACTCCATACTGTATGGCATGAAACCATTTTCCTGATTCATTGGGAGCCGCGCCATGGGTTAAATGACCGCCCGCTGCCAGTGACATCCCCAGAATGGTATCCCCCGGCTGTAAAAGCGCCAGCATGACGCCCTGATTGGCCTGCGATCCGGAATGCGGCTGTACATTGGCAAAGTCGGCTCCGAACAGCTTTTTCGCACGCGTAATCGCCAGTTCTTCGGCAATATCAACATATTCACAACCACCATAGTAGCGCCGCCCTGGATAACCTTCCGCATATTTATTGGTCATCACACTACCCTGCGCCTCCAGAACAGCATAAGAGGTCATGTTTTCCGAAGCAATTAACTCGATATATTGATGTTGCCTCTTAAGCTCATGCGCAATTGCATCAAAAATCTCAGGGTCTACCGTCTCTAAGCCATTACTGTAAAAACCAGACGTATCGTTCTGTATTGTTTTTCTTGCTGCTTCAATCATTTGCATACCTCTTTTGATGTTTTTAATAAAATTATAAACCCTGATCTAGTTTCTCTATACGGCGCTTATGCCGTCCGCCGGCGAAGTCCGTTTTCATGAACGTGTCAACACAGTCCATTGCCGTGTCAAACCCTGTAATTCTAGCGCCTAGCGCCAGTACATTGGCATCATTATGCTCTCTGGCAAGTGCGGCCATCTCCGGACTCGTACAAAGCGCGGCGCGCACAGCGGCATATCGATTGGCAGCAATAGAAATACCAATCCCTGTACCACAGACAATAATTCCGCGCTCGGCATCTTTATTCTTGATGGCCTTGGCCATGGCTTCACCAAAATCAGGATAATCAACAGAATCCAGTGAATCCGTTCCTAAATCCAGCCATTCAAAGCCTTCCGTAAAATTCTTTTTGATCGCCTGTTTCAGCTCAAAACCCGCATGATCCGATGCAATTACAATTTTCAAAACCTGTCCCCTTTTTGTGAGGCACTAATATAAGAGCCTATGCCCCCTTAAATCAATCCCTTCTT
Organism: Alphaproteobacteria bacterium CG_4_9_14_3_um_filter_47_13; assembly: GCA_002789675.1. Lineage (GTDB taxonomy): Bacteria > Pseudomonadota > Alphaproteobacteria > Micavibrionales > Micavibrionaceae > UM-FILTER-47-13. The sequence goes on along the minus strand of PFTR01000117.1, from coordinate 80,150 downwards.
TTTAAGAACATATTCCAACCGCTTGAGGGCGTTGCGCTTTAACATCTCCTCTCCCGCGCTTGCGGGTCCCTGTGTAATGGCCTCTGTCAATGTTTTCACGTCCATTGCCGACACGCGTACAATATTGCCCACAGGGGCAAACTCAATAATAACTTCACGTCCTTGCAATAAATCTTTCATAAACCTTACACTCCTGCATTATTTTTACCATCAAGATCAGAAGACACCAAGGGTTTGAAAAAAAATATTTCTTCCTCTCTTCGTCCTCAGAAAAATTCCTGATAAGATAAACTGAACAACAGGAGAAAAATAATGTCTGCCAAAAACACTCTCAAACCCGCCTTTAAATGGGAAGACCCCCTTGATCTTGAGGATTTACTCGGCGAAGAAGAGCGCATGATCCGCGATACCGCCCATAATTATTGCCAGAATAAGCTCATGCCACGCATTCTGGAAGCCAATCGCCATGAACATTTTGATCCCGCCATTATGAAAGAAATGGGCGCTCTCGGACTGCTCGGCTCCTTTATTGACGGATATGGCTGCCCTGCCGTGTCACAAATTGCCTATGGCCTGATTGCCCGTGAAGTCGAACGCGTTGATTCCTCCTACCGTTCCGCGATGTCCGTGCAATCCTCGCTCGTTATGTATCCAATTTATACTTTCGGAACAGAACAACAGAAAGAAAAATACTTACCCGGCCTTGCCACAGGAAATCTTATCGGATGTTTCGGCCTGACCGAACCCGATGGCGGGTCCGATCCCAACGGCATAAAAACCCGCGCCAAAAGCATTTCCGGCGGCTTTAAACTTTCCGGCAGCAAACAATGGATTACCAATTCCCCGATTGCCGATGTTTTTATCGTGTGGGCAAAAGATGATGACGATAAAATTATAGGGCTTCTCCTTGAAAAAGGAATGGAAGGCCTCACAGCTCCGAAAATTGAAGGGAAATTCTCCCTTCGTGCGTCCATTACAGGCGGAATTGCGATGGATGAAGTTTTTGTACCAGCAGAAAACAAACTTGAAATCTCCGGCTTGACAGGTCCTTTTTCATGCCTGAACAGCGCCCGGTATGGCATTAGCTGGGGCGCGATGGGTGCAGCAGAAACCTGCTGGCATCTCGCACGCAACTATGTCATGGAAAGAGTTGTTTTCGGAAAACCCTTAGCTGCCCAGCAACTTATCCAGAAAAAACTTGCCGATATGCAAACCGAGATCACATTGGGACTACATGGTGCGCACAGGCTCGGCACGTTGCGCGATCAAAAACGCGCCGCGCCCGAAGCAATTTCCCTTCTCAAGCGCAATAATTGTGGCAAAGCACTGGATATTGCGCGTCTGGCACGGGATATGCTGGGAGGCAATGGAATCGCCGATGAATATCATATCATTCGTCATATGATGAATCTGGAAGCCGTCAATACCTATGAAGGAACCCATGATATCCATGCGCTTATTCTGGGACGGGCGCAAACAGGGCACCAGGCCTTTTTTTGAATCCGGGAAGCTTATTCTGAACCTATACCGGAGAAATCAGTCTGACCCGCCCAGAAGCGTTCAACCAGATGCATAATCTTGTTCAGCTCACCCAAACGCTCATGGGTCAGCGCCGTTCCCTGTAATTTTGATTCATGACGATTGAACATGGCTGTAATAATATCGCGCAAGGCAACCCCTTTATCAGAGAGCTTAACGCGAATCGAGCGCTTGTCATGGACAGAACGCTCCTGCGCCAGATAACCGTTCTCGACCATTTTTTTGACATTATAGGAAACATTGGAGCCCAGATAATAACCACGGATCGTAAGCTCCCCTACTGTCAAATCATCAGTCCCGATATTATACAGGATCATGCTCTGCACGTTGTTAATATCCTGAATACCTTTACGGTCAAGCTCCACCTTCAAAACATCAAGAAAATGACGGTGCAGACGTTCAATCATCTGTATGGATTCAAAATAAGGCGTATTCGCTATCACGTTTCATTCCCGATCAATCTATGGCTCACACGAAGTCCGGAGCGTTCACAATATATAACAAAGATCATAATAGAGTACAAACAAGACTCAAGCAGTTTTTTATCACGCCGCCATTTCATCCAGAGCCATTCCTTCCGGCCTGAAATAATCCTCGACCATCACCTCACTCACATCATCCAGTGTCTTTGGCTCCCATTGCGGCTTGTGATCTTTATCAACAAGGACGGCACGCACCCCTTCGTAAAAATCATGATCCCGCATAAAACGCTGCGCCAAAATAAAATCCTGAGCGGTCACAGCATCAAAATCCATTGTTTTTGACTGCCGCAAATGAGCCAGCGACACTTTCAGACTTAGTGGCGAACGCGACCTGATCGTTTTTTCCTGCTCTAATGCCCACGAAGTTCCGGCTTTACGCAGCGTCTCCATAATAGCCTGCACATCATCTCCTCTCAAGCATTCATTAATCACTTCAATATTTTGCTGCAATGCTCCCTTTTTTTCTATCGGATTGTGAAAAACACCAAGAATTTCCTTAATCAATTTCTCCTGGTCATTAGAAGAATCAGAGCGAACAGCACGCTCTAATTTTTTTTCCATATCTTTCTGCTGTGCCAGCGGCACATAATGTGTCGCAAAACTGCAAAATAACATGTCTTCCGGCTCGATTTTACCACCTGTTAGCGTTAAAAACGCGCCGGATTCACCCGGTGCGCGATTGAGAAAATACATACTTCCAACATCGGGGAAAAAGCCTATAGCCGTTTCCGGCATTGCAAATACGGTACGTTCCGAAGCGATGCGGTAACGGCAAGATCCGGCAATACCAAAACCGCCCCCCATCGTAATACCGTTCATAAAAGCAAAAAGCGGCTTTTTATAATGGAACATCCGGCGGTTCAGAATATATTCCTCGCCATAAAAAAGCGAGATGATACTCTCATCTATCTCGCCGCGCCGGAAAGCCATCCCTGTTCTATAGGTACTTTTAACATCACCGCCGGCACAAAAAGCTTTATCCCCTGCTCCTTTTATAAAAACAGCCTTGACAGTGTCATCCTGCTCCCACCGCGCCAGCCCCGCAGAAAGAAGGCGAATCATTTCAAGACTTAAGGAATTCAGAACTTCCGGCCTGTTCAAGGTCACATGAACAACCGCACCTTCCTGCTTTACAAGCAGCTCCATATCGCTATTATCTGGCATCAAGAACATCCATTTTGCTGGTTTCTTATGAACAGCATAGCAATATAAACTAATGCACCAAAGGTTTTTTAAAGAATGATCCCGACAAATAATAATCATTCCGTTCATTTCCCCCGCACCAGAATGCGGCGCGGACGGCGTACAGCCGGCATTCGTACTTTACTTCGTGAAACAACGCTGGAACCGCGCCATCTCATCCTTCCTGTTTTTGTCGAGGAAACGCTTGAAGAGCGCACCCCGATCAATGCCATGCCCGGAGTATTCCGCGAAACTGAAACCTCTGTTGTCACCCGTGCCAAAGAAGCTGAAAAAGCCGGTCTTGGCGCTCTCATGCTCTTTGGTGTTTCCCATCACAAAGATCACGAAGGGCACGACAGCATGATATCCGGCGGCCTTCTTGACCGGATGGTTGGCAATGTCCGTGCGGCCTGTCCCGATCTGGTCATTATGGCCGATCTGTGTTTCTGTGAATATACTGATCATGGTCATTGCGGGCCTCTGACTTCCGAAGGAACCGTGGATAATGATGCCACACTGGAAAATATTGCGCGACAGGCCATCATTGCCGCTCGCGCTGGCGCGGATATTCTTGCCCCTTCCGGAATGATGGATGGTCAGGTTGCCGCGATCCGCAACGGGCTGGACAAAGAAGGTTTTGAAGACCGCGCCATTCTGGCCTATGCCGCCAAATATGCCTCGCATTTTTATGGCCCTTTCCGCGATGCCGCCGGATGCAGCCTGAAAAAAGGCGACCGGAAAACCTACCAGATGGATCCTGCCAATGGTGATGAAGCCCTGCGCGAAGTCGCACTTGATATTCAGGAAGGCGCAGATATGGTCATGGTCAAACCGGGTCTGCCCTATCTTGATATTCTGTGGCGGATCAAACAGGAATTTGCCATGCCAACCTTTGCCTATAACGTTTCTGGAGAATACGCGATGTTGCGTTTCGCTGCGCAAGCGGGTGTGCTGGACTACGAGAATGTGATGATGGAAACCCTCACCAGCTTCCGCCGCGCCGGAGCCGATGGCATTCTGACTTATAGCGCACTGGATGCGGCAAAAATTCTACAGAACCATCTTTAACTTTATAAAATATATAGCCATCCTAATTTTCCCTCTATGAATAGTAGGCCTTAAAAGCACTGGAAATATATTAAGCAATAAATTTTATTATGGTATTATCTTTCTGCCCTTGTCTTCCGTTTCAAAAAAAGTAAAAATACTCATAGTCTGTTAAGAAATTTCGGGCATTCTTTATAAAGTGGCGGTCTTGTTCCTGACGGCTCGATCCCATACGACAAGAAAGGATTTCTTGTGATCTTATGAAACTTGTTGGTTTTGTTGTTGTTATTGTCTGCGTTTTTGCCGGTTATATGCTTGCCGGCGGAAAAATGGCGCCTATTCTCCATGCGCTTCCTTTTGAAGGACTCACTATCATCGGTGCCGCAGTCGGAGCTTTTATTGTTGCCAATTCGGGGCATACGATCAAAGCCACGATAAAGGGCATGAACTGTATGATCAAGCCTGAAGCCCACAATAAAGAAGACTATATCGAGCTGATGAGCGTCCTTTATATGGTATTCAAACTGGCGCGTACCAAAGGCTGGCTGGCGCTGGAATCCCATATAGAAAACCCTGAGGAAAGCGAACTGTTCAAACAGTTTCCCGGCTTTCATGGCAATCATCATGCGATTATCTTCCTATGCGATTATCTCAGGATTATCTCGATGGGCAATGAAAATGCGCACGAGATAGAAGCCCTGATGGATGAAGAAATTGAAACGCTGGAACATGAAAAAATGCACCCGTCCCATGCGATCCAGACCATGGCCGATGGCATTCCCGCCCTTGGTATCGTCGCGGCGGTTCTTGGCATTATTAAAACAATGGGTTCAATTACCGAGCCTCCGGAAGTTCTGGGAAAAATGATTGGCGGCGCGCTTGTCGGTACATTCCTCGGGGTGTTTCTGGCTTATGGTTTCGTGGGGCCGATTGCCAGTGCCCTTGGCACCAAAGGCGAGTCCGAAGTACTTTATTATCGCTGTATCAAAGTTTCTATTCTGTCTTTCCTGAATGGCTCTGCCCCCCAGATAGCCGTAGAATTTTCCAGAAAGTTTTTACCGCACCACGTCCAGCCGACCTTCCTTGAGCTTGAAGAAAAGCTGAACGAACTGCCCAGCCCCGGATAAAGCACAGGATTCCGCATGAGTAAACAGGATGAAATGCAAGCGGCCATCATCGTCAAAAAGGTGATCAAAAAAGGCGGTGGTCATCATGGCGGTGCGTGGAAAGTCGCCTATGCCGATTTTGTGACTGCGATGATGGCATTTTTTCTGCTGCTCTGGCTACTGAATGTGAGCACCGATGAAGCGCTGGAAGTCATCTCCAGTTATTTTGACCCATCCCATCCTAAAGTGTCGGACTCATCAAGCGGTGCGGGCGGCGTTCTTGGTGGCCTGACGATGTCCGCAGAAGGCGCCATGGCCGAGATGAACCAGCAGCCCGTCCAGCCACAATCACAGGGTCAGAAAAGCAACGAGCAAAAAACGGAAGCCACTCTGCAGGATATGGAAGAACAGCTCCGTGCACAGGAAGAGGCTCGTTTCCAGCAAGCCAAAGCCGAACTGGAACAGGCACTTCAGTCCAGCGAAGAACTAAGGGAACTGGCAAAACACCTGCAAATTGACATCACTCCCGAAGGACTAAGAATCCAGATTATTGATCAGGAAGGCAAACCCATGTTCGCCTCGGGAAGCGCACGGATGCTGGACAAAACAAAACTTCTGATGAATGCTGTTGCCGGAGCCATCAAAGCCCTGCCAAATGATGTTTCCATTCGTGGTCATACTGACAGCTATAAATACGCGCCGGGTGCCCCTTATACCAACTGGGAGCTTTCCGCCGACCGTGCCAATGCAGCGCGCCGTGTCCTGCTTGAAAAAGGAACCGATGTGAACCGCCTGCACGATGTCATGGGCAAAGCCGACCGTGAACATCTCATGACCGACAACCCGCTTGATGCTCGCAACCGCCGTATCAGCATTCTCCTGCTGCGCGAAACCGTTGAACATGCCCTTGAACGCGGCGCCTTTGACTCTGAAAAACCTGAAATTGACACTCCTCCGCCACCAAAGGAAAAGGCCAACCGTTATCAGGATACCCCGCCTGTGAATGATAAACCCGCAGGTACTTTCAAAAAGTCACCGGGCGAAGTTTATTTTCCGTGAGTGTTACGCTCAAGAAAAAAGGAATATCACCCGAATTTATTATTCTTTGGAAACCCATTTGGCGGCAGACGTCCGGCCTGTGCACGTTGACCAAGCCACGGATTAATATCAGCAACGAGCGTTTCACCCGCGCCATATTTAAAGCTCAAGCCCATATCCCATTGAAATGGCTTGGCATCCGATAAAGCGCCATCCTTAAAGCGTTGCAAAATAACACCTTTACCCCGCGCCATTTCCGGAATCTCCTCAAGGGCAAAGACCAGCATCTTGCGATTTGTACCAATCGTAGCCAGATGATCCATGTCCTGTGCGATCGTCACACAGAACTTTGCCTCGGTTTTACCGCCGACATTCAGAATCTGTTTTCCCGTCCTTGTCTGCGCCAGCACATCCTTTTCTGCCACAATAAAACCACGTCCATCATCCGCAGCCACCAGCAACCTGCTGTCTGCTTCATAAATCTTAAGCGCTGCAATTTCGGCATCATTGGGCAAATCAGCCATCAAGCGCAACGGCTCGCCAAAGCCCCGTCCTGAAGGAAGCTTGTCACAGCCGATTGTATAAAAACGTCCATTTGTTCCGAACACCAGAATTTTGTCGGTTGTCTGGCCTTCCAGAACAAACCGGTCACGGTCGCCTTCTTTATATTTGAACTCTTCCGCATTATGACCATGCCCTTTAAAAGCCCGGATCCAGCCTTTGGCCGAGCAAATCACCGTTACAGGCTCTTTCTCGATCATCGCTTCGCTCAGCTCCTCGACATCAACCGGCGCTGGCGCCATGCCGATTTCCGTCCGGCGTTTACCAAGCACCGTTCTGGACCCAAACATATCTTTCAAAGCTTCAATCTGGCGGCGGATCTCATCCCACTGCGCCGATTCAGACCCTATCAGCGTGACCAGCCCGTCACGCTCGGCACTTAGCGCGTCATGCTCCTTGCGAAGTTCAATTTCCTCAAGCTTGCGCAAGCTCCGCAAACGCATATTCAGCACGGCATCTGCCTGCACCTCACTTAACCCGAACGCGTCAACCAGACCCATTTTCGGGTCATCTTCTTCCCGAATGATCCGGATAACCTCATCAATATTAAGAAAAACAATCAGATAGCCGCCCAAAACTTCAATCCTGTGGAGGACTTTTTCCAGCCGATAAGCAGAACGCCGGACAAGAACAATCTGCCGATGATCCAGCCACGCCTGCAAAACTTCCTTCAAATTCATAACCTTAGGAACAAGCCCCCCATCCAGCACGTTCATATTCAGGCTAAAGCGTGTTTCAAGATCGGTATGACGGAACAAAGCTTCCATCAACAGTTCCGGCTCGATATTCCGGTTCTTCGGCACCAGCACCAGCCGGATATCCTCGGCGCTTTCATCAATCACATCATCAAGCATTGGTAATTTTTTATTATAAATCAGCTCGGCAATTTTCTCGACAATTTTGGCTTTTTGAACCTGATAGGGGATTTCCGTCACAATAATCTGATACAGCCCCTGCTTCAGATCTTCCCGCTCCCACCGCGCCCGTAATCGAAAAGATCCGCGTCCCGTCTCATAGGCTTTCAGAATTTCCTCTTTTGGCTCCACCAGAATCCCGCCTGTCGGAAAATCGGGGCCCTTGATAACCCCTGCCAGTTTCCGGATGCCCGGATCTTCATCCAGCAATAGAAGACAGGCCTGTAGCAATTCATATACGTTATGCGGCGGAATATTTGTGGCCATGCCTACGGCAATGCCCGTTGCCCCATTTGCCAGCAAATTCGGAAAATTTCCCGGCAAAACAATCGGCTCGCTACCGTCTCCGTCATAAGTTGCCCGAAAATCAACAGCATTCTCGTCAATGCCTTCGAGCAATAACCCCGCTACTGCCGTCATCCGCGCTTCGGTATAACGCATGGCCGCTGCATTATCGCCATCAATATTTCCGAAATTCCCCTGCCCGTCAACAAGGGGGTAGCGCACTGCAAAATCCTGCGCTAGCCGTACCATCGCGTCATAAACCGCGACATCGCCATGCGGATGAAATTTACCAATGACATCCCCGACAACCCGTGCCGATTTTTTGGGACCTGTTTCGGGATTGAGTTTTAGCTGATACATCGCATAGAGCAGACGCCGATGAACGGGCTTCAACCCGTCCCGTACATCCGGCAGCGAGCGGCTCATAATTGTAGATAGCGCATAGGATAAATAACGATCAGAGAGAATATCCCCGATCGGCTCGTCAATCATATGATCTCTTGTTGTCGCTGTACCATCTTTTTTTGCCATGACCAGACTTTAACGGCTTCCACACTGATTGCAAGAGGATGCCTTGAAAAAAATCAGGCTTTCAACAATTCTGGTGCATTCTGTCTTGTACAATAGGCTGCAAAACGCTCCTGAAACCGTTGCCGCGCCTCCGGAACCCCTTTGCTATGATGCACAAAAGCCCAATGCTCCAGAAAATATCCTGTCATTTCAATTCCTTTCAGGATTTCCGCATCGGTGATCTCGTCTCTGGCAGGCTTGAGGAATGAAGGCAAAGGCAGCAACTTATCCTGATAAGGCGCCCCCGCCTCTGCACTTACCGCATGACCCGATTTCGGACTGATATAACAAAGCGTATCCGGGCCCCCCCCGCCAGCGCAACGCGAAAAATCAAGCCCGAACCCCAACTCCCGCAGAAGCGCAATCTCCCACATGACATAGGCTGCACCCCATATGTCACTTTCCATCGACTCTATCAGCGCGATAAATCCGTGAAACAGGCCACTATGCCCTTCCCGCTCGGGCAACGCTTCATCACACAGACTACATGCCGCCAGCAACGCCCCGAGCTTCAAAGGATCATGCAGCAATCCGCTTGCCAGATAACGATCCTGCTCCAGCATAAAAGTTCCCAGATTTCCATCAACACGCGTCTGCCAGTTTACCCCCACCAGATTCCCCGGTTCCAGCAATCCCCGCATTTTCGACGAATGCGCCCCGCGTACATACCCCATATGCCGCCCATAAGATTCCGTCAATACCGACACAACCGCGCCACTTTCTCCATGCGCCCGCGCCGATAGCACTATTCCCTGATCCTGCCATTGTTCCATAGAAAGATTATGCGTCTGAAAAACATGATTGAACAGGGGAATTAATCGCCTGATACACAGTAAGTGCCTGCTTTGTTTCCGCAACATCATGAACGCGCAGGATATCCACCCCCTGCGCCATCGCCCATAGCGCTCCTGCAAGCGATCCGGGAAGACGTTGTACGACGGGAGTCTGCGCCATAATTTTTTCGATAAAACTTTTCCGCGACAGCCCGAGAAGAACAGGCACACCCAGCACCCCGAATTCCTTTATATTGCGCAAGATGAGTAAATTATGCTGCAATGTTTTTCCAAACCCGATACCGGGGTCGATCACAATCCTGTCTTTCGAGAGTCCTGCCTTTTCACAAGCGGCCATCCGGTCTTGAAAGAAAGATACAATGTCTCTTACGACATCATTATATTGCGGATTTTGCTGCATCGTTTGCGGTGTACCCTGCATATGCATCAGGCAAACCGGAAAATCACCTTTTGCGACACTTCCAAGACTCTCGTTTTCATGCTGCAAAGCACTGACATCATTCACCATCCCGGCACCCGCTTTTATCGCTTCACGCATTGTCCGGGCATGGCGTGTATCAATGGAAAGAATTTTACCGCAATCACGCAGCCCTTCAATAACGGGAAGAACCCTGTCCATTTCCTGCTGCGGGGTTACAGGTTTTGCATCGGGACGGGTTGACTCCCCGCCAATATCCAGAATATCCGCGCCCTGCGCGACCAGATTCAAGCCATGCCGGATAGCATTTTCTGGCGCAGCAAAAGCACCACCATCGAAAAAGCTGTCCGGCGTGACATTGACAATCCCCATGATAAAAGGCAAATTATAGCCTCTCCGCTTTAAAATGGATACCATCTAGACAGCCCTTTGCAAAGAGGGTAACTCCATAGGCCGCGCTTCCTGATCCCCACACAGGTTCATGATAAGGTCATCAAGGGTCATACCCAGCGCCGGATGTTCCCAATGTCCGGCCACTTCTTGCAGGGGCAGCAGAACAAACGCACGTCTATGCATACGCGGATGCGGCACAATAAGCTCCGGCTTATTCAGAATTTCGTCCTTATAGGCAATCAGATCCAGATCCAGAACACGCGGCGCATTACGTACAGCGCGAACACGTCCAAATTCTTCTTCTATCGTCTGTAAAATCTCAAGCAATTGTAACGCAGACAAACACGTTTCAATCCGGACGACTTCATTATGATACCATGGCTGGTCGGAAAGTGGCACTGGTGCCGTCAGCCATGTCCGCGAACCTGCGGTGATCACAATACCGCGCTGTTCCATCGCCTTTTTTGCTGCCTGCAATGTCTCCAGCGGAGATCCGAACCGCCCCGGCAAATTTGCTCCTAACCCTATAAATATCATAAAAGCCCCTTATTCTTTAATCAAAGACTTTATAAATATAGAGAAGCGGTTCCCGAGAAAAGGAAAATTTTTCTATAACGCAAAACAAAGATTATCAAGACCAGTGCCGGACTTTACCGGTATCCAGATGCACAAAATTGCTTTTCTTGTAATAACCCGCGCCACCTGCCTTTAAACCGCCGGCCAGATCAAAAAGCTTTCTTGTCGAATAGCCCGGCAAACGGACATCAATGGCTTGCCCCGTCATATGAAGAGAATTTTGCGCCACACCATCACCATTCCGCGCCAGTTGTGCGTTGGTTTTAGGAGAACGATAACCGGAAAGAACCTCAAAATAGCCGCTCCCCCCCAGTTTATTACGTGCCATATACAAAATATCAAACAAACGCGGGTCAACAGGAAAGACTTCGCCCGTTCTGAAATCGCGCAGCACTGTATTAATTTGTGCGAACGATTCAGGCAAATAACGATCCCCTACGCGATAAACACCATTAAAACTCTCGCCTGTGTGCTGATTCCTGAATGATATTTTCATTGCGCCCACGCTGGAAGGGACAACCAGCCTTGAGGCTGCCCGTACTGGACTGGCAAGCAAAGGCAACAGTAACCCACCCAGAAAACCTGCTTTTAAAATATCGCGTCGTGTTACAATTTTCTTCGTATCTTTCATAAAGCTATGTTGATTCCGGTCAGGCATAACAACCCTCTCCTTTTTATAAGTCTACAATGATATTAAGCGTATGAATAACTCCGAGGTTTCACTATTAACATAGATTGTTAAAGCAAGCAGCGTGCCAACAGAGCTTACAGGATTTTAGTTATTATACGCAAGTGCTGTCTGATGCTCACCGTCAACCGATACGATATCGGCATTTCCGAAGACTGGCAAATAATAACCATGCATCGCGGCAAGAACGTCAATCAATTCCCGGTCACGCTTATAAACATCAGAGCCATAAACAATCTGCCCCTTTCCATCCAGCCAGACTGTCTGGTAAATGATATAAACAGGAAACGGCTTCGATGTCATAACTTCCGTTGTTTTTCCCGTAGCGATAATGCCATCCATATCACGCGGCGACCAGTCCCCATTCCCGCCCAGAACAAAATTTGCCATTTTCTCCGGTTCATGGAGACGGATACAACCCGAACTATATGTTCTCTGTCCGCGTTCAAAAAATTCCGGATGATTGGTATCATGCATATAAATATTATAGATATTGGGCATCAGGATACGAACCGCACCCAGGGCATTATCATCACCGGGATTTTGAACAAAGCGCATTGCCCCCATTTCTTTCCAGCCCACCGTATTCCAGTCAATCGCATGCGGATCAAGCGTGACCGCTTCTTTGCCATATCCCTTGATAATCTCGATATTTTTTTCTGTCAGATAATCCGGATTTTCTTTAAGTTTTGGCAAGAAATCCGCCATTTTTATCCCGATAGGAACAGTCCAGTTCGGATTAAAGCGTACGCCTTTGACTTCGGTTGTAAATTCTTTTGTCCTGCGCCACGGCATCCCGACAACCACCTTCATTTCAAAAACCGTTTTGCCCTTATCAACAGCCCAGACCAGTTGCTGCGGAATATTAACCAGTAGATACCGATCCGGTTTTTCCTGCGGCAACCAACGCGCCCGTTCCAGATTGGCCACAATCTGCTCCATCCGGTCACGATTGCTACGATTGAGAACCGCCAGACTCTGCGGCCCGATAATACCATCCGGCTCCAGCCCGTGGGCGCGCTGGAAGGCCATCATCGCCGAAGCCGTATTGTCATCATAATAATTTTCAGCGCCATATTCCGGCTTATACTGAACGCCCAGACGGATCCGTAAAGACACCACATCCTTACTTTTACTGCCCGGTATAAAATGATTGCTACCACCAAAACCCATGGGAAGAACATGGTCATAGCCACTTTCTTCCTGAAGAAGCCGCACCAGTTCCTTTTGCAGGGCGACATAAAGTGTATTATCAGGGGCAAAATCCTTGATGGCCTGAACATAATCATGGCTAGCCGTCACTGTCTTCATCAACGTCAGTCCATCAACCGGCATCCGCCAGTATTCCGCCTTCTGTTTAATCAGGCTCGGATCAAAGCGCATCCCGCCAAGGTCATGACCATAGCGCATTACACCATCCGTAACAGCCAGCTCCAGACCGGATCCATCACGCCTGCCCTCCTTTAAAAACTGTTTAATCTGCGTCACATGATACTCGTTTGGATTTAAACCATGTGTCCATGACGCTTCAAAAATCCCGAGAATATCTCTGATATCTTCTGTATCATTCCAGAGCGGCCTATAATCCCGCGCTTCATAAAACGCCCTGATAGACACCGGATCGAAAAACCTGATCATCTTATCCGCCTCAAAACCGCTTTTTTGCAATTTCTTGGATAAAAGCGAGGACATCTCCAGATCACTCATCCCCCGGCTATATTGCGCATCCGATCGCAGCGCATAGCCACAACTCATGACAATCACAACCATGATGAGAAGAAGTCTGCTTTTATGATTTTTTAGAATGAAATGCGCCATATGAAAATGCCTTTAAAAAGATTCGACATCTTCATCATGAAACAAAAGAATTAAAATTCTTTTATCATTGGCACTTATTTTATAAATGCTCAAGAAATCTCAGGAAAAATTTCCCCTAATCATCATCCTTGCCAATGACCTTTTCTTCATATTCATTCAGCATCTCATCCAGCTCGTTCCTGAATTCGAGGGCATCGGCAATAAAAGGAATCGCTGTCCGGCGGCTGCCCGTGCCGTAAATAACCACAACGGCATAGCCCAGAATCTGTCCCATGATTGTTTTCTCCGTTTCAACCGACTCAATCCGGCTGTGGCGAATCTGGATCGTATCAACCCGTATAATACCATGCCGCAGAAACACACGTTTATCCGTCAGTACCAGTATCAGAAACTGTTTATACAGCACTGCCAGCGAAAACATAATAACCACAATCAGCGCAAAGAAAATCCCCAGATGAAGGAAAAAGGGGGATAGCAACAGATAAAGTGTTAGCAATCCAAACGCCACTGTTTTCCAGTATATACCCCAATGAATCGTGGCCACGCGAATAATTTTTTCATCTTCGCGTAACAAAGCCTTGATTGCCGGCGGCAAAACAATTCCATTCACATTACTTTGTACTTTTGCTTTCATCATGTTGTTCTTGCCTTTTCAATTGCACGGCGAAAGGCAATCGGATCTCTCAGCGGCGGCAGGATAACCTCGCCCACCCCCATACCGCGCACCATAATACGGCCATACCCCAAAAGCCGCCCCAGAATTCCCTGCAACACATTCACACCTTCAATTCTGTCTATACTCATCTCCCCGACATAACGTGCGACAAGACCGCGCTTATAAATCAGGCGGGAGTTGGTAATGGCAATTTCGGTTGTCGCTTTAATAATCATACGTTGTGCGAACCCCCAAATTCCAAGCAAAATCAGAAAAAAAGCAAACAGCCGCAGCCCCGGATGCATTTCACGGATACGGCCAAACAGATTTTCGGAATAAAAACCGGTTCCAAAATGCGACTGGAAATAAAGCCATCCGCAAATCACAGCGATACAGCCAACAACGCCCCAGACAATACTCATAATCGACTGCAATGTGTACATCCAGTGAAAGTGCCCCACATGTACAACTTCTTCATCCTGGCTTAATGATTCCTGTATATAAAGCATCTATCTGTCAATCTCCAAATGATATTCCCAGCGCCCGGGCAGTCTGTACCAATGTACCATTCAAATCGACTTCCTGATAGGCTGCAATTGCATCTTCAATCGCCACGTCAATAACCTGCCTGTTCGACCATGCAACCATACGTCCGAATTTTCCTTCTTTAATCAGATCCACCGCCTTAACCCCGAACGCCGAAGCCAGAAGACGGTCATTATAAGTCGGTGAACTGCCCCGCTGTACATGCCCCAGAACAGTAACGCGAGTCTCCGATCCGGTTGATTCGGCGATTCTCTGGCTCAGATAGTGGCCAATGCCACCATAGCGCTTCTCCCCATCACTATATGTCAGCTCGATTTTCTCTCCTTTCGGTGTTTTCACCGCCTCCGACACAACAATCAATGCAAAATTGCGCCCAGAGTCCTTAACTTGTTTTATTTTAGCAGAAATATGCTCGACTGAATAAGGAATCTCGGGAATCAGAATCACATCCGCACCTCCTGAAATTCCTGCGCTAACCGCAATATGACCGGCATCACGACCCATCACTTCAAGGATCATGACACGATCATGACTTGCCGCTGTCGGCTGCAAACGATCCAGAGCCTCCGTTGCCACGGAAACCGCTGTATCAAACCCGATCGAGCTTTCCGTCATACCAATATCATTATCAATTGTTTTCGGAATTCCCACCAGATTAATGCCGCCTTTTTGAGCCAGCTTCTTCAAAATGGCAAAACTGCCATCCCCGCCAATACCAATCACCGCATCCACATTCAGCGCCTTAAACCCCTCCACAATTCTGCCGGAAAGATCCTTGACGGAGCCATCCGCCATGGGAAAGGCAAAAGGATTACCCTTGTTCGTTGTGCCCAGAATCGTGCCACCCATCCGCATAATATTTCCGTCAAACTCGTTAGGCGTTAAAATTCTATATTCCGGGGGATCGCGCAGCAGTCCTGCCGTACCATCAATAATGCCCACTGTCTCCCATCCGAGAAGATCTGACCTGTGAACAACGGCGCGGATCGCTGCGTTCAATCCCGCGCAATCGCCACCGCTTGTTAAAATGCCTATCCGTTTCTTCGTCATGATACTCCCCTACCGCTTGTCTATAATCCCTGAATGTTTCTCCGACTCTCTTTAAAATAAAGCCATCTCCATTCAATAACAATTCTTTCTTATCATACAAAGGATTATCTGCTAGTATGACTTAATGGAAAAAAATTAAAGGCCTATTCTTACAAATGGAAGATGAAGAAGAGTTACTGCAGGAACGCCTCTATGAAATGGAGAGCGAACATAAAGATCTTGACGAGGTTATCGACAGGCTGATTAAAACGCCGCCAGTGGATTTCCTGCAAATGCAGCGTTTGAAAAAGCGCAAGCTTCAGCTCAAAGATGAAATCCAGCGTATCAAAAGCATGTTACTACCGGATATTATTGCATAAGAATGACTGAAAATGCTCCTCTCATCAGTATCATTATGGGTTCGCAGTCAGACTGGGAAACCATGAAAAATGCCGCTGATATTCTGGACTGTCTTGGCATTCCTTATGAAACCGCGATTGTCTCGGCACACCGCACGCCGGATCGCATGGCAAACTACGCCAAAACTGCCAGAGAGCGCGGCCTGAAGGTCATTATCGCCGGTGCCGGCGGCGCGGCACATCTCCCGGGCATGGTGGCGAGTATGACCCTCCTGCCCGTTCTCGGCGTTCCTGTAAAAAGCAAAGCCCTCAAAGGTATGGACAGTCTGCTTTCCATCGTGCAGATGCCCGCCGGAATCCCTGTCGGCACGCTTGCGATCGGCGAGGCAGGAGCAAAAAACGCCGCGCTTCTGGCGGCAGCGATCCTTGGTACGCAGAATGAGGATATTACCCAAAAATTGGAACATTATAGGCAAACACAAACAGACAGCGTTGCCGATAGGCCTTGCTCATAATCAAAGCGCAAATATTTTTTCCCATAAAATTTGACATATTTTATTTATTTACGTATACTCATCCTAATTAACAAATAGGAGCTTAAGTTATGTTAAAAAAAGAAATTTTAAAAACTGGTTTAAACTCAATACCTCTTATCAGTAGCGGCTACGCTTATGCCACAATTCCTCAGTTAACAGGACTAAAAGGTGTGTTTGGTGCCGCTATGACAGGAGTGGGTACGTCATTTATTTCTGCACTATATAGCATGGGTGGGGGTGTTTTAGGCGCTATCTTCGGGGGAGCAGTAGCGAAGGCCATTAATAAAGATGTAAAGAGTGGCGCGGCGTTAGGAGGGCTTATTTGTGCATTAGGCAGTACTGTTTATGGTATTCCTCACGGGTATGATCTTGCAAAAGATGTGGTTTTAAATGGCATACTTCCAAGAACAGAAATTTCTGAAACGGCTCCGGATACCATTACAAACAATCATCAAAATGATATTCAAGCTCGTTTACAAAAACAGTTTCCAATGCTTCATATCCCAAAACATGGTTAATTTAGTAAAACTTTGTTAAGAATAAGCAACATTATACGCAGCCTCAAAAGAGTTACGTAGTCAGATTTTTTATTAAATAAATAGTTTAAAATAAACGGAATGATTTTTAATCATTAACGAAAAACAATCTTGCGCTTTGCTGTCGGCAACGCCATAACTCATAGTCATGAAGCTGGAAACAAAAACACTCGGCATTCTTGGCGGCGGGCAGCTCGGGCGGATGAGTGCCATGGCGGCGGCACGACTGGGAATCGTAACCCATATCTACTGCCCCGAGAAAAACTGCCCTGCCAGTCAGGTCAGCGCCAGAACTTTTACAGGTGCCTACGAAGACAAACGAACCTTAAAGACATTTGCCGATTCTGTTGATGTCATCACTTATGAATTTGAAAATATCCCGCTGGAGACTATTCGCTATCTCCAGCGGCTCCGTCCCGTTTTTCCCGATGATCGTCTTCTGGAGATTGCTCAGGATCGGGGGAAAGAAAAACAGTTTTTAAATGATATCGCCATCCCCACCGTATCATGGGTGCTTGCGACATCGGCAAAAGATCTGGAACAAAATATTAATAACATGGAAAAAGATACAGGATGCCTCGAATTTATTCTCAAAACGACCCGTTTCGGATATGACGGCAAAGGCCAGCTTTCTGTGACTGCTTCAACTGATTCAAAAGAAAGCTGGGAGGCTTTAAATTCAAAAGAGATTATCATCGAGGAAAAGACTGATTTTGCTTGTGAAATCTCCGTTATTATTGCGCGGGACAAACTGGGGCAGACCGCACTTTACGGCCCGATTATGAATGAGCACAAAAATCATATTCTAGCAAAAAGCACAGTCCCCGCTTTGATCCCCGATCTCCTCGCCGAAGAATCACGGCGTCTGACACTCCATCTGGCTGAAGCTGTGGATCTGGTCGGTGTTCTGGCGCTTGAATTCTTTGTCACCAAAGACAATCAATTACTTGCCAACGAAATCGCGCCACGCCCCCATAATTCTGGACACTGGAGTATTGATGCCTGTTCAGTATCACAGTTCGAGCAGCATGTACGCACCGTCTGCGGCATGCCCGTTGCCCCGCCCAACCGTCATTCCGATGCCATGATGGTCAATCTGATTGGTAACGATGCCGAAAATATTGCTCCCTGGCTGGAAATGAAAGGCGCCAGCCTTCATTTATACGGCAAACACGATATCCGCGAAGGCCGTAAAATGGGGCATGTCACCATCATCAAACCCAAAAACGCCGGAGAAATCGGCTATGAGTAATTAACAATAGACTTTATTAAAGAGGATAAAATGACCGCTCCGATCAAAAAAACCATGCCGTTCCGCACCGAAACCGACTCAATTGGTGCCATTGATGTTCCCGCCGATCATTATTGGGGCGCACAGACGCAGCGCAGTTTACAGAATTTCAAAATCGGCGGTGAAACAATGCCTGCCCCGCTGATCCGCGCCTTTGGTATTCAGAAGAAAGCAGCGGCTCTGAGCAATATGGCGCTCGGTATACTTGAGAAGACACTGGGCGAAGCCATCCTCAAAGCTGCAGAAGAAGTCATAGATGGAACACTGGCCGCAGAATTCCCGCTTGTTGTCTGGCAGACAGGTTCTGGAACCCAGACCAATATGAATGCCAATGAAGTCATCTCCAACCGCGCTATTGAAATTCTCGGAGGAGAACGCGGCAGCAAGAATCCCGTTCACCCCAACGACCATGTGAATATGAGCCAGTCTTCAAATGACAGTTTTCCTACCGTCATGCATATAGCCGCCGCGCAACAGGTTCATCATGAACTCATTCCGGCGCTTGAAAAACTACATGACGCGCTCGATAAAAAATCAGAATCTTTTATGGATATCGTCAAAATTGGCCGCACTCATATGCAGGACGCTACCCCCGTCACCCTGGGGCAGGAATTTTCCGGTTACGCGCAGCAGGTGCAGAATGGGATCAGACGGGTCAAAAATGCGCTACCATCAATTATGGAGCTCGCGCAGGGCGGCACAGCCGTTGGTACCGGAATCAACTGTAAAATTGGTTTCGCCGAAAAATTCGCTGCCCATGTCAGTGAGATCACCGGCCTGCCTTTTTTAACAGCTTCGAATAAATTTGAAGCCATGGCCGCCCATGACGCGATGGTCGAGCTGTCCGGCGCGATGAATGTACTGGCAGCATCTCTCATGAAAATTGCCAATGATATCCGTTTAATAGGCTCTGGCCCGCGCAGCGGTATAGGTGAGATTAATTTGCCCGCGAACGAGCCCGGCTCCTCCATCATGCCTGGCAAAGTCAACCCCACCCAGTGCGAAGCCCTGACGATGGTCTGCGCGCAGGTGATGGGAAACCACGTCACTGTCACAGTCGCCGGAAGCAATGGTCATTTTGAACTGAATGTTTTTAAACCCGTCATTATTTATAATGTCCTGCAATCGGTTCGTCTGCTTGCCGATGCCTGTCATAGCTTTACCGACAACTGTGTAGTCGGGATAGAGGCCAACCGTGCGCGTATTGATAAGCTTCTCCATGAAAGTCTGATGCTTGTCACTGCCTTAAATCCGTATATTGGCTATGACAACGCCGCCAAAATTGCTAAAAAGGCCTATAAGGATGGTACAACACTTAAGAAAGCCGGGCTGGCGCTGGAGCTTTTAACAGAAGCGCAGTTTGAGGAATGGATTGATCCGGAATCAATGACACGCCCTTCCGAATAGAAAACAGATATGAAAAAGCACTCGGTAAAGATTCAGGGACATGCCACAAGCATCAGCCTTGAAGAAGAATTCTGGACAGCCATTAAGCAACTGGCCACAGCCCAAAAACGCAACTTAACAGATTTACTTGCCGAAATTGACCGCAAACGCGGCGCACATAACCTGTCCAGCGCCATCCGCGTTTACATTTTAAAAAACTTACAGGATCCTGATCCGCCAGAGAAGATATAGGTTTTTATAGATAAAGCTTTTTTATCTTTAATAGAAACTATATTGCTTTTTATATAAATTTTAATAAAATAAAGATTATGGTAATAATTAGAGGTTTATACTGATAAGGTAAGGTTCTTTTCTATTTCTTAACTTTTTAAGGACAGGATAGCAGGGAATGAGTACTAATTATGCGTAAAATGGATACTGCAAATGACACAAGGCTGGTTTGAACATTTATCATCAACATTAAAAGATAATAATCTGGTTGCCTATATGTGGGATACAGATAACGACAGTTTTCAATGGGCCGGTGATCTTTTTGGGTTTCTCGGCCTTGAGAATAAGGATTGTCCCCGAAATAACGCGCTCTACAATAAAATGATCAATCCGCAAGATATCGCAACACGGCTCTCGATTTTGCATGATGCTCTTGATTCCGATGAAGATAATCCATCCTTTTCCATGACTTATAATCTTCGCAGGGCTGACGGTGTTAACCTTGTAATAGAAGAAACGGGAACGATTCTACACGATAAACACTCTGAAAATACTCAAGTTTCCGGATTTTTAAAGATCAAATCTCCCGGTACAAAAAGCAAAACACCTTCTGATAATATTGTTTCTGTCTCTGCTGATCTGGGCAGCGTTACACAAGGACGACGTTCCCTACAACAAAAAATAGAGCAATGGCTTGATGAGAATAATAAGGATAAAAAATCTTATGGTTATGTGCTCTCTGTTGGAATTGATCGCATGGCGCTCTTTAATGATGTGATGGGCTCTCGCTATTCAGATGAAATCATTGAGCAGACAGGGAGCCGATTGCGACAAATTGTATCTGAATCCGGTATGGTCATGCGCATTAACGGAGATGTTTATGGAATTTTCTTTAAACAGGCACCACACAATGAAATGGCAGCAGTCGCAAGACACATTTTAAACAGTTTTTATAACGCGCCCTTACAAACAAGTATGGGAGCCATCGGGATCGGGGTTTCTATCGGTGGTGTGACGCTTGAACAAGTCAAAGACATGACTTCGGTAATTCCTATGGCTGAGATGGCGATGAATCTTGCCAAAGAAAAAGGACGGAGCTGCTTCGTTTCTTATGATGAAGCGTCCCATAAGGCCGAAAGCAACCGCGCTCTTCTGAAATCAGCAGATAGATTTTTACGTGCGATCAAAACAGATCGTCTCCGTCTGGCTTTTCAGCCCATCATGGATACAAAAAGCAACCGGATTTCTTTTCACGAAAGTCTAATCCGCCTAATTGATGATACTGGCACCATGATATCTGCAGGAGAGTTTATTCCAGCCATTGAAGAACTGGGACTGTCTCGCTTTGTGGATCAGCATGCCTTACGGATGGCCATTAATGAATTAGGAATGTTTCCCGACCTTAACCTGTCTGTGAATGTTTCCAATCTAAGTTTGAATAATAATGACTGGCTACGCAGCCTTGTCGCATCTCTTCGGGATCGCCCGAGTATAGCGCAGCGGCTGATCATAGAAATCACTGAGTCTGCTGTAATCAATGACCCTGCCAATACAAAACGTATTGTAAAAACATTACAGGATCTTGGCGCCCGCGTTGCACTGGATGATTTTGGTGCCGGTTATACTGCATTTTCACAGTTGAAGGATTTAAAAGTTGATCTGGTAAAAATTGACAAATCATTTATTCGTAATATTGATAGCGAACATAACCATCTCTTTGTAAAAACCTTGCAGGCATTGGCACAAGGTGTAAATGTCAAGACTGTTGGAGAAGGCGCCGAAACACTTGCCGAGGCAAAATTACTCAGCGATGACGGGGTTGATTATATTCAAGGGTATGTTTATGGATTTCCTCGTGTCGAGCGTGTATGGCTTCCCAGAGAGCATAGCCATAGAAAAATTTCTTTTGAAACTGATATGAAGAACGATGCTCATGACGATATTCTTGACAGAACAACAGGAGATATTAATACATGGCAGAGAAGCCATACCGGCTTGTAAAAGAGCCTAGACGTGCCCCATCAGGCGGGACATTTCTTTTTGCATGGTTTCAATATTCTTTTTTAGTTCTCCAATTTTTTCTTCCACCTGTTCTTTGCTGACACCCGCGCCAACAGCAAAAGGCGTCCATGCCCGCATTGTATTCTCCAAAATAGACATATTCTGGCGGGTTATTTCTTCCATTGTTTTTGCAGGATTCATCATAGTGCCCAATGATTTATTCACTTGCTCACGAAATTTCTCCTGATTTTTTGTAAAAGTTTCAAAACTCTGCTCCAAAAAACCGGGAACAAGAGACTGCATACTATCACCATAAAATCCGATTAGCTGACGAAGGAAAGGAATGGGAAGAAGATTTTCACCCTTGGCTTCCTCATCTACAATAATTTGCGTTAAAACCTGACGGGTCAAATCATCGCCTGATTTTGCATCATAAACAACAAAGTCATGACCTTCTTTGACCATAAGAGACAAATCATCAAGAGTGACATAGCTGCTGCGCCCTGTATCATAAAGACGGCGGTTTGCATATTTTTTTATAACTGTCGGACCATTTTCTTTTTTCTTTGCTGTCGTCATTGCTTTCTCCTATCCAAATACATACTTCTAAATATGCTGCAGTATAATCATATTTTTTATGCAGCGAAAAGAAATATATGATAAAAAACAAAGTATGACAAAAAAAATGGAGAATATCAGTTTTCGAAAGGGTCCAAGCCCTATTCCGGTTCATATTGGTTTAGCCATGCAGCATATAGGAACCGCCGATACAAAAGATATGGAACGCATGCTTGCGGGAATTCAAAAATATCAAAACCACACATACCGGCGAAACGTTCCTTCACTGCCTGTGATCTGGCAGGAGGGGGAGGCCAGCATTCTGCACTGCGCAGCAGAGACAGAAGAATTATCTATTTTTTTAATCCCGTCTTTAATCAACAAATCCTTTATTCTTGATCTATTGCCGGAGAAATCTTTTGTGCGCTGGCTGGCGGCGCAAGGAATTAATGTTTATCTAATGGATTGGGGCGAACCCGTCCGCGATAAGATGTTGCAGAATATTGACAGTCTGGTATCAAATCGCCTTTGTGCAGCAATGGATTATGTAACGAACAAAGCTGGAGGGAAAATCCACGCTCTGGGATATTGCATGGGTGGTATGTTTCTGGCTGCTGCCGCAAAAGAACGAAAAGAACATTTAAAAAGCCTGATCTTTCTTGCCAGCCCCTGGGATTTTTCAGTCGGAGACTGTCATCTAGCAAAGCAGGTTAAAGCAGGGACACCAACGGCACTGCAACTTATCGAGCAAAAAGGGTACTTACCGATGAACTGGATTCAGTCCGTTTTTGCTGCGGTGAATGCCGACCGTGCTTTGTCCAAGTTTTCAGAATTTGAAAAGATGGCGGAGACGAGTCAGGACGCCCATCTTTTTGTTGCCGTAGAAGACTGGCTGAATGAAGGTGTAGATATGCCCGGAGAGTTTGCCAAAAGCTGTATTCTTGACTGGTATAACGGTAATAAATCCGGGGCAGGAGAATGGATTGTAAACGGCACGCTTGTAGATCCTGCAACACTCGAAACTCCCGCGCTTGTTATAGCCTCTCTTAATGACCGTCTGGTTCCCAGAGAATCTTCGCTGGCACTGGCTCGTTTGTTGCCACAAGCAAAAATACTAGCCCCCCCCTCCGGTCATATTGGTATGATGACAGGCCATAAAGCCGAAAAACTGGTCTGGGAACCGATTAGACAATGGATACGAGAAGTCTCTTAAAAGCCTTGCAATCTGGCGCATCTGGTTTAATATTTTAAATATATAATAAGTAGAATGAAAGGTTAAAGAATATGCAGAATGATCCCGTTGTTATTGTCTCGGCAAAAAGAACAGCTATCGGCACACTGGGCGGGGGTTTAAAATCTCTGGCGGCACATGAGCTTGGAGCGCTTGTGATTAAAGATGTTCTGCGCGATGCACAGCTTGATACGGCAGATATTGACGAAGTTATTCTAGGGCAAGTTCTGACAGCAGGAGAAGGGCAGAATCCGGCGCGTCAGGCCGCAATGACCGCAGAAATTCCGCAGGAAAAAACAGCCTACACCATTAATCAGGTTTGCGGTTCCGGTTTGCGCACGATAGCGCTGGGGATGCAGGCTATTGCCAATGACGATGCAAAAATCATTATCGCAGGGGGACAGGAAAGCATGAGTAATGCGCCGCACTGTGTCTGGATGCGCGAGGGTGTAAAATTCGGAAATGTGGATATGATCGATACAATGATTCGTGATGGTTTATGGGATATTTTCAACGATTACCATATGGGCATCACAGCAGAAAACATTGCTCAGAAATACCAGATTACCAGACAGAATCAGGATAATTTTGCTGCAAATTCGCAGCAAAAAACTGAAAAAGCAATAAAAGAAGGCCGCTTCAATGCCGAGATTATCCCGGTTACAGTTAAAAGCCGCAAGGAAGAAATTATTTTTGACAAGGATGAGTTTCCACGCGCTGGCACGACAGCTGAAGGCCTTGGCAAATTGCGTCCGGCGTTTAAAAATGATGGGACTGTAACAGCGGCCAACGCCTCCGGCATTAATGACGGTGCAGCGGCAGTTATTCTTATGCGTGCCAGTGAAGCAAAAAGGCGCGGTTTACCGGTTCTGGCTAAAATTACATCATGGGCGACAGCAGGCGTAGATCCCTCCATCATGGGAACAGGTCCTATTCCGGCATCGCGCAAGGCTCTTGAAAAAGCCGGATGGGTTGTAGGAGATCTTGATCTTATTGAATCAAACGAGGCTTTTGCTGCACAGGCCTGCTGTGTCATCAAGGAAATGGGATTTGACGCTGAAAAGGTGAACGTCAATGGCGGCGCGATTGCGCTGGGGCATCCCATTGGAGCATCAGGAACACGGATCATGGTGACTTTGCTGCATGAGATGGCGCGGCGTGATGTACAGAAAGGTCTGGCAACGCTCTGTATCGGAGGGGGTATGGGAATTGCCATGTGTGTCGAGCGTGATAGTGCACTGGATCTAAAAGAAGTCGTATAAATTATTTTAATAATTATCTTTATGAATAAGAATATAGAATATTTGAAGTTTTATTATTCTCGCTTTGGAATTCTATATTTTCGCATTTTAAAATTTAGGCAGGAGAAAAAATGGCAAAAAATGGTGTCGCAATTGTAACCGGAGGAACGCGTGGGATCGGGCTTGAAATATCAAGGGAGTTGATGGACACTGGAAATCTTGTCGCAGCCATCTATTTCGGGAACAATGAAGCCGCAATCTGCTTTGACGAGGAAGCCGGCAAGAGAGGCAAAGCTTATAAATTCGATGTTTCCAATTTTAATGCTTGCGAACGTGGCATTGCCGAAATTGAAAATGAATTGGGAGAAATCAATGTGCTGGTAAATAATGCGGGCATTACGCGCGATGGTTTGCTGCATAAAATGCCCGAAGAGAACTGGCATAATGTCATCGAAACAAATCTTACGTCCTGTTATAATATGTGTCGTTTTATCGTGCCGAAAATGCGCGAGCGTAATTACGGACGCATTATCAATATAGGATCCATTAATGGGCAAAAGGGTCAGTTCGGACAAGTCAATTATGCGGCGGCAAAAGCCGGTATGATTGGTTTTACCAAGGCGCTGGCGCTGGAGAGCGCGGCCAAAGGCATTACAGTGAACATTGTCTGTCCCGGTTATATTGAAACCGATATGACATCCCAAATGAAGCCGGAAGTTCTGGATTCAATTATACGGCAAATTCCAGTAGCACGTATGGGAAAACCCCGGGAAGTGGCTGATATTGTATCTTTTTTAGCCTCGGAGAAAGCCGCTTTTATCACGGGATCAACTATTTCAGCCAATGGCGGTCAATATCTGGCTTAATCCATACGGAGCATAATGTGAATGACTGAAATAAAAAATAATAATGAAAAT
The DNA here is from genome assembly GCA_002789675.1 of Alphaproteobacteria bacterium CG_4_9_14_3_um_filter_47_13. Classification (GTDB taxonomy): domain Bacteria; phylum Pseudomonadota; class Alphaproteobacteria; order Micavibrionales; family Micavibrionaceae; genus UM-FILTER-47-13. The sequence continues at coordinate 54,222 of PFTR01000117.1, read as the reverse complement.
AAGGTAGAAAAGAACCCTTACGGGACACATTTCGTTGTAAAGGGCGATCCTGTTATAAAGCAGGGAGACCATGGCGATACGGCGTATCTGATCCAGTCCGGCCTGGTCAGGGTTTATGCAGAGCATAGTGATAAAATTGTGGAATTGGAGAAACTCGAGGCAGGTGATATTTTTGGCGAAATGGCGCTGATGACCGATGCGCCGCGAACGGCGACAGTCGAGGCGCTGATGAATTCCAATTTTATTGTAATTACCCGTCCAATGATGATTGAGAGGTTGGCCAAAACAGATCCGCTGGTTAAGGCTCTGGTGCCGATGCTAATGAAGCGCATCAAGGACGCCAACAATACCGCGCTTAATAAAAAAGAAACCATAGAAGATCTGCTCAAAGCGGCTAATTCTGTTTATCAAAGCGTCGAGTCTATACTGAATCCAGATCAGAAAGAAAATCTGGAGCGCACAGCCAAGCCAAAGCTTGATGCTTTTGTAAAGGCGATAGAGAAATTTAAAAAACTTTACGATGCTCCAGCGGTATAAATAAAAAATTTCCTTGATCCCTTTCACAGGAAGGCCATTTCTGTGTATATATTGTTTATCTTGATTTTATTTGTGAAAGGTTGTTTCCGTGAAGCGTACCCTTATAATATCTGCCGTTCTCGTTGTTTTAATATTGGGCGGGGCATTGATTGCGCCGGGTTTTTTAGACTGGAATAAATATAAACCACAAATACTGGCACAACTTCGCGAAACAACAGGCCATATATACAATATAGATGGGGCACTGGATCTTGCTGTATTACCCTATCCTCATATCTCTATAGACGGCTTATCGGTGAGTCAGCCCGAAAACGCCTCCGGCGGGACACAATTGCTATCGCTTGAAAAAGCATCAGTTCAACTTGCATTGATGCCGCTTTTCAAGGGAGAGATTGTTGTTAATCGCGTTTTGCTGCAAAAACCGGTTTTTGATCTGGCAATAGATGCAAAAGGAGTACCCTCCTGGACAACGCCCGAATTACAACAAAAGAAACAAGCAGGAGAAAATGAACGGGCGACAGGGTTTGGGAACGCTATTGCTCTGAACGAAATCAGTATCAAGGAGGGTCGTTTTACTTTTACTGATTTTGGCGCTGGCAAGAAAGTTATTCTGACGGATATTAATGCCACACTTCAGGGCGACAGTTTCTTTGGCCCTTACAGCCTGAACGGTACAGCCGTTTATAATACCCATAAAATTAAAGTCAAACTGAACTCGGGACGTATAGACAAACTGGCAGAGTCCATTTCAGCGCAGGTGGAACTGGGACTTCCCGATCTGGCATCCTCTCTTACCTATTCCGGTGTCGTAACTCTGGATGATTCAACTCTTGAATTGCAGGGGGAAGCAGGTATTGAAACAGCAGATATTGCCACACTTGCGGGAGTTTTTCACAAAGATGCCGCCTTGCCCGTGCTGAAAAAACCTCTGTCTGCCAGAGGAGTTCTGACATTGAATAAGGACGAACTAGCCTACAGAAATACAAAACTCTCTTTTGGTGATGCGGGAGGAAATGGTTATGTCGTTTTAAAAAACTTTGCTAAGACTGACAAGACACCCCTTGATATTAATCTTGTTTTTGAAACGGATAAAACTTTTATGCTGGATGGTTTTATTTCCCCTGCAGCAAAGAAAAATGCAGGAACAAAGACATTACTCCCCGAAACGATAACACTTCCCCGCGAGATAACGGGCGCAATTAATATTAAAGCTTCTGTCATTCAATATAAGGGCATGGATTATAAAGATATCGTTATCGGCATAAACAGCAAATCAAAAGGTTTTTCCGGTCAAATGACCATGATTGCGCCGGGTGGTACGGTACTTGATGTCAATAGTGCCCTGAATTTTGGAACGCAGTCTATCTCTTCGAAAAATAATGCGGTGACTTTTTCTGAACCTGTTCTGGTACTGGAGACAAAAATAACAAGCACCGAACCGTTATCCGCTCTACGCTCTTTTTTAAAGCAACCACCCTCTCCTGAAATAACCAAATTTCTAGCACATAACCTTGTTTCGGAAGCAACGCTCTCAGTAAAGCCGCAACATGTTGAAATTCTTGATTCATTTTTCAAGCTTGGCGAAACAAGAGTAAACGTGAAAGGAAGAATGACTCCAAATGCTATAGACAACAGATCTTTGCTAAAACTTTCAGTTACGAATTATGGTCTGAATGCAGATAAATGGATAACAGAAATCTCCGGATCAAAAAATGCCGCTACACCCGTCTCTCCTACAAAATTTGATATTGCTGCTTTTGCAAAAAATATGAACCTGCCTTTTGATATTGACCTTACGACCGAGATCCAGAATCTCCATTTCCAGAACCGTGACTATTCCCGCTTTGCTGCGAAAGGAAAACTTGTTCAATCACGGCTTGATCTGGACACTTTCCAGCTAACCAGCAATGCCGGAGACCAGTTTATATTGTCAGGCGCTATCAGGGACATCAATAATTTGCAGGGCGTGGATCTATCGTTTCAGGCTAATATTATAGACCCCGAACAAACCTTAACATCATTCGGGATGAAGACGGCAAACCTGCCGAAAAATATGGGAAAAACAGATGTGCTTGCCGAATTCAAAGGCAATCCTGAAAAACTTTCTTTTACAACAAATCTTAAAGCCATGCACGCCACAATGGAAGCCGCCGGAGAACTGACTGATGTAACGAAAGCACTTAAAGTAAGTGACCTGACATTACGTCTTAAACATCCCAACTATGTTGAACTGGCACGCATTTTTAACCCCAAATTCAATAGCGGCGTTGCCATCAAAAAAAATCTGGATGTCTTTGCGAGTATGAGCAGAAAGGGCAATATCTACAGCTTTTCGCAACTACAGGCGACAATTGGCCCTTCCAATATCAAAGGCGATGTTATGGCCGATGTCTCCGGTACGAAACCCGCAGTAACAGCGGCACTTGTGATCTCCGATCTTCCCGTTGACGCGTTGCTGGGAATTGGGAAAAGCACAGGAGTCGCTGGAAAAGGCACATCTGGAAATACGGGGCAAGATACACGATGGTCACGCAATGCCATAAATACGGCATTTTTGCAGAAAATAAATTTATCCCTGAAAGCAACTGCCGCATCTGCGACTTACGGGAACTGGAATTTCAAGGATACCGGCATAAACTTTGATTTAAAAGATGGTACTCTTGATATCAAACAAATGGATGGCGGGTTACATGGCGGACATGTTGCTTTAACCGGAAATTTGAAATCATCGGGAAAAGAGCGCCAACCAATCTCCTTCACTGGAAATATCTTGGCGCAAGATGTTAATCTTGAGGAATTTGTAAAGTCATTTAGTGGCTCACGTCTAGTCAAAGCTCGCGGCACAGTATCACTGGAAACGGCTTTACAGACAACGGGGCTCAGTCCTGCCGCGCTTGTTTTTGACCTGAAAGGAAAGGGTACGGCAAATGGCAGTGATATTATCTTCGAGGGCTTTGATCTGGCAAAACTATCACGGGTGCTGGCACAGCCAACGAGCAGTTTTTCCGAAAATTTCGGAAGGGTTCTTGACGGCGCAATGCGGGGAGGATCAACCCGTTTCGAGAAATTAGATGGCACGTATACGATTTCCGAAGGTGTTATTCATTTTGATAAAATGGATTTATCAGGGCAGGATGCCGATGTAATGACACGCGGAACGGTAAGTTTACCGCTCTGGTCGCTGGATCTGGAGAGTACAATACAGCTTCATGAACCCAAAGATGCGCCGCCGTTGCGTGCGTCATTTAAAGGCCCTCTGGATCGTCCGGCGCAGACATTCGGTCAGAATGCAATGCAACAATATTTTCAGAAACAGATTGAGGGCATTGTTGTCAGCCCCCTTCTCGACAAGCTGGATAAATCGGGCGCTTTAAAAAATATGATGGGGCTTGACGGTAATCAAGAACAACAGCAGCAGAAAGCGCCAGCCCCTGTTGCACCTCCTGAAGAATCTCAACCGGAATCATCACAACAAGAAACGCCTGCTCCCGAACAACCGATTCCACCAAAAGAAGTAAGGCCAGAAGATGCCTTTTTAGGGATCCTGCAAAATATGATTCAGGGACAGTAATGCGTTAATGCCTGAGGGGTTGCCTTCAATGCATAGCAGATGATGCCCGGTTCAAAGGATGGATGCAGGCTACCTAGGATCGATTCTCAAAAGAATACGTACGTACATTTTACAATCAGTTGGAAACAATTTTAGAATGTAAGAGCATCTCTGCCAGCTTGTCTTTGGCATCCATAGCCACATCCATCGCATCCAGTCCGGTTTCATGTGCTATAACCGTGAACAAATTTCCATCATTATAAAAAACGATTGATGCCGAAGCACCTCCCTGCCCATTTATACAGGCAATTTCATAGGTTGAAAGCTGCATCGTTCCTTCAGCCCCTGTCATGCCGTGAACAGAAGCAAAATCACCCTGACAACGATCTTTTGTTTTATCAAGATAACTATGAATCAGTCCGTCAAATTTTCCAGAATTTTCCATTGGTTGTTGCTCGGCACTGCCGAATAAAGCACCTGTATCCCAGCTATAAGCAACAAAATCCGGACTGGCTCCTGCTTCTTGTACCAGCGTAATATCGCCCTGTACCGGAATATGAGCCCTCTCCAGAATTGTATTCAGGGTGGTTTTTGACATTAAGCCAACAGTTGGTGTGACTATTGCCGCCCGCTCTGCTGACTCTGTGAAGCTCTGGTAAGAAGCAATATCTTCTTTCTGAATTGAGATTTCTTCCCTTTCCGCACTCAAAAACTCGGCTGGCTCAGCCACAACGGAAACCTGAGTTTCAATTTGTCCTGCAGCAGGAGACACCTGATCCATTGTTATTGCAATATTTTCCTGTTTTTGCGCACGTATAGAGTGTCCAGACCCGGGAGCTGGTATTCTTTCCTGATAAGCCAGCTTTTGTTCATATTCGGCATTTTCCAGCTCAATTACAGAAATTTTGTTCTGATAAGCCTTGTTTTGACTTTCAAGCTCCATCAATTTCGAGATCTGCTCTTCCGTTGCCACATCAGGATCAAAGAGCATATATTCAAGCTCCTTTTTTTCCATCGCGCATTTCATCCGCGCCTCTTCTAACTGACGGCCAAGACGACGAATTTCATCTTCAGATTCATTAAAACGGCGTGTGGCCTGTTCCAGATTCCAGTTATCCGTTGAAATATCAAGACGATCCTGCCCCTTACCACGCGCCAGATTGTCCAGTTGACCGAGCAATTTATCCCGATCCTCCTGAACATAACGCAATTGCTCTTCCAGAGATTTTATTTGCGCCAGAGAAACAGTTCCTGCGCCGAATGTATCGGACGAAGCCGATGCAGATGCTTTTAAATTATTATTTTCTTCTTCAAGAATTTTGACGCGATCTCGTAAACGCGCCATGATTTCTATATTCGGAGTCTCGGGATGATCCTTGGTGGCAAGTTGTTTTTCAAGCAGAGCGTATTGCGCCTTCTGTACTTCCAGTTCCTGCTTCAAAGTCTGGTTCGCAGCGCGCAATGCAGCTATTTCACCTTCATCCGAGACGTTGTTCTGTCCGCTTGCATCTTGTTTTGCTGCAAGGCTCTCTTTGAGACGCTGATTTTCCGTACGCAAAATCACGAGCTCCTTGCCCGTTTCTTCCAATACACTGGCGCTGGCATCCTCCTCTACAGGCAGCGCAAATATCTCTTGCCCGGAACCATTATTCCGCAGCCTTGCATTTTCTGCTTCCAAAAGATTAAGCTTCTCTTTTAACTCTGCTGCCATACTCCCATTCTGGCTTTCCTGTAACAGACGATCTTCATAAACCCGCCGTTCATGTTCCAGAGCATTGCGTAACTTTGTATTTTCTTCCGAAAGTGCTTGAATATCACCCTCTCCTACGCCAGAAACCTTTGAAAAGACAGGTGCTTGCGCACGAGGCTCTGGCTCAGTCAATTGCGAGGGCGCTTCTGCAGAAGCCTGTATAACACCCGGTTTCAGAGCGGATTCACTTCCTGCTGTCGGTTCAACAATATTGGCAAGGCACCCGACAAGTTTCTTCTGCCCCTCATCAAAACCGGGGAGGTTAAAACTAAAAGACTCTCCTGCAATTTGAATATCCAGTTTATCGGAACGGTTCATCGCATCATAAAAAGGATAATCCTTCCCGAGTCTGACAACCAATGCCTTACCGGAAACCGGACGGATATTAAAAGAACGATTCTGCTCAAAGCCAGGATTCAATGTTACATTATAATTCTGTAAATTATCCAGTGCCGGTTTTTGAAAATCAACGGCAATAGAGCTTTCATCATTTGCATTCCGGGCAACCGTCAGAATTGAGTTATTTGTAAAACGACGCGCCAGAGCACAGTAAGGCTTTCCTCCAGACCGGGACGCAGACAGAGTCGAGATTGCCCAGTCGCTGTTTGGCTGCAAAATTTCTGCCGCATCAACATTATGTCCGAATGTCCCCACCCCCAACAATCCGCTACAAATAAATGTTGTTAAAAGCCACTTTCTTGCAAGCATTTTTCTGCCCCGGAATATTCTGGTTAATACTTAAACTATTTTTACAGTCATCACAGAACGTGATCTTCATAAAGAATACATAGCTTTGCAACAAAATGCAAAGCGTGTTTACGTTAATAATTCAAATGATCCTGTATTGATATCACCGAACGCCACCATCTTCTATTACCAGAACTTTCTGATTAAGAACAGGATCAATAAAAATTTGTCCGGAAAGATTTTCATGCTGCTCCAAGGCTACGAGTACAGCCTCTTCAAAAGTACCCTGCAGACTGAACGACTCTATCGCCGCATATTCATTTTTTGCTTTCCACAAAAGTCTCGCATTCACGCCTTGCGCCCAGATATCGAGCGTTTCATGTAAATCCATCCCTTTGATAACACGCCAGCGTTTTTTTACGATTTGCGGCTGACCCGTTTTTTCGGCATTTGCCGCAACAATAATATCGCGCTGATGCATTCCCTCTTTCGGTTTTACTATGGAGGACAACAGGTTATTGACAGGAGGTTTCCCAACCGATGGCGAAGAACCGGCCTTTTCAGAAAGCGCCTTCTCAGATCCACTGGCGGAAGAAAGCTCTGCCAGCTCTGCCGCCGAATCTTTTAACATGGCTTCAACCGCAGACATACGCACTTCCAGCATTTTTTCCGTTTCAGAAGTAGGCAGAATCTCATTTTCCGCTTTCATCTGCTTCACATATAAAAGAGGAGCTTTATCTTCTATGTTCTTATTCAAGAGCGCGCCTACGGCTCCGGTTTTTGTATTTTCCCCGCCGTGCGAAGGGTTATAGCACTGCTCGATGCGAATCAGGCCATCCCTGATCCCGGGAAGCGCGAAACTGACTTTGACTCCGCCCATGGCAAGATCAAGATATTGACCTTCTGCCAGCACCTCATAAAATCCAGCCTGTTTCTGCATATTCATCAAAATAGTGCCGCTATCATAAGCGGTCGCAATCACTTTTTGTTTAAAATGCGGAGAAATTCCAATTTCAAAATCATATTGCCTTCCGGTCTCGAAAATATCATTTCTAAAATCAACAGCAATAGCCATAATACGATTATTTCCTCCGGAAAATCTGAGAAAATAACCATTATTATATTGATTTGCCATAACACAGGGCATCGTTACCCCCGCTTTGCTGATCAATGTAGCAGGCCCTACAAGCCACCCACTGGTCGGAATAAAAGCTTTTATGATCTCACTATCGGCTCTGACCCGTGAAGAAAAACCCGCACATACGAGAAGTAGAACAAATAGAACCAGCTTAAAAAATCCGAATTTATTCATCTTTCCCCTTATCCACACCATGCGCCAGAGAAGCTTCCAGAAATCCATCAAGATCCCCGTCCAGAACACCGGCAGAATTTCCGGTTTCATAACCAGTACGTAAATCCTTGACCATTTGATAAGGATGTAACACATAAGAGCGAATTTGATGTCCCCACCCTATATCGCTTTTCTCGCCATGCGCCGCCGCTTTTTCAGCCTCACGTCTTTGAATTTCCATTTCATAGAGTTTTGCCCGCAACATATCCATGGCCTGTGCCCTGTTCTGATGCTGGGAGCGCTCGTTCTGGCAAGCGACAACAATACCGCTCGGGGCATGTGTAATTCGGACGGCACTATCCGTTTTGTTAATGTGCTGGCCACCTGCGCCACTGGCACGATACGTATCGGTTCGCAAATCTTTTTCATCAATTTCAATGTCTATCGTCTCATCAACCACAGGCGCAAGAGCCACAGAGGCAAAACTGGTATGACGCCGCGCATTGGAATCAAAGGGTGAAATCCGCACAAGCCGATGCACACCGTTTTCCGATTTCAGCCAGCCATAGGCATTCTCACCTTCGATTTTAATGGTTGCCGATTTGATCCCGGCTTCTTCGCCATCACTCTGCTCCAGAAGTGTCGGTTTATAGCCCCGCTGCTCTGCCCAGCGCCAATACATCCGCAAAAGCATCCCTGCCCAGTCCTGCGCTTCTGTTCCTCCCGATCCCGCATGAACCTCTAAAAAGGCATCATTCGCATCAACCTCTCCGGAAAGAAGACTTTGAAGCTGTAATTTATCAGATTTTTTTCGTAGATCTTCCAAAGACTGCTCTGCTTCGGTAACAATGGCAGCATCACCCTCTTCTTCCCCAAGCCCGATCAGATCAATATTGTCATTCAGCGTTGTTTCAATATCACGCAGCACATCAATCTTTGCAGCAAGCCGTGTGCGCTCCTGCATAATAGACTGGGCTTTATCCTGATCCGACCATAGATCGGGGTTCTCGCAAAGCGCGTTCAACTCCTCCAGTCTTAACAGGGAATTATCCCAGTCAAAGATGCCTCCTCAGCAATGTCAGAGACTCACGGATATCACTGACAACTGCTTCTGTTTCTGCACGCATTTTCTTTTACACTCCGTTTTTTCAAGCGGCCTGCTCGGTATCCATACAATTGCCAATATGATCAACCATCGCTGTTACGAAAGTCTGGAGGTTCTGCTCTCCCATCTCGCCTGTCATGAGGTTCCCGTCAATACAGACCTCCTGCCCAATCCAGTTCGCTCCTGCCTGCATGACAATATCAGCCATATCTGCAGGGCCGCCAATATTATGCCCTTTGATATGATCCGTCAAAATCATAATCCGCAACGCACTATCCATCACAATCACAGGCTTGCCAGAATCCATAAAACTATTGATAAAACGCTTTGTATGCGCCGTCAGATTCATTTTCTCCATACTACGCTGGCCACCGGGAATCACAAGAATGGAAAAATCAGAAGCCAGTGCTGTCGAAAGAGGTGTATCAACGGCAAAATGATGCCCCCATGTCTGCCCGTCCCAACCATTTACAAGGCCATTTTCCGGGCTAACGATACGCACATTCGCGCCTTCATTCAAAAGCGCCTTTTGCGCTGCAATCATATCATTCTGTGAAAAGCCGTTCGCAACCAGCATAGCGGCTTTAACGCCGAACAGGTGTTTATTCATTATTATTGTCTCCTGTTTATATTATTACTCTATAGGAATCCGTAAACGGAACAGGGTCAGAAGATCATCATTTTATGTCATTCTGTCAAGAAATTTATCAAAATTTATCCAGAGAGGCTGGTTTTAGACGTTTATCAAGAGTCGGCGTATGAATAACCTCGTTTTTATAATTGCCGGTCAAGGCATACATCACCATATTAATTCCAGCGCGAAAGGCATATTCGCGCTGCTCAGGATTCCCTCCTGTCACAGGAAACATATAATTGCCTTCCGTATCGGTGGCCCAGGCCGCAGCCCATTCACTGCCGCCAATCAGGACACTTGCCACACCGTCACTCCGGTAGGTTTCCGTTTTCTCCGCCCAAAGCACTCCTCCAGCATAACGCCCCGGAAAAGAATCCAGAAGAAAAAAAGACTTCCCAAGACTATGGCAGGGTTTATCTGCCCCCTTTTTTTGGGCTTTCAGCACGCAACCTTCGACTTTTTCCAAAGCAGGGATATCAAGACCATCTTTTACAGCCTGCTGCAGCCATGCCTCCCCCCTGCCCCCTGTAGACTGGTCACGGGTATCAATCAGAGCCTGTCCACCTTTATTCATATAAGCATTCAGATTCTTCAACGCTTCCGAAGACAAAGCTTTCTGATCGGGATCAATCGGCCAGTAGATAAAAGGATAAACGGACAGATCATCTTTTGCCGGATCAACACCGACAACCATCACCTGTGAAGTAGAAATAACGGGCATATTATTGTCATCACGCGTTATTTGTACATTCTGAACGCCCGTTCTCCTGTATAATTGCCGCCCCAGACCAGAAAGTCCAGCCGCACTCATCCGATCAAGATTTTCATTGCCTGTTTTGATATAGGCCAAAGTCGTATTAGAAATAGCTTCTATTGTTTGCTGTTGTGCCTGATCCTGATTTTGCGCCAAAACCCCCGAAGAAAACGGTAAGGCCAGCGCCGCCAGTAAAAATGCGGCTGCTATTTTCGATGTTCCACCCATTTTTTTCATAATTCAGCCTAACACAACAAAGCTTTCCACTATTATTTTATGAATAGTCTTATCTATACGACAAACTTTCATATTTTTCAATGGAGCGGGTGATGGGGATCGAACCCACGGCATTCAGCTTGGGAAGCTGACGCTCTACCACTGAGCTACACCCGCTTTAGAAAGCACGGCTCTTTATCAATGTTCTTCTTTAAAAAATCAAACTAAAATATGTAATTTTATGATAAATAATCCGTATTTTATGAAATAAACATATTTTCTGTGAAAGATGCTTTACTTTCCCATTGATATGTTTATAAAAAAGTTGCGTTTGAAGGGTCTTTCTTTCGGTATGTTACCGGAAAATATGTAACATGCATGGAATTATATACAAAAAGTGCAGAGTTTCGTATAGAAAGCGTCTATTCATTTGAACACCGGACTGTCCGGATAGATTCAAACGTATAAAATATGTTTTGTTGAGGGAGCTAGATTAATGAATAAATTGCGCGGTCTTGTCCTGGCTATCTGTGTTTTGGCACTGGGCGCCTGTACAAATTTTAAAACACATAGTGAAATAGAAGCTTTAAACGAAATTCAGGCGGTTGGCAGCCCCTTCACCCAGCATCTTGCTGATGAATACCGTGCTTTTGCCAATCGTGAACTGAACGAAATGCTGGATTATCCCGATGCGTTGCATTTTGCACGCAAAGGTCTGGCCGCAGCGGCTGGCGAAGTTGTTATGCCCGAGCCAATCAGCGACTGGAATCTTCTTCCCCAACATATGGAAGAGCTCAGCACGGCACGTGGACGCCTTATTGTAGCGTTTGATCTTGGCGCAAGAGAGATATTGCCACAGCAATCTGCTGTTGCTCAGGCACGCTTTGATTGCTGGATTGAGCAGCAGGAAGAAAACTGGCAGACAAATGATATTATGGCCTGTAAAAACCAGTTTATGGATGCAATAGCTGCTCTGGAAGGCGCGGTTCAACCTCTTCAGGCACCAGAGCCAGAGCCTATGCCCGCACCAGTGGAACTTCCTGTTGCTGCCGCCCCGATGACTCCTGATGATGCGATGTATCTGGTCTTCTTTGACTTTGATAAATCGGAAATCGGTGCCGGTGGACAGAATGTTCTGGATGCTGTTGCGCAGGAAGTCCAAAGCCGCAATCTGAACTCTGTGACAATTATCGGTCACACAGACAGTGCCGGCCCTAAAACCTATAACAACAAGCTGGCCATGCGCCGGGCAAATGCAACACGTGATGCTCTTATCACACGGGGCGTTAATGCTTCCCTTCTTCGCGTAGAAGGAAAAGGCGAGGACGAGCTTTTAGTCCAGACAGCCGATGGTGTTCGTGAGCCTGCCAACAGACGGGCACAGATTACTTTCGAGTAAGTTTCTGAAAAGCCCTTAATTTTTTAAAAAGGGCGGAGTGACATGGCTCCGTCCTTTTTCTTATAAAAAGTAAAGTTACATAGAGTAAAAAATGTACTCGAAAACAACAAACGGCATTACAGTGACAGTCGAACCTACTTATTTAGCGGATCAATCAGAACCCGCCGATAGTCATTATATCTGGGCGTACCATATCACTATTGAAAACAGCAGCAGCAATGCCATTTATTTACGTTCTCGTTACTGGAAAATAACGGACTCCAATGGTATAACACAGGAAATAAAGGGTGACGGTGTTATCGGCGAACAGCCTATGCTAAAGCCGGGAGAACGTTTTGAATATACCAGCGGTGCGCCATTGCCAACGCCGGGAGGGATCATGGTCGGAGCCTATCATATGCAAAATTCAAATGGGGAGGCCTTTACCGTTGATATTCCGGCTTTTTCTCTGGATAGCCCTTACCAAAGTTCGGTGTTACACTAAGCCCATTGGTTTACTATTTTATAGGAAGCAGTTTTGGATTTTCGCCCTATTCTCTATGTTGTAGGAATCTTACTTTCCACGCTCGCGCTAGGTATGGCTGTGCCGATGCTCGCCGATCTTTACTATGGCAATCCAGACTGGAAGGTGTTTTTTCTATGCATTGTGTTGACAGCTTTTTTTGGTGGCATCCTTGTCCTCAGCAATAAAGGAGAAACACTGACCATTAATACAAGACAGGGGTTTTTGATGATAACCTTAAGCTGGATTATTTTATCCGCTTTTGCCGCCCTGCCTTTCTGGTTCTCCACCATCAATATGTCCTTTACGGATGCCGTTTTTGAATCAATTTCAGGCATTACAACCACGGGATCGACTGTTATTGTCGATCTGGATTCAGCACCGCCCGGGCTCTTATTATGGCGCGCCATACTACAATGGCTCGGAGGTATCGGGATCATTCTTATGGCACTCTCTGTCATGCCATTTCTAAAAGTCGGGGGGATGCAGCTTTTCCGTACCGAACTTTCCGAGAATGAAAAAGCCCTGCCCCGCACCGCGCAATTTGCAAAAACAATAGGTGGTATTTATCTTATTCTTACTTGCATCTGCGCCATTTGCTATCATTGGGCAGGAATGAATTTATTTGATGCTTTTGCCCATGCAATGGCAACAATTTCCACTGGCGGATTTTCAACATATGATACATCTTTTTCACACTATGACACCCCATGGATGGAAATTATTGCTATTGCTTTTATGATTTTGGGCGGATTGCCATTCATCCTCTATCTCAAAGCAATCAGAGGCAATATCCGCCCCCTTTTACAAGACTCACAAGTCAGATGGTTTTTATCCATTCTTTGCATTAGTGTTCTTACCTTATCCATTGTACTCGTCTCACAGGTTCATATGGATCATGGGCAGGCTATTCTCAAATCAGCCTTTAATGCAACGTCCGTTATCACAGGCACAGGATTTACCAGCGATGATTATCAAGCCTGGGGTGGTTTTGCCATGAGTCTGTTTTTCTTTCTCATGGTTGTCGGAGCCTGTGCGGGATCAACAACATGCGGTATTAAAATATTCAGGTTTCAGGTTCTTTATGCCGTTACCAATGTCCAGATTAAGAAACTTTTACACCCGCACGGTGTTTTTACACCCTATTACGGAGGAAGACCCATCCCCGAAGGTGTCCCTGCTTCTGTCATGAGCTTTTTCTTTCTCTACGCCCTTTTTTTCGCCCTGATTTCTATTGCACTTTCTTTTGTCGGACTTGATTTTCTAACAGCCATGTCAGGAGCGGCCACAGCCATATCCAATGTAGGGCCGGGATTAGGGGATATCATTGGCCCTGCCGGAAATTTTAAAGCCCTGCCAGATAGTGCAAAATGGATATTATGCGTCGGTATGCTCGTGGGAAGACTGGAAATTTTTACCGTTCTTGTGCTCTTCTCACCCCATTTCTGGCGCAGATAATAATATTTACCTTCCATACCCCGAAGAAGAGACCATTTTATCTTTCAAAGCACTGGTAACTGCCGTGTCAACATCCTTCATCATCATTTCAATAAATATAAACTTCTCCTGTTCTTTTTCAGCAACCGAATAGCTTTGCGGAATAGAAAGGGAACGCCGTATTGCTAAAACGGAATCTGTCCCTCCGCTTTGGCCTTCTGTCTCAATATGCATTCTTATTTTCATCTCGGCCTCGTATAAATCCTCGCGGCCAACTCCAAGCCAACCCACAAAATCGCCTTCCGGTTTTACAAGGGTTTGATGAATAAAAACATTCTCGATAATAAATGTCAGACGGCCTGATGGCCCCGCAGGTTGAAGCCGGTGCGCAGCATAGCTCTTCAAAGCAACATCCGGCGGCGCTGGAAATCCGGAAGAAATATCTCTGCTATCCTGCGCCGGATCATACCCGCTTTCTATATTTACAACCGCGACATTCACCGGAAAAGGCGGCATATGTGCAAAGGTTATATCTGGCAATGGCTTTGCTTGTGGCGTACTTGTTGTACACCCCCCTATCCCGATAAGTCCTCCGGCAATAATTAACAATACAAAAAGATGACGCATAAAAAAAACAACCATTTTGATTTTCCTTTAACTTTTAATTTTATAACCTGTACGGAGCATCCATAAACAAAGACATGCCAAAATCAGATTGATGATAACAAGTAAAAATATACCCGCCAGCGTATTCCCGTCTGCATGGCCTGTGAATCCATAACGAATCCCATCAATCATATGAAAAAAAGGATTATAGTGCGCGACTGTCTGCCATAGTTCCGGCAAACGCCCGATTGAATAAAATGTCCCCGATAAAAATGTCATCGGCGTAATAATAAAATTGGTAACAGCCGCAATATGATCAAATTTTTGTGACCAGATTCCACCTGCCAGACCGAGGCTGGACATCATCATTGTTCCCAATATAGCAAACAGCACAATATAAAAAACAGAAAATAAGGACAGAGAAATAAACAGGCTGACAGCAAGTCCCGTTGCGAATCCGACCATCAGTCCCCGTAGAATCCCTCCTGTAACATAGCCTATGAAAAGTTCGGTTGCGCTTAATGGCGGCATAAGAACGTCCACAATATTGCCCTGTACTTTTGAAATGACAATCGAGGAGGAGGTATTGGCAAATGAATTTTGTGCCATCGCCATCATGATCAGTCCCGGAGCCAGAAACTCCATATAAGAAATATCACCAATCGTTTGGGTCATGCCACCCAGCGCCAAAAAGAAAACAGCATAAAACAGCAGCGTTGTAATAACAGGCGCAACAATTGTCTGGGTATAAACACTTAAATAACGCCCGACTTCTTTTCCAATCAATGTTATGAGACCTCTTTTATTAAGGCCTTTTATTTTTCGGGGCTGGGGGGCTTGCGGGATAACCTGCATATCTGACATCATATATTCTCCGGAGTTTGGTTCCGGAATCCGGAAGAGGTATTCATATTGATAAATCAAAATAGCGTAACGCCCCAAAAGATCAAGACCGAAAAAAAGCCACGTAAAATAACGGAAAGCTATCTACATAATGCGGGGTTATATTATCTTGAGCGCTTTGCAGCCAGTTCCGCGCATTTCAAAAAAATAATGCTGCGAAAAATAGACCGTTCCTGTGCCTTTCACAAGGATCAGGTACGAGAGGAGTGCATACAGACTCTGGATCGTCTTGTTATAAAATTCCAGAATGTTGGCCTGCTGGATGATTCCGTTTTTACACAGAATATGGTTCTGTCCCTGAGACGCAAAGGTCTGTCTGCACGTATGATCCATGCCAGACTACAAGCCAAAGGTCTGGAATATGAAATGATTGACCGTATATTACAGGCTTATACGCAGACACTGGAGTCAGAGTTTCATGAAGATGCCGAGCTTATTGCCGCGCTCCGGTTGGCGCGGCGCAAAAAAATTGGCCCCTACGCTCTTGAAAAAACACATGATCACTCAAACAAGGCGCTGGCCATACTGGCACGGGCGGGTTTCAGCTATGACATTGCCTGCAAAGCTCTGCAGTTTGATAGGGATATGGCAGATGCCCTCAATGAATCTGTCTGTCGCTAGAAGAACTGGTATATCCTTCTGCCTGTTCCTGACTGTCTTCAATGATAATCCGCTGAACCGGAAATATAATCGTAGCCGTTGTTCCGATTCCTTTTTGCGAGAAAATTTCCAGCTTACCTCCATGAAGCTCCATAAGAGACTTCGCAAGTGTCAGACCAAGACCCGCTCCCGATCCGGAACGATTTAACGATGTTTCAATCTGGCCGAAGGGCGATAAAGCCTTTTCCACTTCCTGCTCGTCCATCCCGATTCCGGTATCGGTTACTGAAATGCGAAGACAGCCATCCACGTCCTTTTCACCAGAAATGCTAATGCGTCCTTCTTCCGGTGTATATTTAATGGCATTCCCGATCAAATTCAGTAAAATTTGTTTAATGGCAAGCTCTTCGCCAATCACAGGAGGCAATTGTTCCCGGGTCATATCAAAAATTTTCAAATGGCGGCTCTCGGCTTTCTGGCTCATAAACTCTATACATGACGTCAGAACAATATTCAGATTGATTACACTCTCGCTTATCTGCCTGTCGCCGGCTTCAATTCGTGAAGCGTCAAGAATTTCATTAATAATCAGCAACAGCTTCCTGCCGCTGTCATAGATATCTTTTGCGTACTCCAGATACTGGCGGTTTTGAACCACCCCTGGCGCTTCATTCTTCATAATTTCTGCAAAACCAATAATCGCATTAAGCGGTGTTCGCAATTCATGGCTCATATTGGCAAGAAATTCCGATTTAGAGCGACTGGAGATATCGGACAGAACTTTTGCTTCCTTAAGCTTGGTTTCAGCGACCTTCCGCAAAGTAATGTCTTCCATACTGCCTTCGTAATATAAAATATTTTCTTCATCATCCTTCACAATACGGGCGTTTTCATTGACCCATATTCTGGATCCGGTTTTCGTTTTAACCTCGGATTTGAAATTATAGATAATACCTGATGTTTCAAGCTCACGTATAAAAGCCACTCTGTCGTGGGCACTGACATAAAGATAGTCATGGGCGTTTTTAACCTCACGCAAAAGCTGTTCCGGTGTGTCATATCCAAGAATCCTGGCCATAGAGGGGTTTGCACTCAGGAACTGTCCTTCAGGCGTCACCTGATAGATTCCCCCTGCCGCATTCTCAACGATCGTCTTATATTTTTTCTCGGCCTCAAGAAGCGCCTGCTTCGCACGGCGGCGCTCTTCAATATCGGTTATTGTACCAACCACCCGCATATTGCTGTTTTTATCCTGCCTCATCATAGATACAGCCAGTTCAACAGAACGGAATCTACCATCCGAAGTCCTTAACCTCGTGAGCGATCGATAGGCTTCTTTTTTACCCTTCACCAGCATATCAAAACTGGTTCTTTGTTCTTCCTGATCCTGCGGATGTAATAAATCAAACAAATTCCGTCCGGTGACCTGTTCATTTTCGAAGCCTGTGACTTTGTGCCATGTATTATTTAAAAATATGATTTCGCCTGTGACAGATGTTTCAAAAATTATATCACTAACAGAATCAATGATGGCCTTGTACTCTTTTTCAATCTTATGTAACGATTGATTGAGGCGCTCCCGCTCTGCAACTTCACTATGAAGCTCATAGCTTTTCTGCGCCAGTTTCCCATTTATATATGCCAACTTATATAAATACTGCTGGTTATTTCGGACATAGAATGTTCCAGTCAGCGTCAGCATGACACCAAAAAACAGAATCAGCCATGGCACCTGCATAAGAAAACGGGCTTTTTGATCAAGACCAGGCAAGATATTCAACTGCCATTGGCGATCTCCCAGCTTAAATGTAAAATTTTCACCGCTTGTCTCGAAATTAACATCATCAATTTGGAAATTACGATCCATGAAATAGAGACGCTCGTTTGATTCCATATCTCGGATAGCAAGGCGTTCTATCGCTTTCTTGTTTTCCAGCCATTCTTTACCAATCAGTCTGCTCACTCTGCTGACACCAACAAGAAATCCCATATTTTTTCCGTCGGAAACCAAGGGACTCGCCATAACAAAACGCCGACTCTTTACAACCGGATCCATATATTCTTGCAAATATTGTGTTCCCGGAACATCAATAATAACAGTTACATCATCAGAACTCGTACTTTGCTGCTTTCTGCTCTGGATGGTATATATAAATCCTTTTATAGATGTTTGGGAAAAACGGGATGTCTCTTGTGAAAAGAGAGAAATGCTACGCCAGATCTTTCCACTTTCAGGGCGAACCCACAAAATATGATCAAAATTGGAAGTGCCGGGAAAGGCACTAACGATATCATCCCTTATGGTTTCAGAATTATTTCCGGAAAGACGCATTATGGCTGCTGCAGCACGAAGAGATTCTTCCAGAGAGACTATATTTTCTGTAATCATATGCTGAGCCTCTGCCGATATTCTGCGCGAATCATCCGTGATCATCTGATGGATTAGAAAATTCAGAACAATATAAACAAAAGTCGTGAACGCCAACCCTGATAATAAAACCGCTAGTTGTATAATATTCATGGATAACCTGCTTCGACCCGGAATATTCTGTACATTTTCTGATTGAAAACGTCTTGCTTCTAACACTCGGAGAACTCCCGTAAACACTTTAAAAAAATCCCATTATGACGAATATGGCGGGCACGCAAATATGACGGGTATTACGTAGGCTCCCCCCTTCTAATGTGAACAAGATTTGTTAAACATTTGCTAATTTCATATATAATTATGTTTTTTGCAGTGCAACACTTGACAATTTCGAGAAAAAAAGATAATTCTAAGGTTACGCTATGCTGCATAGCAACAAACTCATATTCGAACCCAGATGGAGGATACTATGACGAACAATGACTTTATGAAATTTTTTGATCCGGAAATGGCTAAAAACATGCCCGTTTTTGGTTTTTTTCCTTTTGATATGAATGCTTTAATGGAAACACAGCGTAAAAATCTTCAGGCTTTTTCTGAAGCACATCAACGTGCGATAGAAGGACTTCAAGCTGCCGCACAAAAACAAAGCGAGCTTCTGACACAGCTTATTGAAGATAGTTCTGTCTTTGCCAAAGAAATTATGGGTGAAGGTTCACCAGAACAAAAAGTTGCAAAACAAACAGATCTGATGAAAAAAAATTACGAAAAATCTATGGGGAACATGAAAGAAATCAGTGATATGGTGAGCAAGTCCAATCAACAAGCCTCCGATATCATCAATAAACGCGTTACTGCCTCATTAACGGAAATCAAATCCATTATAGAAAAAGACAAAAAAGCTGAAAATAAAAAAGCAGCATAAAACACTCCTGTTCTTCACAAAGAATATTTGTCAAATGACTAAAGAGGGGTTCGCTTGCGGATCCCTTTTTTATTATAATGGTTTTTTCTATTTACAATAAAAACCCTGATATGATACAATTTTCATAACTTTGAATCAAGAGAGACAAAAATGACCTTATTGCCCAATGAAAACACTTCATATCGCTTGGAGCAACTGACCCAGAACACAAAATGTGGACGTGATATGTATACTTTACTTCGCGCCTCTTTTCAGGCAGTGCGCCCTCTTGAGGGAAAAGCGGGACAATATGCAGATCGCCCTAAAGAAAGAGAGCTGTTCTCCAGACGTATGGCAAATGATATAGAACAAGCCCTCCTTGCCGCGAAAAAAAATATGAGTCCTGAATTTAATGCGGCTGTTACAAACTCTCTACCTGCCATCAAAGATATCATTACAGAATTTGTTGACCACTATACGGCCAAAGGAACACATAACTCAAAAGTGCGACAAAATCTCTCTGCGAACATTCTTGATGTCGTTGCAAAAACGCTTGAAATATAAAAAAAATGACGATTTCTTTTGATGATTTTCTAAAAGTAAACATTCGCGTTGGTACAATTATTGATGTACAGAGTTTTCCTGAAGCTCGAAAACCTGCTTATAGACTTCTAATTGATTTTGGCGGAGAGACGGGCATCAAAAAATCCTCTGCGCAAATTACCGATCATTACACGCCCGAAACCCTCAAGGGAAAACAGGTTGTGGCTGTGGTCAATTTTACGCCCCGGCAAATCGGAAAATTTATGTCCGAAGTCCTTGTCCTCGGCTTTCCCGATGAAAATGGCAAAATCGTTCTCATTGCACCGGACCAGAATATTCCCGATGGCGGCAGGTTATTTTAAACAGGGATCAGAATTGTAACCCGTAAGCCCCCCTGTTCGTTTTGAGACAATGATATCTCTCCACCATGGCTATGGATAATATCCTGCGCAATCGGAAGACCAAGACCGATACCACCGGTTTCAGGATTGCGGGAATCCTCCAGGCGGTAAAATGGTTTAAAGACATCCTCCCTTTTATTTTCGGGAATGCCCGTTCCGTTATCATCAACTATAATTTCAATAGAGTCCTCTAAGCGCCTTGATTTTATCCATATTTTTCCACCATATTTCTGGGCATTGCTCACGATATTTGTCAGACAGCGCTCAAATGCCACAGGACGCAATTGTAAAGAAAGATCACCCTCAATTTCAAGATCAACCTCACAATTTTGACGCGCCATATCAGATACGATACGGATCAAAATATCTTTTAGGTCAATGCGCATTGTCTGTTCGCCCCCTTCACCACGGACAAAATCAAGATAGGCATCAATCATGCGCTCCATGGCAAGGATATCCTGCTTGAGCCCTTCAATATCCGGACAATCCTCCAGCATCGCAACCTGTAATTTCATACGCGTCAACGGCGTCCTCAGATCATGAGAAACACCGGATAGCATCGCTGTCCGCTGCTGGATCTGGCGTTTAATACGCTCCTGCATTTTTAGAAAGGCATGCGCGGCCTGCCGGACTTCGCGTGCGCCCTCAGGTTTAAATGATGCCGGGATATCCTTACCCTTGCCAAAACGCTCCGCCGCAATCGCCAGGCGCCGGATGGGGCGGATCTGGTTACGCATAAACAGCACAGCCACAATCAGCAGGATAATAGATGACGCAATCATCCAGCGAAGAAATAAATAGACGGACGTAGAAAATAACCGCCGTTCCGGTATCGAAACCCTGAGCAGGCCTTTTTCAAGCTGGATCGTAACCTCGACCCATTTTTTTTCCAGTACATCAGGATAGACACGGTAAGGCCGTCGCACCTGCGCTTCCAGTGCGCGGGACATCATATGTTCGATTTCATAATGGCGCAATGCACGGTAATGCGCATCGTGTTTCACTTCAAGAATAGAGTCCGGTTCATAACTGATGAGAAGTTCGAGATTCTGCCCTGCCCAGCCCGCAACACTCCTGATGGAAGCAGGCTCGAGATCTTTTTCAATCTGGTCAGCAATCACGGCAATCTCGCCAGCAACGCCGAAAGCAAGACGCGCCGTCATTTTCCCCCAATGGCTGTCAAAGAATACAAACATCGTCACCATCTGCACCAGAATGACAGGCGTTGCCAAAATCAGGAGCGAACGGCCAAACAAAGTGCGCGGCAGAAATTTTTTTAAACTACTCTTCATAAGACGCTCAAACTCTTTCAATCCGCAGGAGATAACCCTTACCACGGATTGTTTGCAGACAACGCGGCATTTTAGGATCATCTTCAATTTTGCGGCGCAAACGTGTCACCTGCACATCTATCGTACGTTCACCGGAATCAAACCCGCATATCTGCGCCAGCTCCTCTCGGCTAATAACCTCTCCCGCCCGACTGGCAAGCGCCCGCAGCAGGTTATCTTCCGCCGCCGTCACCCGCACAATATCCGCTCCATCCTGTAATTCCTTATAAACAGAATTATAACACCAGCGCCCGACTTTAAATGTACTATTTTCCACCTCGATTTTTGTTTTTGGGCGTCGTCTTAAAATTGCTTTAAGCCGCAGGACAAGCTCTTTCGGCTCGAACGGCTTGGCAAGATAGTCATCGGCGCCACATTCAAGCCCCGCAATCCGGTCAGTCGCTTCGCCAAGCGCCGTCAACAACAATACAGGAATATCGTTTGTCTGCCTCAAAACCCTTGTAAAATCAAGGCCGCTTTGCCCCGGCATCATAATATCGACAACCAGTGCATCAAATTCCAGTAACTCCAACAAATCCCATGCCTGCACAGCATCTGCTGCCACACAGGCAATAAAACCGTTTTCCTGTAAATAACGGGACGCAAGCTGGCGAATGCGTTCATCGTCATCAATGACGAGAATATGAGGTAAATCTGCACGTTTTTCTAGTGGGGACACGACTTTTTACTTTTATCATCAATTCAAACTCTGATAGAGTTTTATCAGAATTATGAGTGCAATGAACCACAAAAGTAGTAAATTATGATGAATGCCCCCTTTGATGATCGCGATGGTTTTATCTGGCTTGACGGAAGAATGCTTCCCTGGCGCGAAGCAAAACTCCATGTTCTGTCACATGGGCTTCATTATGGCGGCTCTGTCTTTGAAGGCGAGCGTGTCTATGACGGCACGGTTTTCAAATTGCACGAACATTCGCAGCGTTTGATTGATTCTGCCACTATGCTGGATATGAAGATTGGGATGAGCGTTGAAGAAATTGAAGATGCCTCACGCGATGTCCTCGAAGCCAATAACGTGGCAAACGGCTATCTCCGTCCGATCGCCTGGCGCGGCTGCGAAGAAATGGCCGTTTCGGCAAAATCCAATAAAATTCATGTTGCCTTCACATGCTGGGACTGGCCAAAATATTTCTTTCCCAAAGGCGGCGAAGGCAGCGGCGTTGCCCTTAAAACTGTCAAATGGCGGCGCCCCGATCCACTAACCGCCCCTGTCCATGCCAAGGCTGCAGGAAACTATGCCATTGGCACTATGGCCAAGCATGAGGCCATGGATGCCGGTTACGACGATGCCTTTATGCTTGATTATAAAGGCCGTGTCGCGGAATCTTCAGGATCTAATATCTTTTTTATCAAAGATGGCGCGATCAGAACACCTAAAGCCGACTGTTTTCTCAATGGCATCACCCGCCAGACAGTCATACAAATGGCTAAAGATATGGGCATCCCGATAGAAGAGACAACCATCATGCCCGATGAAATCAGCGATTATGACGAAGTCTTTGTTACGGGAACCGCTGCCGAAATCACCGCCGTTGGAAAAATAGATAACAAGGAATACACCCCTGGCTCCATCACAAAGAGAATGCAGGAAGCCTATAAGGATCTGACGCGGCAGAAAGTGGCGCCACGAAAAACAGCCTGATTTATTTCTCTTTATTATTTTCCGACTTACATCAGAAAATTGCAGGGGAATCCATTTTTTACATAGCGCATTTTTGAATTCAAAATATTTATAAATTCTTAACTCTTTTCCTGTAATTATACAAAATAAGAAAAGAGGTAAAAAATGGCAGATTCCGTCCTTGGCTCAGGGCGCAATATAAAAAATAAATCACACATCTCTGCGACTGACAAAGATGATGATGCTTTGACAGACGGCCAGAAAAGCATGGCGCAAAGAGGTCTTGGCTTTCTTAAACAGAATAATCTGGCCTCCGGCGCATTACAGGAAAGAATCGGTGATATTGACAACATTTCCGATTACCGCGCCATTCAGGGCGCGATCCAAAATAATCCCGAAACAATCAGAAACAAAGCCCGTGATATCTCTGTCAACCCTGCTGCGGCAGATACGTCGGACATTTTAATGATGCAGGCTGTTCTTGGCCTGTATGATCCTGAAAAATACAATGTGGAGTCCCGCGAAGCCGAAAGGCCGGAAGCGGCGGGGAATAGCGGGCAGTGGTTTTCACAGACATTAGGATTTCTGGCTTTATTTGCACAGGAAAGCGTACCAACTTCAGCGCAAGCTCCTGAGGTAACCTCGGAAGATTATAAAAAATATTACATGAATAATGTTGTTCTCAACAATGGGAACTATGATATTCATGCCCGCAAAATCTGGGAAAATATGCAGGAAACCCCTGCTTTAACCGTCAATCAGATCATCGACAATTATCTGGATGAATATGCCGCACTTTACCAACAAGCCAATAACGGGCAGGAATTCACGATCAAACAGCGGATAGAATTAAGAAATCCTCTTGAAAGCCAGATTACCCATCTTCAGGAAATCAGCAAAAATATTACCAATATCAGGCCAACACCAGAACATCTTGCTGATAACTTTGTCAAAAGCCGCGTCATTCCCGAAATCAGTCCGCAAAGCCGTGCGGCATGGGACGCGATGAAACAGCAGGGTCTGTCTGCTCAGGATGCCATTGAGACGCAGATGGAAGGTCAGAATGACCCGGCCTTACGACAACAGATAGACAAAGAATTACAGGCAATTCACGCCATTCATAACGCAGTAAAAACCTATGAAGGATTAACGGTGACCCGCGAAGAAGGCTTAAAAATTCTGCGCGAGAACTGGGAAGGAAAAAGTAAAGATCTTCCCGACACAGTTGATAATTACATGAAAATTGCAGAACAGAAAATAACACATTACCAGTCCCCCGAAGGCGGCGCGCTCGATAGCCAGACAGCGACAGCCCGTGCTGCCGTTGATATGCGCGCTATAATAGATAAGGAGCGCGGTGTTTCCGAACAATCCATCGTTGATGAAAATCATGGCTCTTATCAGGCTGATATCAGCAAAATGGAAAGCTGGCTGCGTGATCGCGCCCTTGCGGAACATGATGGCGGTGTTTCAAAAGAAATGGCTGCTTTATATGGTCGCGAAGATCAGGATCTAAGCCGCGCCAGCACACTGGATTTCTATACCGGCATGTATGGCGGCGGTTACCGTCTTTATAGACAGACAAATCTCGAACAGACCATGCAGGCCAGCTATGACAGCATCACCAGAGGGATTGTTCCCAAAGCTGGAGAGTCACCGCCACAACCCGCGCCTGAAGCGGAAAACAAACCTGAAAATGACCCAACCATATCCGAGGAAATTCCTCTGACGGTCGCGCCAATAGAGGAAAATACTGCGCCCTTTGCTTCTGAAATCAATGCACTCCAGATTACACTGGCTCAGAATTTTCTTGAGCAGTATAATCAGTTTTTAGCGCCCCGAAAAGACATGCTCGCCAGCGCAGATATCAATATTGAATCAGCACAGACTTTCACTGACACCCTAAGGGAGAAATCCGTACAAAACGGATTCTCCTCTTATATCAATTTCAGTGCTGAACAAGGAAACCTGCCGCCGCAGATCAGGCAAGATATGACGCAGTTTCTTGAAAAATTCAATGATCTGGAGGCGCAGCACAGTAATAAAGCCTTTATCATTGATCTGCAGCAAAAAGCATTCCTTCAGGAAACGCTGGAACAGCATGGCGGTTTTTTTCTACGGCAGAAAGACATGCTCGCCACGGCGGGAATTAATATCAGCTCTGTAGAAACCCTTCTGGAATCGCTAAGAAACCGCCCAGCCCAAAAAAGCCTGAGCGCCCTGACAGATTTCAGAGCCGCGACAGGGATCATTTCTATGGAAGAAAAAGCAGGTTTTGACGCTTTCCTTGAAAAATTCAATGATCTTGAATCAGAGCGTCTGAGCGCCCTTTCTATCGGTGAATCACAGTCTGACCCATCTGCTGCGCCGATCTCCATCAATGACGGCTCTGATTTTCACTCTAATAACCCGTTCCGGATGGCTGTCCCCGTAACAGCACTGACAGATGAAACACAAATCATCAGGCAAGCCGTCACGCTTGGTAATGCCATTGCTTTTGACCATGTCGACGGGAAAGTCACAATCACGCAGGCGGCGCTTGCCTATCACAGATTACATGATGAGGATTTCACCCGTGAGCTGTCCGATGACGAAAAAATAAAACTGGCCGGAATCGCCGATGAAATAGGCGCAAAACCGATCAGTGAATTCTCCGTCAATGACCCGCAATTGCTGCAGATTATCTCCGCTTACGCCAACGACACAACGATTACGGCACTCCCCGAAGAATGGACTCAGGCCTTTGCAGAAGTCAGCGCAAAAATTATACCCTCAACCAGAGAGAGCACAACCCAAACAAATGACCTGACAACAAAATTCGGAAACAAAGCCGCCCCCTGCCCCCCTGCCGCACAAGAGCAGCAGCCAACCCCTTCTTCACAACCACAGGAAAACTACACCCGCCCTTTGCCAACAGTTTATAGTGCATAGGAAACGGTTAGACGTTAAACCTGAATTTTGAATCTAAGTAATTGATATTGAATCAATTATTTTGGGCATCACTCCTTTTGTACCCGGTTTTATACACGGTTTTGTGTGAGCTGCCATAAATTTTCATGAGGCTATCTTATCAGGAAGAATATACAAAATCATCCGTCCCAAAACGATTACTGCCAAAAATAACCTCATACTCAGCGCCAAGCTCAGCTCTATAAGCCTCTGCCTGTTCCCGAATAGCAAAAATTCCTGCCAACCTCCACGGATTTTGTCTTAACACACCCCAGACTCGGAGCGATCCCTCATTATCCGTATCAACCGAAGGCAAAAATCCTCGCATCGCTGGCAATGGTCGAAACCAGAAGGCATAGCCTTCGGTCAGTTCGTCAACATCTGGATTATGACCGCTGGAACTAACTACGCCAATCACATATCCATCTTGGTTGAAAATAGGGCCGCCGCTGATACCGCTGGGCCATTTGGACGAAACAACAAAAGTAGGCCAAGGCCTAGTCCTATCGCGTCCTTGGGGCAATATCTCGGTAATAGTGCCTACAGCACCAAACAACCCCTCCGTAAAATGAACAAGATTGCCCTCAGGAACATGTTGCACATTCATAACACCGGGATAACCTACCGCCATGACACGATCCCCTATCGCGGGAGGGTTGCCACCATAAACTTGCAAAGGCAAAAACCCACGATGCTGCTGCACCTTTGGACTGCGCGGATCAAAAATCAGCTTTGCACAATCAAAGACATTTACTGTTTCATTCGGCAGATGGAGCAAGGGGCTTTCCCTTTCTCCCCGTATCGTTGCCGCTTCATGTAGAAAAACAAAGCTGTCACGCGGGATCGGCGGCCTTCCTAAAACCAGTCCGGGGCTAAAAAAACCAAATACAGTCCCAAGCTCAGGGCTATTAAAAAAGTTTCGCGTCTCCCGGCTTTCCAGCACATGATAAGCCGTAAGATATGTGCCAAAAGGATCAACCCGGAAAGCAGTCCCTATTCCACTGATTTCTTCGGTTTCTCTATCAATAGCAAACAAAGGGATGATGACAGAGCGCAACCCGAAAGGATCATCAATCCGAAACAACGTTTCATCCTCACCGCCCCTTGGCAAATACGGGAATGGCATGTTTGTCTCCTTAGGCCATTTACGCCGCCTTTTTCATCAGTGCTCCATGCACCTTGCCGTCCGTACCGGACTGCATCAAAATCCAGAACATCTCATCCTCGCGGATAAGCTGGATTTGGTGATGGTTAAGCAGAGTCGTTATTCTCTGTACCCACCCATTGATTTTTTCAAAACTGATTTCTTTTTCCTTCCCGCTGAGGATATGGCGCAGATTGCCACGGTGCAGAACATCGCCGCATTCGCCGTACAATCTCAGCAAATCCTCTTTTTTTAAGTACCCTTGGGTAATCGGTTCCACCCTTTCAGGGCGTCCGGTCTGAGCGTTGCATATCTGGCGGCTGGGAATGGGATAAAAATTGGAGTGCAGTTTTTCCAACTGCTTTATGATTTCATCGGCGTTATAGGCTTTAGAGAGCTTTTTGCCTTTGGCCTCCGGCAGATCGCCATGCGCGGCCAGACACGACAACGCAATCAGTTCACAAACCATCCGAAGTTGCAAATAGCAAATTTCATAGGCAACAATGCGCGGAAGAGGAAGAAGGCCCGCCGTTATATTCGTGACAACCGTTATCCGCCGCTTTATCTCTTCCATGAGGTCGCAGTACAAATCCCGCATGGCGCTGGAATTTTCGATCTTTTTGCTCATGCTCTGCTCAAAAATCCCATTCGCCGCCATTGATACGGTCGGCAACGGTGTCACAGGATATATGGCCATTGTGAATGTCCCCCACCACTCTCGAATAAGCGTATTTATCGATGGCCTCTTTTTCATCGGCAGTCAGCCCGCCACTGGCTTCAATGGATTGCAGCATGGCGGTCATTTTAGCTTGGTTGCGGGTGTTGTATGACTGAGCCGCAGCCATAAGTGCTGGATTTTCGCCATGCTCTTTCACGCATATACCGGTATATCCTATCGGAAGGGTTCCCTTCATCAGGCTTTCAAACCTGTCGGATCCGATCTTTTCTCTGAGCGCTTCCACGCCGGACAAGGTTGCCGCAGAAGGAACGCCTTGCTCCCGCATCACCCTCGGCCCTACGAAAATAGCGGCAACGATGAGAAACATGACAATACCCATGATCTTGCTTGTCGGCTTTTTGGTTTCCTGCTCTTTTTCCATTTTTGCTGCTCCCAAGCTAATTATCCCTTGAATGTGAGAAATTATAGTAAATGCGCAGGGTAAAAAATAGCCCTTAATCCTTCCGAGCTTTCTCTTCTGTGTCGAGCCGATTTCTTTGAGAGTATTTTGAATACAATGACTTTAACAACCAAAAACCTAAAACAGCGCCCCCTACTTGCAGGGCCGTACCTCCAAAAGCAAAAAAAGCATTTTTCCAATCGGCAAGAAAAATATAGCCCAGTATGCCCACACAAAGAATGAGATAAACAACGCCAAATATGCCTAATAATTTTTTGAATTTCATCAGTGGCTCGTACAGGATATTTTGTCATTGTTGTAACCGTGCACGCGGCAGTCGGTCATGGTGGGTGTTTGTGCGACTGAGCGCCATGCGTCTGCTGTATTACTCATGGCCTGACTTGCCTGCTGCATGTCATACCTGGCATCCGCACGCCGTTGCTGCCCCTGTTGCTGCGCCACCTGCATATATGCAGGCAATATCTGCGGATAAACATTCTGTGCGCATTCGTGAATTTTGGGATCAATTGTACCGGTGTAGCCGCAAACATTAAGCGCTTCGTTCATTGCAGCGTCTTGTGGCGTGATAACTGGCCCTTTTGCGGCGCACGCTGATAAGGACAGGGCACATGCACAGGACAGGAAGATTAACGATGAAGAAATTTTTGCACTCTCTACATCTATGTTTTTTTTCGCTTTAGCCTTTTTTGTAAAAGCCCAAGCACCCAGCACACATCCTGCCAACGGCATAAAGATGCTATTGCCTAAATAGCGCTGCATAATACTAAAATCGCCGCCATGAAGCTCGCTGGAAACATAGATTCCCAGCAAAATCGTTAACACAAATCCCATAAACCAAACGCCTGTGAAGGACAGAATTTTCCAAATCTTTTTTTGAATTTTTGAAAAGGTCAGATATGTGCACGCAGCACATAAAATCATTATTAGAGATATATCCAATGTCATGGCTGCGCCTTCCTCTTGCCTGAATGTAAAACGGTCACCGGCGTTTCCGCTGGTGACCGGGGATTTACAAGCCGCAATGAAACGACCGCGACGGCCTTTAGCCGAAGCTTGGACATGCGCCGCCGCTCCCCGGGCATAAGCCGAGAAGCGACGTGATGACGGACACGCCACCGTTCATTGCGGGGTTGTAATGCCCCGGCAAAGGTTCTCACCTCTGCACAGCTACCGTATGAAATAACGCTCTGTAGAGCAAGATTTATTCGGGATTTTCACGTGCCAGCCGCACCACAAGTGCCTCGTATGGCTCATTGCCAGTCTGGGAATGGCTGCTGCTGTAAACTCCCAAGGCCTTCGCCAAGCTTTCCATAGCCTTGTGTTTATCCATGAAGGTCACGCTGATACCCTGCTGCGTATTGTGTAGCTCTTTAATGCAACTCAAGGCTACAGGCGGGATTTCCTCTAAAGGCCTCAGCTTCACGACGCCTCCCTCTATGGTCAGCACTGAGAAAATATCCAGCGTCATCATCTTGTACCACTCAGCCATAACCTGCCGCGCAATATCATCATGCAGGGCAAGGCGGCGCGAACATTCAATGTGAATGGCTGTTGAAACGTGGACTTTGGTCAACAAACGGCTGGCGCTTCTCTTGGCGCTTTCAGAGTCCTTTGTACTCAGTCCGTAAGCCTTCCGGTACGCACGGGCGGCATTGAAACCCATGTCAGGACGGCAATAGAGGACAACAAATTCTTGCTGCTTGGCCGTGAGTTTCAGCCCCTCAAACTGCGGATATATGGCGGACCCGGTCATGGTTTGTACTCTCCGCACAGAGCCACACAATCTTTAAAAGCTTCTGCCTCTGCTTCCTGCCGCGACATGCCGCCGTCAAATTCCATGATCGCGGCGCGTTCCTCATAGGCTTCGATAAAATCCACCAGCGCCCTTTTCTGTCCCTGTATTGCCTGCCGTATGCTTTCAGTGATCCGGTCGCGGGGCCGAACATGCAGATTGCCGTCTATGACCTGAATATCCAGTCCGTGCGTTTTGATTTCCTGTATGAGTATGCCCGCTTCCATCAAAACACCTCTGCATCCGTAACGCCGTAACAATCCTTATTATTCAAGGCACTATGGCCTTTTGCATCGGTAACATTTTCTTCGCTGTTACGGATAGAAAGCCGAGAATTATCATTATTTTTCAATGATGTGCCGGATGTTACGGATGAATTGAGGAAAGGGCTGGAAGGGGGTGACAGGTAGCGCGTGAAAGCATCGTCAAACCATGCTTTCTGAAAGCCTTTCACCGTGCCGGTGCCCATGCGGATGGTCTGCGGTTTTATTCTGTATTCTCCTAGCCGCTTCGCCAGTTGCCGGGGGTTCATGGGCTTGCCCCTGTTATATGTTGCCCATGGCTTTACATCATCGACATTTAATTCCTGTAGCAAGTCTACTGTCGAAAGTCTTTCCACTCGTTTTATTTCAAAAATTTCCCGAATATCCGCCAGTAATTCGGCAGTCAGGGAAGACGATTCCTGCTCGATACCTGAAATTTTCAATGCCGCTTCTCTTGCCAGCTGTGGCCAGTTGCCGCCAGCATTGTCAGCAATCGCAAGTAACGGCTCCCAGTTGTCTTGCGCCCTGTCATTTAGGGAGTCTGGCAGAAGAGGACGGGCCGCTTCCGTCATCCGTCCCGTATCTTCGGAATATCGCGCCAGCATGGAAGTCAGGCGTTGAAAATCAGCTGGGTCGGCATGGCGCAGCCTTTGTACATTTTCATGGGGCAGTTTGCGGCGCAGTTCCAGAACAACAGCCCTATCCATGAGCGTATCGGCCAGCACGCCAATTCCTGATATGGCTTTGGCTCCCCATGTGCTGAATTGCGTAGGGATATGGTCTTCCCCTACAACCCGGATGACATAGGCGGATTGCCGGGTATGGCCGGAATTTAGAATGCCCCGCGCTTCTTCATTGTCCTTCAGGAAGGCATCGGCCTCATCTATCAAAAGTGTGGGGGCATGGGCTTCGATCACCCTGAATATTGCAGCCGGTGAAATATTTGACGCTACCAGCGGGCGGCGTGAAAGCCTGCCGATCAGGTCAAGCAACTGCGATTTACCGCAACGCTTTTCCGGTGCCGTGATAACGGCCAGCGGCGCAACCTGTACGCGGTCTATAAGCCAGGTAAAGACGATCCAGAGTGTCGCCGCCGTAACGGTTTCAGGATCGCATACGATAAAGCGCCGGATGGTTTCCGCTATCTCTTCCAGCAAGGCCGCGCCGTCAACGGCTTCAGAACATGGCTCGATAGCAGGGAACATTTCCGCAGGGCCGTTTTCTGTCTGGGCAGGGCGGCGGACATTCTCCACCTCTCTATCCAGAACAGTCACACGGTCAATGCCTAGCTTTTCTGCTTCGGCTTTTCGCACCCTTTCATACTCCAGCGGCGGCAATGCCGATAATCTTGCAACGGCTTCGGAAATTGTTTCTTCCACCGGCGCGGCGGCATTGATGGCATCCCGTACCGCGTCAGGGTTCTGATTATCGGTCATTGTCCTGCGCCCCTGTATAGATCGTTAAAATCGCCATGACAGGACGGAACGGCCAGTCTTGCGCCAACGGCGGCAGCCGCTTCCATTGCCTTTGTTAGGCCGGGATTGCCCGGTGTGCGAGTGTCGTTATCCGCGCAGAGAATAATCTCAATAGTCTTAAATTTCGCCCGCAGCGCCTGTGCCACTGGCAGCAGGTTCCCGCAGTTGAATGCCACGGCCACAGGCAAGTGCGTGGATTCATTTATGCTGGCGGCAGTAGCATACCCTTCCGCGATACAGAGGGATTCTATGGGGCTTCCTATCGCAAAATAGCAGCCCTGTATCCGTCCGCCGGACAGGAACCGCTTGTTTCCCGTGCCGTCAATGAATTGCAAAGAGTGAAGGATTCCGTAACTATCCCGCAGCGGAATAACCAGCGCCCTGTTGTGCTGGCGCAGGCCGTGATTGCGAACGCCCTTTGCCGCGAGATAGGGGTGATTGTCAGGGGCCGGGGGCGCGGCCTGCCAGATCGCCGCTGCTTTCTCCCGTGCCGCTCTGCGCCGCGCCTCTTCTTCCGCCTCGCGGGCTTTGCGGGCCTCTATCATGCGGCGGGAAAACTCTACCCGCTCTGCCGCCGTCATCTGCTGGTCAGGCTTCAAGCACCATGTTTCCGATATGCCCCGTTTCCAGCATCCATATGCACCGGCAGGCAGGCTATCACCATAAAGGATATACCAGCCGTTTTTCGATCCCGGCTTGTCGCCCTCCACTGTAAAACGATGCATCTTGCCACCCGCTGTGATTTTGTCTTTCGTGGGCAGGCCCGCTTTATCCAGTGCTGCTTTGAATGCCACAGCTATATCTTGTGGAAATGCCCGGGAATTGGTACGGTGATGGCGTGTAAATTTCTCAGCCCCGTTCGCAGCGGGGCTTTCTTTTTGTCCGGGTTCCATGCTTACACCCTGTCATGCGAAAGCGCCTGCATCCACGCACGGACATCTTCCACACGCCATGCTGTCACGCGCTCGGAAAGTTTGACGGGAGCCGGAAAAGTGCCGTCCTTAACCTTCCGCCACAGGGTAGCGGGTGAAAATGGAATGGGGTTTGGGATCAATTCCGATAGCCTCACATACCCATCGGCAGGCAACTTGCCCAAGAAATTGCTCTCGCCTCTCTTCCGGTCTGTTTCATTTTCTTTCATGATATAGCCTCATATTCTCTGAATGTTTCTGAGGCCATGTTAGACATGAAGATTCAATTTTTACTTGGAGCATTCAGGAAGAAATTTAGCAGATTACTCCAGATCGAAAGCTATCTGTCACTCTCACGCTTCTTCCGTGCAGCAGATGATTTCGCCACAGCAGAGTAATCAATCTCAATTTCAGGCATTACACAGGCAGATATTTTTATAACTTCTGCATGATGATTTTTCCCATACGCAATGCGCACAATATCCTGAAAGAGGGTTTGAAAATGAGTTTTTTGAAGATCCGCCTCATGAGAACGATCATATCGTTTTGGCAATAGATGATATTCGATAGCAAGCGCATCAAGTTTTTCAGCAGCGCGAATCCTTTCAGCCATAGCTTTTGTCACAGTAGAAAAACTACTGTTAGTGCGGGGAATGTCATTTAAGGAGGCTATAAAATACGTATCCAGTCTGGATTTTATATGTTGGCTTGAATTGCAAATGCCACCTAATTCTAAAAGGATCTTCTCTGCTCTTTTTAAAGCTTTTGTGTGGTTTTTCTTGCTGGATGTTGGCCGCGTGAACCATGAAATAAAAGCCATATTGAAAGTGGCAAACACACTATCAGCGGTACGGGGAATAACCTGATTTTCTTTATTATTCTCCGGGGTCAGAGTCAGCGGTAATTTAGCAACAGCCCCCCAAAAATCAGGCATTGGTTTATCAGCTATAAATCGTTGATAGCATTCAAGCCTGTCCTTCTTTTTTCTACATACGAGCTGCTTAAATTCCTCATAATGCCTTTCTGCAAGAGGCTTAAGTTTCTCAGGAAAAGATGATGGAAATTTAAGGTTGGCCATGGTCATGCGCTCTTTTTAAAGTTTCCTGCGATAACATTCCCGCTGTTGGCAACAGCATCCAGATAATCGGCCCATTGCTGCATCATTTTCTTACGATCTTCGAGATGGTCAGCGTGATTATACGTCCGGCGTACAGCGTTCGGCTCCGTATGGGCAAGCTGACGCTCGATCCAGTCGGCATGAAAGCCCATTTCGTTAAGATGAGTGCTGCCGGTCGTGCGGGTCGCATGAGGGCTATAGCGGCCAGACCAGCCAATATTCTTGAGCGCCTGACGGAAAGCATTGTCCGTCATAGCTTCATTGCGCTTGTCCCTGTGCGGAAAAACGTGCTGATAGCGTCCTGTAAAATTTTTTATCCCTTCCAGCACCTCTACGGCCTGCCTCGGCAGAGGCACATCATGCTTTTTGCGCTTTTTCATCCGTTCAGCGGGTATGTGCCACACGCCCGCCTCAAGATCGATTTCCTCCCATCGTGCGCCGACAATCTCGTTCGGACGGCATAATGTTAGCCACATGAGCTTGAAGGCCGAAACGACTTGAATGTTTCTGTCATACTTGGCCAGATCGCGCAGAAGTTCGCCGATTTCCTCAGCAGCCAATGGCCGCTTGTGCTGGGTTTTATTTGGCGGAAGCGCCTTGCGGACGGGATAAACCGGATCTGTTTCCGCCAGCAGGTTCGCAATCGCAAACTCGAAAATCGCCGACATGGTGCGCTTGGCTTCGTCCTTGACGGAAGGGCCGTTCTTTTCATCGGCTTTTTTGAGAACGTCAAGAATGTGCGCGGGGATAATCTGACGCACCGGCAGCTTGCCAATATGCGGAAATACAACCCGCTCCAGCATATCAAGCCGCCGTTTTTTGGTAATTTCTTCCCAGTCCCGCAGAGTGATCCATTTACGCCCCACGGCTTCAAAGGTATTGGTAAACTCGTTTTCCCTTTTGATTTTATCAAGCTGGCGGTTATGGGCCGGATTGATCCCCTGCTTGACCAGCGCCCTCGCCTTATCACGTTCTTTACGCGCTTCTGCCGATGTAAAGCGCAGCCCATTACGGCGGATTTGTGCTTCTTCCTCAGATTCCTTGCCGGTAACGTAAACATAATCGCCGATGGCAAACATGCTTTCCTTGGGCTTCCCCTCATGAAAAAGCTCAAAGCGATAGCGCCATGCCTTTGTGCCGTTGGGCTTAACCTCCAGATACAGCCCCTTGCCGTCTGCCAGCCTGTAAGGCTTGTCCTTGGGTTTTGCGCCTCTGCATTGGGTTTCTGTGAGCATCTCCGTCTCCTGCCTATTATACCCGGTTTTGAAACCGGGTATTTTTACGTTGTACCCGGTGCTATACCCGGTTTTCTATGAGATGACAGGATAGAAGATGATTCTTAGAAAGACAAATAATCTTTTAAAATCAGGTGCTTTTTGCTGTTATGAGACTTCGTGAAATGTCCTGAAATGACTAAATCGGTTTAAACGTTAAACCGGAACAAAATAATATCCCCATCCGCAACAACATAGCTTTTGCCTTCCTGACGCATTTTTCCGGCGTCTTTACAGGCTTGTTCGCCGCCGAGAGTGACATAGTCTTCAAAGGCAATGACCTCGGCTTTGATAAAGCCTTTTTCAAAATCGGAATGGATGCATCCGGCTGCTTCGGGGGCTTTGGCACCGATGCGCAGAGTCCAGGCACGGGTTTCCTTGGGGCCGACAGTAAAATAGGTCTGCAGGCCGAGTAGCTGATAACCGACCCGAATGATCCGGTTCAAACCCGGTTCAGAAAGACCCATGGCTTCCAGAAACTCCTGCTTTTCTTCCGCTGTTTCCAGTCCGGCAATCTCGGATTCTATTTTGGCACAAATCACTACATGCTGCGCGTTCTGCGCTGCGGCCATCGCCGCGACTTTCTTCGTCCATTCATTGCCTGTGGCCGCCTCGGATTCATTTACATTACAGGCATAAAGAATCGGTTTGGAGGTTAAAAGCTGCAATAATTTGAAGGTCTGCGCCTGATCTTCGGAGACATCCACCGTGCGCGCAGCCTTGCCAGAATCCAGAGCTTCCTTGATTTTGAGCATAAATTCATGCTGCGCTTTCAATTCCTTATCGCCGGATTTCGTTTTCCGTGCGATATTTTCAATCTGTTTACCAAGGCTTTCGATATCCGCCAGCATCAGTTCCGTTTCAATCGTTTCCGCATCGCGCAGCGGATCAACCGAGCCTTCGACATGGACAATATCCCCATCCTCAAAACAGCGCAGCACATGGATAATCGCATCGGTCTCCCGGATATTGGCCAGAAACTGGTTACCCAGTCCCTCCCCCTTGCTTGCGCCTCTGACCAGTCCGGCAATATCAACAAATTCAAGCTGCGCCGGAACAGTTTTGACCGATTTTGCCAGCACTGCAAGCTGATCCAGACGGCCATCGGGAACGGCAACACGCCCGATATTCGGCTCGATCGTACAAAAAGGAAAGTTTTCGGCCTGTGCTGCGGCTGTTGCCGTCAAAGCATTAAAAAGCGTTGATTTTCCAACATTCGGCAACCCGACAATTCCGCAATTAAATCCCATAATAACCCCTCGTTTTTCTCTTCTGTTTCTTTATAGACATTCAAGCTCACCCTGAAAGACATAACTTACAGATCCCGTCATCAGGATATGCTCGTCCTCCCTGCGCCATTGCAAGAATAACGAACCACCATCCAGAAGAACCTCCGCTTTGTGACTGCTAAGCCCCCTGCGTACGGCAGCCACCATCGCGGCGCATGCACCAGAACCACAGGCCTGCGTAACCCCTGTTCCACGTTCCCACACCCGCAGACGAATTTTTTCCGGTGCCAGAACCTGCGCAAACCCGACATTGGTGCGCTCGGGAAAAAGGACATGCTGCTCGACCTGACGTCCCAGCCCTTCAACATCGACCTGCTCAATATCATCAACAAAAAAGACCGTATGCGGATTCCCGACATTAACGGCAACCGGATCGGTCAATGACCCGCTCATGACCCCCAGATGCAGTGTATCACGCTCCTCGGCCAGCGGGATATCCTGCCAGCCAAAACGCGGCACCCCCATATCAACCTCAACCCCGCCGCCGTCCACCATCCGGCACGCCAGTAATCCGGAAACAGTTTCTATTGTGCAGTGATCCCTGTTATTTTCTGTCATCCACAAATGGGCAACACAGCGCGTTCCATTACCGCAGGCCTGCGCTTCCGAACCATCGGCATTATAGATCCGCATAAAAAGATCGGCATTGCCGGCCTGTGGCGCTTCCATCACCAGAAGCTGGTCACACCCGACACCATGGCGACGATCCGCAATATGGCGAATATCCTGCAGACTAAATGTGCCTTGCGCCGCACGAACAACAACAACATCATTGCCCAGACCATGCATTTTCCTAAAAGATAGATTTTTTGTCATTATTTTCCCTTTCACCAGAAGCTATAGCAGAAACCCCTACAATTAAAAATGAAAACAGATTTTTCATACAAAGTATATCTTGACATAATTTTAATGATTTGCTAGTTTTTCACAATCCGGCATTCAACAGGGAGAATAAAAATGAATATAATAAATTCAATCAAGAACCTTCTAAACAAAGAAGCAACGGGCGTTCTTATGAGCAAAAACAGTATTCTGGATCAACTCGGTGTAACCCGTCATGAGGGATTTAAAAATAATACAGAATACCACGTTATTGTCATGAGAGATGCTGGAGTTTCCGCAGAAAGCCCCGAAGGTCCCTGCAAAAGCTATTTCGCAGAACCGGAGAATGCCAGTGCGGCAAATGTTTCCTTTACGCAGGATAGTTATTTTGGAAAAAAGCGTTTTGTTTTAAGCATTCGCGATAACCTGGACAAGCCTTTTGAGTTAGATAGCAACTCGACCTCCGATGATCGCAACTGGGGGAAAAATCGTGTGGCATTTGCTATTTCCGGAATTTACACTGATAACAGTGACCAAATGAAAGTCTCACAAATTATTATGCCGAATATTGATAACTTTAATATAGTTCTAAAGCCCGGAAAAGTTGAGGTAACACCTGAAAATCTAGCTCTTGGCCTTCGTTTTGCAGCTCTATGTGCAGACGCAGTATATACGAATACCGAAATCCGTCTTGGAGAGCTGATGCAAAAGGCAAAAAATCAGAACCAGGCGGCAGTAAAAGAACCTGCATCTACCAGAAACCTGTAAAAGCATTTTAAAAGAGCGCCAGTAATGGGTTTTATAAAGTCCCTGACAGATTTCTTTAAAAGCATCAACTACACAGATCCGGTTTTAGTGTCTGTTAATAAGGAGGCTCTCTTCACGCAACTGGGGCTTCATAAAAGTAAACATAATGATTTTAGAATGGATCGCATGTCCCACTCCCGGGTCATGGAAAGACTTAACATGAATCCGGATCATCATAATGGAGATTGCTACAGTTTCTATGCGCCGCCGGGGAGAATGACATCTGCCTGTGTTTCTTACACCCGGGAAACATATCATGCAATGATACCGAATACCGATATTATTACCATAATAATTTGCGATGATCTTAACAACGTAAAAAACAATCAGAGTTCCTTACTTGTCGGCATCACAGGAACCCACGATGTTAGAATGCAGGATATGCAAATTTTAAAACTCTATTGCCCTGTCATCCATCAGGATGGAACAATAAGCGAGCCAATAGATACTTGGGCCATCACACCGGAAAATGTAAAAATGACCCTGCGTTATGCCGAATTATGCGCGAAAACCCTTTATGCGGGGAAAGTACTTTCTCCGCTTGACTGCTTGAAACAGGCACAAAAAGAGATGAGTAAAGAAGAACGATCTCCGCGACCCTCTGAAAAAGCGCCGTCTCTATAACAGATTTTCTTGACAGTTTAGTCACAAACCCCTAAGTTAGTTTTTATTCAGCGGCATTACTCATATATTCTGTATGTCGTGCTTAACGGTACACCGCAGTCGGCGAATAGGATCGCTCACTGCGGCAAAAATATTTTGTAAAAAGACGAAAGAATGACGGTTAAAACTCTTCATATTATCGGATGCGGCAAAGTTGGCCGGACACTGGCGCGTCTCTGGCATGAGGCAGGGCTTTTTTCCATTAACGGCATTGTCAACAGAACAGAAAATAGTGCAGCAAAAGCTGTTTCCTTCATTGGCGCAGGGAGGGCTATTGCAACAATTTCCGCTCTTCCTCCTGCGGATCTTGTTATGATTGCTTCCGGTGATGACCAGATAGAATCCCTGTGTTCCGAGCTTGCGAAGACGCATTCTCTTGACAAAACAACTGTATTTCATTGCAGCGGCGCCCTATCGTCATCTATCTTAAAATCCGCAAAACAATCAGGCGCTTTGACGGCCTCGCTCCATCCTGTCAAAAGTTTTGCCGATACCGCAGACAGCGTCAAAACCTTTGCCGGAACCTATTGCGGAATGGAAGGCGATAAAGAAGCCCTCGCTATTCTTGAGCAGGCTCTGCATAAATGCGGCGCAAAAACATTTGCCATTAGCCCGCAGCAAAAAATATTATACCATGCTGCCAACGTCCTTATCTGCAACGATCTGACTGCCCTTATGGAGATTGGCTTCCAGTGCTATGAGCGGGCTGGAATACCACGCGAATTTGCTGTGGAAATCACAAAACCGATGGTTGCGGAAACAATCCATAATATCCAGACGAAGGGCACGGCTTGCGCCCTGACAGGCTCTGTGGCGCGTGGTGACATGCAAA
The DNA here is from genome assembly GCA_002789675.1 of Alphaproteobacteria bacterium CG_4_9_14_3_um_filter_47_13. Lineage (GTDB taxonomy): Bacteria > Pseudomonadota > Alphaproteobacteria > Micavibrionales > Micavibrionaceae > UM-FILTER-47-13. Next base: position 14,585 of record PFTR01000117.1, on the reverse strand, counting down.
CTTTTGAAAGTCATTTACAGGCCTTGAAAGACTGGGACAGCACTTATGCCGGGATTTATGAGCAACTCGGCAAGATCGCCATGGATCTGGCGCAACAGCAGAAAAGGATGGCCGCTTAAATATGTTTAACTCCCTCAGTGACAGATTAGGCGGTATTTTCACGACATTGCGCGGTAAAGGCGCTTTGAAGGAATCCGATGTTGACGAGGCCATGCGCGAAATCCGCGTGGCGTTGCTTGAAGCCGATGTTGCACTTCCTGTTGTTAAACAGTTTGTTGCGACTGTCAAAGAGCAGGCCGTCGGCCAGAACATTATTAAAGGTGTCAACCCGGCACAGCAAGTCGTCAAAATCGTCAATGATGCGATGACTGAACTACTCGGCGGCAAGGAAGATGACAGCAAACTGCAATTTGCGTCTCCGCCCTGCGCCTATCTGATGGTCGGACTGCAGGGCTCCGGAAAAACCACCAGCACTGCTAAAATTGCCCGCTTTTTACAGGAAAAGCATAAACAAAAAGTCCTGATGGCCAGCCTTGATATTCACCGTCCGGCAGCACAGGAACAGCTCCGCCAGCTAGGGGTGCAGACCGGTATTGCAACACTTCCGGTGATTGAAGGCCAGAACGCGGTACAAATTACAGGCCGCGCCCTTGATGAAGCTCGCAAAGGCGGCTTTGATCTTGTGATTCTGGATACGGCAGGCCGCCTGTCGATTGACGAAGCCCTTATGCAGGAAGTTGCCGATGTCAAGGCCGCTGCCCGCCCCGTAGAAACGCTTCTGGTTGCCGATGCCATGACGGGTCAGGATGCTGTCAATACAGCGCAGAAATTTAACGAGAAAATTGGCATTACAGGCGTTGTCCTTACCCGTGTGGATGGCGATTCCCGTGGCGGCGCAGCCATGTCGATGAAGGCCGTGACCGGGAAGCCGATCAAACTTCTCGGCGTTGGCGAGAAAACGGATGCGCTGGAAGCCTTTTATCCTGATCGTATGGCCGGACGGATTCTGGGCATGGGCGATGTTGTCAGCCTTGTTGAAAAAGCGGTTGAAACCGTTGACCGTGCCGAGGCCGAAAAACTGGCGCGAAAATTCAGCAAAGGCCAGCTTGATTTTAATGATTTGCTGCAACAAATGCGGCAGATCGGCAAAATGGGTGGCGCGGGCAGCATCATGAAAATGATGCCGGGTCTTGGCAAAATTGCTGCGCAAATGGAAGAAGCCGGCATGAGCGATGATGTCATCAAGCACCATGAAGCCATGATCCTGTCCATGACACCGGAAGAGCGTGCCAAACCACAAATCATGAATGCCAGCCGCAGAAAACGCATTGCCGCCGGATCTGGCAGAAGTGTGAATGACCTTAACAAACTCATCAAACAATTGCAGCAAATGCAGACTGTAATGAAACGTATCAAGAAAATGGGCATGGGCGGCATGATGGGGATGATGAAAAACATGATGGGTAACGACGATGCCGAAATGCTGATGCAGAGTATGGATCCAAAGTCTCTGGCAACAGACATGGCGGCTCTTGAAAAGGAAGGTGCGCCCGGCAGCCCCCTGGGAAGCAATCCCTTTTTGCAGGGCGGCAGTGGCATGATGCCTGGCATGGGTGGTATAAGCGGGCTGAACCTCCCTTCACATGGCGGCAAGAAAAAGGATCGGAAAAAAAAGAAACACCGATAGTTGGATGACTTGATGACTGGATGACAGACAATATTCTAAACATCCGGTTATCCATTGATCCAATAAGACAAACTGACAAACAAAACATATAAAAGGAGAACGAAAAATGGCACTATCAATGAGACTATCAAGAAGCGGACGCAAAGGCCGCCCTTTCTACCGGATCGTGGTTGCGGACAAGCGTATGGCACGTGATGGGCGCTATGTCGAAAGACTGGGCACTTATAACCCGCTTCTTGCCAATGATGATGAAAACCGCGTTGTACTTAATGCCGAGCGCGTGAAATACTGGCTCGAGCAAGGGGCTGAACCCTCGACACGTGTTCATTTGTTTCTGGCAAAAGCCGGTCTTGCCGACATGCCAAAAATCAATGAAACACCGAAGAAGTCTGCTCCCGGCCATAAAGCTGTAGAGCGTATCAAAGAAAAAGAAGGCAAAAAACTGGCTGCAGAAGAAGCAGCCAAAGCTGCCGCCGCAGCACCAAAAGAAGAAGCTCCCGCTGCTGAAGAAGCCAAAGCAGAAGAAGCGCCCGCAGAAACATCTGCGGAATAAAACATTAATCTCTCTTCCTTTATTAAAAGGGAGAGAGATTCTTCTGATGAAGCACAACCCCTGAACAGTCCGGTAACATGCAGACAACAGAAACGATAGAAAAGCGTATTTGTCTTGGTGTCATTGCCACCGCACATGGTGTCAAGGGACTTGTCAAAATTCATTGCTATGGCGATGATCCGCAAATGTTAAACGGGTTACTCTGGACATCAGAAACGGGTCATGACACACTTGATCTGCGTATGAAGAATTCAATGGGAAAATACTGGCTTGCCGGGATAGAAGGCATTTCCGACCGTACAGAGGCTGAAAAACTGCGCGGTACAAAACTCTGGCTTGACCGTGCCGCGCTGCCCGCCCTTGAGGAGGAAGATGAATTTTATGTCGAAGATCTCATTGGTCTCAAAGCCCTTACAAAGGACGGCGCGGATGCAGGAACCATCATTGCCGTTGATAATTTCGGTGCCGGAACCCTGCTTGAAATCCGCCCTCCTGCAGGCACTCCCTACTACCTGCCCTTCACCAAAAAAAACGTTCCTTCCGTAGATATTACAGAAGGAACGGTACAGATTGTTGCGCCGGAATAAAGCTCTTATAGTCAATATTATATGGAAAAATTTCAAGTCACTCTTCTTACCCTCTTTCCGGAAATGTTTCCCGGGTTTCTCGGTCATTCTCTTGCCGGAAAAGCGCGGGAAAACGGGCTGTGGGATTACCATACCGTGAATATCCGTGATTTTGCACAGGACATTCACAAAACCGTTGATGATACCCCCTATGGCGGCGGGGCAGGAATGGTGATGCGTGCGGATATCATCGAAAAAGCGCTGTTATCTCTTAAAACGCCCGGACGCCTGATTTACCTCTCCCCCCGTGGTAAACCGCTAACGCAGGAACTGGTGCAGGAGTTAAGTCATGAACCCTCTCTGACCCTGTTATGTGGGCGCTATGAAGGTGTTGACCAGCGCATTCTTGATGCCTGCGCATTCGAGGAAATCTCTGTTGGTGATTACGTTCTGTCCGGAGGCGAACCGGCAGCGCTGATCCTCATGGATGCCTGTATCCGCCTGCTGCCCGGGGTCATGGGCAATGTGAACACCGCGCAGGAGGAAAGTTTTTCTTCTGTTTCCGGTGGATTACTGGAATACCCCCATTATACCCGTCCGGCAGTCTGGACAGATGCAAGCGGAAAAAACTATAGCGTGCCGGAAACACTAACCTCCGGCAATCACGCAAAAATTGCAGAGTGGCGGCGAAAACAGACCCAGGAGATCACGCGCCTGCGTCGTCCCGACTTACTTGTAAAAAAAGAATAAAACCCTTGCATTCCTTGCTCTAACACTGTAAAAAGGCGCGTCTATAAAGACACCCCATGAAAAAAGACAAGCGAACCGCCGGGCAATGGCCTGATTATCGGGTTCCACAATAAAGGGAAAAGGACGAAAAAATGAATATTCTACAGAAATTCGAAGCAAAGCAGCTCGAAGAATTAAAACAGAATTCTAAAATACCCGCGTTTTCAGTCGGTGATACCGTCTGTGTCAACGTCAAAATTCGTGAGGGTGACCGCGAGCGTATCCAGGCTTATGAAGGTGTCTGTATTGCCAGATCAGGCAGTGATATCAATGCCAGCTTTACCGTGCGTAAAATCAGCTATGGCGAAGGCGTAGAGCGGGTTTTTCCGCTTTTCAGCCCCCGTATTGACAGTATTGATCTCGTCCGTCGCGGCTCGGTCAGACGCGCCAAACTTTATTATCTGCGCGATCTTCGTGGCAAATCTGCCCGTATTTCCGAACGGACAACCGGACATGGTCTGCAAGAAGCCAGTGCGCTGATGGCGGAGGAAAAAGAAGCGAGAAAAATCGCGAAAAAAGAAGCCAAAGCCAGAAAAGAAAAAGCCCGGGAAGAGAAAAAGGCTGCGCCTAAAAAAGAAAAAGGCAAAAAGGTCAAAGCAAAGAAAGCAGCACCTGAAGCAACCACAGAAGAAACATCTTCCAAAGAATAAGATAGGCAGAGAGTCTGGCCATTTATCACCCGCTTCATGCGGGTGATTTGCTTTTATCTGGTGGGCGGAGAAACCACAGTTGTCACTGCACCAGCTATAGTGTTGATTGCAGGCCCTCCAGCCGATGAAAGCTCTACCGTAATATTATCGGGATTGCCTTCTGAAAAATCATTAAATGTTCGTTTAACCATTGTTTCCCCCCATAGGAAAGTCTGTTCAACCCATTGTTTTTTTATTTGTTACCCTGCGCTCCACTTTCAAGTCTGATTGGTGCCGTTAGCTCCAGCAAACTTCCATCGGGTCTGACCGCAGTCAGCAGAACCCGTTTATTATTACTGAAAGACTGAGTCATTATCTCCGAGACACCACTGATAAAAAAAGAATTTTCATGGATAATCACATAAATAAATCCCTTTTTTACATCCACCAAAATGGAATCAGCCCGCGCATAAACAGGATCCGAAAACGAAATGCAGACCTCGCCCCGGTGATTACTCATAAAAGCGGCTTGAATCCCTTCCATTTCGTGCTGAGAATTACATAATTGCGCACTCATCTTCATGATCTCCTACCGCTTTTTGTTACACCAAAAAAAACAGGCACAGGATCATTATGCAGAATAACCGGATAATTTTATATTAACGCCCTCAAGGAATCCGGAATATTAATATTTTTTCTTTCCGTACTTGCCCTGATACCCTGTTCAGGCCTATTTTAGTAATATGAACAAACCACGCACATTATTTGAAAAAATCTGGGACGATCATGTTATTGATAAACAGGAAGATGGCACCTGCCTGATTTATATCGACCGTCACCTTGTCCATGAAGTGACCTCGCCGCAGGCCTTTGACGGGTTGCGCCTGAATGGCCGCAAGGTTCGCAATATTGCCGGTACGCTGGCTGTGGCCGATCATAACGTCCCCACCAGCAACCGCAGCGAAGGCATACGTGAAGAAGACAGCCGGATACAGGTTCAGACCCTGACAGATAACTGCCATGAATTCGGTGTCGAGCTATTTGAAATAAATGACAAAAGACAGGGTATCGTTCATATTATCGGCCCCGAACAGGGCTTTACCCTGCCCGGAACTACAATTGTCTGCGGTGACAGCCACACTGCTACACATGGTGCTTTTGGTGCACTTGCCTTCGGTATTGGTACTTCAGAAGTCGAGCATGTTCTGGCAACACAAACCCTGATCCAGAAACCCGCAAAAAATATGAGAATCACTGTCAAAGGCGCTTTGCCCTCCGGGGTTACAGCCAAAGATCTTATCCTGGCCATTATCAGGCAAATCGGCACGGCAGGCGGCACAGGCCATGTCATAGAATATGCGGGTGAAGCCATAGAGAATCTGTCTATGGAAGGACGCATGACCATCTGCAACATGACGATTGAAGGCGGGGCACGTGCGGGTCTGATTGCGCCGGACGAAACAACGTTTGCCTATTTGAAAAATCGTCCCAAAGCCCCTAAGGGCGTAGACTGGGAGAACGCCGTTTCATATTGGAAGACCCTCCCCGGCGATGCCGCCGCGACCTATGATAAAGAAATTATTTTTGATGCTTCCGGATTAATTCCGGTTGTCACATGGGGAACGAGTCCGCAGGATGTTTTACCCATTACAGGACAGGTTCCAAATCCTGCGCAGGAACCTGATGAAAATAAACGTCAGGCCATGGAGCGGGCGCTTGATTATATGGGGCTCACACCGGATATGGCTTTGCAGGATATAAAAATTGATAAAGTCTTTATCGGCTCCTGTACCAATGGCCGGATCGAGGATATTCGTGCCGTGGCTGAAATTGCCAAAGACCGCCACGTTGCAGAAGGAATTTATGCGATGGTTGTTCCCGGCTCCGGTCTCGTCAAGGAACAGGCCGAGAAAGAAGGCCTTGATGTCATCCTGATGGCCGCCGGATTTGACTGGCGCGAACCGGGATGCTCCATGTGTCTTGCCATGAATGCAGATCGTCTGGAACCGGGGGAGCGCTGCGCGTCAACCTCGAACCGTAATTTCGAGGGACGACAAGGACGCGGTGGCCGGACACATCTCATGAGCCCGGCCATGGCCGCCGCCGCCGCCATTACTGGACGGCTGGTAGATGTACGGGATTTATCATAGAACGACTCCGCAACCTACAAAAAAGCCTTCCTGCGAAAACAGGAAGAAGCCTACCCGGATTTCTTTGTCATCCCGTCAATCGCACTTTTAAATAGATCAAGCGGTAAAGGCAAGACAATCGTACTGCCTTTGGAATTTGTGAATTCACCGAGTGTGCCGAGATAACGAAGCTGCATGGTCTCGGGGCGCTGCGCCAGAATTTTGGCAGCTTCGTCAAGCTGCTTGGCAGCCTGAAACTCCCCTTCGGCATTAATGATTTTGGCGCGGCGTTCACGCTCGGCTTCGGCCTGTTTGGCAATGGCACGTACCATAGTGGGGTCGATATCAACGTGTTTGATTTCAACATTGGTCACTTTAATTCCCCAGCCATCTGTCTGGGTATCAAGAATATCCTGCACATCATTATTAAGCTGGTCACGCTTGGTAAGCATATCATCAAGCTCATGCTTGCCAAGAACAGAACGCAATGTTGTTTGCGCAAGCTGGCTTGTGGCCATGATAAAATCTTCGACCCGATTAATCGCGAAAGAAGGTTCTACCACACGATAATATAAAACGGCATTGACCTTGACCGAGACGTTATCACGCGAAATAACGTCCTGCGATGGAACATCTTCAGTACGAATCCGCATATCAACCAGCAGCATTTGCTGGATCATCGGCAGAACGAGCTGGATTCCCGGCTCACGAATACTTGAATATTTTCCAAATGTATAAACAACGCCCCGTTCATATTCTTTGACAATACGAAACGAAACGGCAACAAGGATAAGAATAAAAACAATAAATCCGGCTAAAAATTCCATTTAAAAAATCCCCTTTATTTTGTCGCTCTGATTTTCACGGCAAGATCCTCAACCGCACTGATAAAAACCTTATCATTTTTTTTCAGATCAAGATACTCGTCAGAATAAGCATGCCAGATTTCACCCTGCAACCGGACGCGGCCTTTTTTCTCTTTCCATTCAGTGACAAAAGCTTTTTCATTGATCATACCCTCAATGCCCGTTACAGCCTTTTGGCGATAAGCTTTAACAGTCAGATAAAGGATCAGACCAAGAAGAAAAATAGTGACACCGGAAATCGTCATCCAGAGCACGGGGGAAAGTTCGACTGTCAATAAGGAATATAGAATCATACGACTGATATAGCCTCCGCCAGTTTTTTTACAAGCGCGTTACCCATGGCATCCGTAGAAAGCTCTATACAACCCTGCTCCATAATGTCGGCTGTACGCAAACCCTGATTGAGGACAGTCTGCACCGCCTGTTCAATATGATCTGCCAGCGCCGCCTCATCCAGGGAATAGCGCAGCGCCATAGAGAAACTCAGAATTGTTGCCAGCGGATTCGCCTTGCCCTGTCCGGCAATATCGGGGGCAGAGCCATGGACAGGCTCATAAAGCCCCTGCCCTTTCTTCGCACCCAGCGCAGCAGAAGGCAGCATCCCGAGACTCCCGGTCAGCATCGAGGCCTCATCAGAAAGAATGTCACCAAACAGATTATCGGTGACAATCACATCAAACTGTCGTGGATTACGCAGCAACTGCATCGCGCAATTATCGGCATACATATGGGTCAGCATCACATCCTGATAATCTTCCTCATGCAATTTCGTAATTTCCTCGCGCCATAATTTTCCCGACTCCATGACATTGGCCTTTTCAGCAGAGCATACTTTATTGCCGCGCTTACGCGCCAGTTCAAATGCCACGCGCCCGATCCGGCGGATTTCTTTCGTTGTATAAACCTGCGTGTTAAACCCGCGACGCTCTCCATTTCCAAGATCCTCAATCCCGCGTGGTTCGCCAAAATACACCCCGCCCGTAAGTTCGCGGACGATCATAATATCAAGACCTCTGATAATGTCTGGCTTAAGTGTGCTGGCATCAATCAGCGCATCGAACACAAGCGCCGGACGAAGATTGGCAAACAGATCAAGCTCCTTGCGCAATTTTAAAAGCCCCGCTTCCGGACGGAGAGTGTAATCGACATGATCCCACTTCGGGCCACCGACAGCCCCCATAATCACAGCGTCAGCCGCTCGGCACTTTTCCAGCGTTCCCTCATCAAGCGGAACGCCATAACGGTCATAAGCCGCACCGCCAATATCATCTTCGGTAATGTCAAAATCCGTCTGCGTATTTTGCGATAGCCAGTCAATAATTTTTCTGACCTCCGCCATTACCTCGGGGCCAATGCCGTCTCCGGGAAGCAGAACAAGTTTATGAGTCATTTTTATTCCTTCTACGACCACAGCCAGGATTTATTACGTCGGTTTTTCTCTTCATAAGCCGCAATCATTTTCTCTTTTGCCAGCGTCAGACCAATATCGTCAAGCCCCTCCAGCAGACACTGTTTGCGAAACGGTTCAATCTCAAAAGCAAAGATATTATTTCCGGCAGTGACTTCCTGCTTTTCAAGATCAATACAGAGCGGCTCGGATGGAAATTGCTGCGCCCGATCCATCAGAATATCAATCTCCTCCTGCAGCAATTGCACAGGCAGTATCCCGTTTTTAAAACAGTTATTATAAAAGATATCGGCATAAGATGTTGCAAGAATACAGCGTATTCCAAAATCAAGCAGCGCCCATGGTGCATGTTCACGCGAACTGCCGCACCCGAAATTATCGCCGGCAATCAGAATCTCTGCCGCCCGGTATGGCTTTTTATTAAGGACAAAATCGGGATTTTCTTCGCCCTGCCCGTCATAACGCATATCGTTAAAAAGATTGATGCCAAAGCCCGTCCGTTTAATGCTGCGCAAAAACTGCTTGGGAATAATCATATCGGTGTCAATATTGGCCATCGGCAGAGGGGCAGCAATGGCAATCAATTTTTTAAAAGCCTGCATCTTTATCGTTCCTCGTTCCTCTTTCCTATTCTCTTTATACTCTGAAATCTTCATATCGGCAAAGGCTTCAAATAAATCCATATCATAAATGGCTGCGCCTTTTTCCTCACGCATCCGCTTGAGAACCCCTTCCACAGAGATATCACGATCCCCGAAATGATGACGCGATATACTATAGCCATCAAAACTTTCAACGATACAGGCAAGGCGGGCTGGCGCTGAAATATCAGCCCCTTTTTTATGCAGAAAGCCGTTACCATCCATCTGTTCATGATGGTTCATCATAATATCCGCCATCAGATCAATAAAGGGATGACTGATATTTCCCAGAACTTCGGCAATAATTCCTACGCCAAGCTCGGTATGGGAACGCCGCAGCATTTTAATCGCATTCTCCGGTTTTTCAATTGTATCCCAGATATGGAGCGGCAGCAGACTTTTTCCAATATCATGGGGAAGCATGGCACGATAAAGATTTTCAGCGGCAAGAGAAGACAGCCCCATATGCAGGGCTGTTTTTCTAATATCTTCGGCAACGCGGTAAGCGTGGTCATGAAAAAAATAGGTCATCCGGTAAAAAGGAGGGAGATTATCCTTGACCCATTCCTGCCGTTTTTTATCAAAGGTTTTAAGGACAGCCATCTGCATCGTAATAAACGTCGTAACACGCCCCTCGATGTCAGGAACATCTTTCAAATCAAAATCATCTGGCCAGACAGGCTTTGTCACAATATAAATCCCCACAATTCAGTTCATTTTGTCATTTTTATCCATCGCCATCAAAACATGACAGGCCGCACAAGGCAACAAGAGAACATCGCAGCATTGTTCTGAAAACACTATATAAGAAAAATAAAATATGTTTGTAATCTTTGTATAAAAGGAGTATATTTTTTCATTAATAACAATCCACGATAAAAATTTGAAATAAAGTATCTGTGGATAATTAAACTGGACAGGTTTGAAATTTACAGTGTATCCGAATATGATGACTTGTATTTTAAAAGCTTGTTTTAAAGTAAAAAACTAAAAAAAGAGGCATAGCAAGAATATGCCCATAAAACAGGGACTAGCTTAAGGAGAGCAAAATGATATCCATGCGGGCTTTGATGCGGTCAACGGCAGTAGCTTTAATCGCAGCGCCTTTGGCGCTCGTGCAATTGGCAGCCATTGCTTTGGGTTCCAAAAATTATGACACGATCCCTAAACTTGCCGGAAAGCTGCTCACCAGAGCAAGTGGTATTAAAGTTGAAATTGACGGGGCAGAACATCTTAATTCCAATAAATCCGAAAATCCGAGAATATTTGTCGCTAATCATGTATCCTCAATGGATATCATATTAGCGCAAAGTCTTTCCGGTGGCGCTTTTATCGCTAAAGGCGAAATCAGCAAATGGCCTGTTATAGGAAAACTGGCACAGGCTATGGGAACAATTTTTGTTGAAAGGGGAAAAGGGAAAGAAGGCATTCCTCTCGTTCATAAAGCTGTTGCCGAAACCCTGAATAAAAGACGCAATGTTATTGTCTTTCCTGAAGGAACAACAACACGGGGCGACAAGGTTCTCCCCTTTAAAAGTGGTGTTTTAAGTGTTCTGTTTAATAATACGTCCGGCGAGGCATTACGAGAGAACGTTAAAGTTCAACCGCTAGCTATTCGCTTGACTCATGTAAACGGAAAAAATGTGGACAGGCATCCCGATCTTAGAAAAGTTTTTGCTTGGGGTGAAGAAAAAAGCTCTTTTTT
>PFTR01000117.1:3220-3576 GCA_002789675.1 Alphaproteobacteria bacterium CG_4_9_14_3_um_filter_47_13 | reverse complement strand
CAAAAGCTGCTGAAAATGCGGTCAGACGCGGTCTTGAAGCACCTATACAGGATGATGATGATGAATTCAGGGGCTTTCAGGGCGATCGTTCTGGCTCAGAACGATCGCCCTGCCTTCCCATAGACACAAATACTGGCAACATCGTCATTGCCTGAATTTTCTGAAAGGAAGTTCTAAGGCAATCTATGAGAAACTATGGATTACCCTAGAGTTTTTGTTCCAAAAATTCAGGTAATGAGACGACATTAGAAAATGTCTTACTCTTTTAGAGAATGTCTTATTTTTAATAAAGTAATTTAAGTTAAGAATAAGACGTTTACCTTATACCGTCATTACACGGCTTGTCCGTGTAATCT
>PFTR01000117.1:0-3188 GCA_002789675.1 Alphaproteobacteria bacterium CG_4_9_14_3_um_filter_47_13 | reverse complement strand
TATGGATCACACGCATAAAGCGTGTGATGACGTGCTTTAAAAAGTGACTATTTCTAAATTAAAATTACTATAAGAGTTACTATATATACCCTATAAATTCACGAACGTACAAAAACGAAATCACTCTGATCCGAGAGAATCGGCATGAATTTATAGCCCTCTTTATCAAAATCCTTCAAACCCTCCGGCGTTTCAATGCGATTCTGAATGATGTAACGTGCCATCATGCCCCGTGCGCGCTTTGCGAAAAGCCCTATCACTTTCGGGGCATCCCCTTTCATTTCTTTAAAATGGCACGTGATAAAGGAATGCGCCAGCCTTTGCGGTTGAATAGCCTTGATATACTCAAGGGAAGCCAAAGAAATAACACTTTTATCCTTATGATTTTTAACAGCTTCATTACAAGCCTGCGTCAGAAGTTCTCCCCAGAACGCATATAAATCCTTACCCCGCTTATTGGTAAGCTTCGTTCCCATCTCGAGACGGTAAGCCTGCATCAGATCAAGCGGGCGCAGCAACCCGTAAAAGCCGGAGAGAATCCGCAGATGATCCTGTGCATAGGCCTTATCTTCACGTGAAAAACTGGCCGCCTCCAGCCCGAGATAGGTATCCCCGCAAAAAGCCGTTATCGCAGGCCGCGCATTCTCCGGAGTCAAAGGCGTTGTAAAATCCTGATATCGGCGGACATTGAGCGCCGCCAAAGCCTCCGAGAGATTCATCAGTTTTTGCAATTCCCCTTGCGAAATTTTTTTCAGATCCGCCGCCAGTTCCTGCGTATGGTCAGGAAACGCAGGCTGCGTATAATCCCTTTTGTCCCACACCGACTCAAAATCCAGTTTTTTTGCAGGAGATATCAAGGCCAGCATTCACAATTCCTTTTCTATGATCGGTCAGGACAATAACACACCATCAATTTATATGACATGATCAATACAGCAAAACCCCGAATGATCAAGAGCGCTCCCTCTCCACAAATAACCCCGCAAATAAAAAAGCCCCCGATCCGGGGGCTTTTCTTAATGATTTGAACAATAGCTGATTAATTCTGGAAACGAATAATCAAATGACAGGATACACCTGTATTACTTTCCGGATAAAGACTAGCGACATTACAAGCAGATTCCAGAGGAAAGACTGTTCCTGTTCTCGAATTTCCATCATCCAGTTTACGGTCAAGCCGGGCGGCTTCCAATGCGGACAAAGGAGCTGTAGACCCGCTAGGCGCTGCCCCGGGGTTATTGTTTAATAACAGATAATGGCCAGGTCTTGCCCCCGGAGCAGCAGGAACAACCCCAAGTGCACCACCTGCATGATAAGCGGCATGAAAACCACCCCCAATAGGTGCCTCAGGGAAATTCGCACCCCAGGCATTACCCGCAGCCCCTGTCACAGCATTCACACCGGAGATCAAATCAGCTGCAGCAAGTTGCGGGAAGAAAGAAAGATTTTCATTTGCAGGAGCCACAAGAATCTTTACACTATCAACCCTTCCATTTCCATACGAAGCGGTTACAGGTGTAAAGCAAGGAGTCGCAGTACAATTGGATAGTCTGGTATTTGCATTCCGCATATCTCCTGGCATCGCCGCGAAAGTATCACGAAATGTTGTTGTCGCGGCATCAATTCCCTTAACGGCAGATGCTGTCGCCACTATCTGCGCGTTTGCGATCAGTTCCTGTCCTTTCAGAACGCCGCCGATCAGCAGGCCGATAATAATCATAACAACAGCCAGCTCCACAAGCGTAAAGCCTGCCTGCTTCCTGTCCGTTATAGGGGTTAAAGTATTCATATATCTGTCTCCTTTGGTTGGTCGAAAAATGAAGTTTATGGTTTGTGTCAGTCTTGAATGAATAATAGAATGCCAAGAGATTAGCAGCCTGATTATACACACAACAGTGCATCCAAAACACTCTTATTTAACCCAGTCTATGATTTTTTTAGTGAAGAAATTCTTAACAAAATCAGTGGCAAACCCGCCATTTGCCAAGATGTGAACTCAAAAAAACAGAATGAGGAATTGTATGGGCAAAATCAGAACGCGCCTCTTGATTTACTTCGATGTCCGGTAATCACTCGGCGATTGTCCGGTGATATCACGAAAAACACGGTTAAATGAAGCAGCCGAGTTAAAACCGGCTTCCTGCGCGATAATTTTAATCGGGACATTTGTATCCCGAATCAGGGTTTTAGCATCCTCGACCCGTCTTTCATTCAGAAGCTGCGGAAAACTTTTCCCAAAATGCAGATTGATAACCTTTGAAATTATGGTTTCCGATACTTCAAGTTCCCGTGCAAGCTCGGCACGGCCATAAGACGGTTCATGATAGATTTTTTCCCTGTCCAGAAGCTGTTCAATCCGCTGCGCCAATGCCAGCTCCTCTGCACTCATATCCTCTTTTTTACCACGGTTGACCAGGATCAGAGACTGCGGGTAGATACGAAACAGACTTGTCCCCGCCAGATAGACCACACCTGTTCCCAGCAATGTCCGAATCAGAAGAGCATCCTCATGTGATAATACAGGCGTAAGACTGACGAGCATAACAGCAAGAAAGAGAAGATTTATAAAAACCAGTGTTAAAATCAGCCAATAACGGTCTTTACCCGCCTTATCCTGATAAAGCGTCGTCAGCATATTTTTATGCCCCCAAATTGCGGCCATACTGATCGCCCCCGCAATTAACCCTGTAATCACCAGCCATTCATGCAGAACAGTACAATTAATCGGAAACAGGCAACTTCTATCCTGAAGCGCCATAAAAACCGCACCCACATAAGCCAGCGGCACCACAAATAACACCCCGTAATCTGAAAAATTGGGCGTTTTATGAATACAGGCAATCTGGATCACCAGAAGAACACTCAAAGGCGGCCCCATAAACCAGAGGAACCACTGGATAATCTCGTAATAAACCGACATATCAGCAAGAAAGCGCTGCGAAAAATCAAAAAAGAAGGCAGCGCCCAGCACACTGAAATAGCAGAAAGGCAATAAAGCCCGCTTTAAATCCCCGGATCGGAAAGCCATATAAACCAGAACATAAAGACACTGTGCGAGCCCGATGAGAGAGAGTATTTCCGCAACTGAAAAACGTAACTGATCCATGACTATAGAACCCTCTGCAAAAGTTTGAAGTAACGGTGGTGGAGCGCCATTTTGGACAATTTGAGGAGAGGATTTTTGAGTT
>PFTR01000087.1 GCA_002789675.1 Alphaproteobacteria bacterium CG_4_9_14_3_um_filter_47_13 | reverse complement strand
GGATGTTGAGGGCGCATCGGTTGCTGTGAATATTGCTGGCGCTTTGGGCGTGGATAAGGATGGTTCGGAGCATATCACACATTATGAGGTGAGCGGGGTGCCTGCCGGATTTACTTTTAATAAAGGTACAAATCTGGGTGGCGGCGTCTGGAGTTTTACGCCAGCGCAAGTCTCCGGGTTGCAGATCATTTCAACAAATAGCGCGTTTGACGGCACACTCAATCTGACAGCGACTGTTTTTACAACAGAAAATCCTGTAAGTGATGGCGAGTTTGATACAACGGATAATAACAATCAGGCATCTGATGTGCTAACCGTGACATGGGAAGATGATGATGTGCCAATCATAACCCAGCCGGAAAAAGTGACGGTTGATGAAACCAATCTGGCACCAACAACGTCAGTATCTGATAAAGTCGAAGCAGATTTCGGTGATGATACGCCGGGAAGCTTTACTGTTAATGGCGGCTTTTCAAGCGCAATTGCCCTGACAAGTGGTGGTGTTGCCGTGATTGTCAGCCAGACAGCCAATGGCTATATCGGCAAAGCCGGAAGCGAGACAGTCTTTACGCTGAATTTGAATGCCAACGGCAATTATACTTTTACATTGCTGGGTACGCTTGATCATCCTGTTGATGGTGCTACGGCTGCCGATCATAACGATAATATTGCCCTGAAGTTTGGCTTTACCGCCAAAGACAGCGATGGCGATACAGCAGAGGGTATCATTACCGTCAATGTCCGGGATGATGGTTTAACAGCTTATGATGATTGCATAGAGTTCGAGGTTATGAGCTCTACCCAAGACTATAACATTGTTCTGATCCTTGATGTTTCCGGTTCTATGGTAGGAAGCAAGCTCTCACTCCTTAAGCAGGCTGTGAACAACCTTATGGCGGATTTCAACGGCTATTCCGGTGGCGATGTCAAAGTTCATATTGTTCCTTTTGCTGATAATGCGCAGACGGCGGGCACATTTACTGTTACCAATGTCAGCGGATTTAATAGCGCTGTTAATTTTGTAAACAATCTGGTTGCAAATGGCTGGACAAATTATGAAGCGCCACTGCAAAGCGCCTTGTCATGGCTGAACGGAGCAAGCGCAAATGACCCGATTGTCGGGGCAGAGATATTCTCCTATTTCATATCAGATGGTGAACCGAACCGTTATCTGGATAACAGCGGCAACCTTGTAATCGGTACGGCCAATGCTGTTATGGGGCAAATCACAGGCAGTGACGGTAGCAATGAAGTAGCCGCGTTGCAGGCTTTCGGTGAAGTTGTCGGTGTTGGTATTGGTGTTAATTCTACAACACTGGGTCGTTTAAGCATTATTGATTCCGGTAGTGACAGTGCCCTTGATGTCCAGGATCCGAATGATCTTTCTGCTGCTTTACAAAGCGTAAATCCGTTGATGGGTTCTGCAAACGGAAATGTTATCACAGGTGTTAATCAGGTCGCGGGTGGTGAAGATAATCTGAGTAAAGATCTTGATAATACTGTCACAAAAATATCCTTTAACGGGACAAATGTGACTGTAAATGCCACGACAGGCGCAACAATTAATGGTGACAATGGTACGTTGAAAATATTTGCTGATGGATCTTATGAATATACACTGTCTACCTCTGCAAGTTCTACAGGAGGCGTCATTGGCGATGTCTTCACGTATACTTTGACGGATGGCGATGGTGATTTTTCAACAGCAACATTAACACTTAAAGGCTATTTACCCACATTTATTGTTGGAACGAATATTGATGATACCGATCCATCGACAACGCCTTATAAAGTTGGCGATGGAGACGGTACAATCACAGGAGGGCAGGCAGGCGATATTCTTGTTGGTGATACAGGTGGTTCCAGTTTGCAGAATGTTAATAAGGACTATAATATTGTTATGATGCTTGATCTTTCCAATTCTATGTCCGGAAAGAAACTTGTCCTTTTGAAACAGGCTGTTTCTAATCTGCTTGAAGATTTTAATGCCTATACAGGTGGTGATGTCAAAGTGCATTTTGTTCCTTTTGGTGGTAAAGCCGTAGCAGATGCGGAAACTTTTATGGTGACTGAAACAGGGGAATTTAACAGCGCAATCAGTTATGTTGATGATTTGTTTAATGACGCTGGCACAAATTATGAAGCGCCATTACAGGAGGCTCTGTTCTGGCTCAATGGTAACACTTCCAATGGCCCAATCAATGGGGCGGAAACAGTCTCCTATTTCGTATCTGACGGTAGAGCAAAGCAGTATCTGGATGATAAGGGAAATGTTAAAAGCGGTGATGCCGATACTGTGATGGGAGAAATTACAGGAAGTGATGGAAGCAATGAAGTTGCAGATTTGCAGGCATTTGGTGAAGTCATTGGTGTTGGCATTGGTGTTGACATGGTAACACTGAATCGTTTAAGTGTTATCGATTCAGGTAATGACAGCGCCCTTGATGTTCAGGATCCGAATGATCTGAGCGCGGCTCTGCAGGGAGCAAGCCCGCTGAATAATCTGGCGGACGTTGGTGATGATACGCTGCTAGGTGGTGTCGGTGCTGATATTCTGTTCGGGGATACCCTTAACACTGATATTCTTGCGGTGAATAAAGGTCTGGGAACAGCGCCCGGTTCTGGCTGGGATGTCTTTGCACAACTGGAAAGCACGGCAGGATGGGATCGCAATGACACTTTGGCTTATATCAAAAGTCATCTGGAAGAAATGGGTGCCGAGACTGTTACATCAAAAGGTAGCACACGCAGCGGCGGCGATGATGTCCTGAATGGTGGCGCAGGCGATGATGTCCTGTTTGGTCAGGAAGGCAATGACAGGCTTACAGGTGGTGCCGGGAATGATACGCTTTATGGTGGATCCGGTGCCGATGTCTTTCTGTTCGAATCAATCGCTGATGGCAAGGACACAATCAAGGACTTCCATGTTGCCGAAGGTGATGTTGTTGATCTGTCGGCTCTGCTGTTTGGAACAAGTACCACACAGGCGACCATCAACCAGTTTGTCTTTTCCAATGATAATGGATCGTACACAACATTATCTGTTGATGTGAATGGCAGCGGAAATGCTGCGAATGGAACGGATTTTGCTGTTCTGGAAAATGTGACAGGCCTGAGTGTTGATGATCTGGCCACAGCAGGAAGTCTGGTTGCATAAGACATTGAAAAAATAAAAACTGTTAGAACGTGCCGTTAATGGTTATATATTAACGGCACGTTTTGATTCACGAAGAGACTCTTTTCGGAGGTTATAATAATGACAGATCACACACCACTTCACAGCACCCATCTACAAATGAAGGCAAAAATGGGTGAATTTGCCGGATATGATATGCCGCTTTATTATGAAGAGGGCGTCATGGCCGAACATGAATGGGTGCGGGCTCATGCCGGATTATTTGATGTCTCCCATATGGGGCAGATTGTTCTGGAAGGAAAGGGCGTAGGCGCGTTTCTTGAGACAATAACGCCTTCTTCTTTTAAGTTGTTACCAGAAGGTCGTGCCAAATATACGGTTTTAACAAATCCTGAAGGCGGTATTATTGATGATCTGATTATCACCAGACGCGGCAGCCATAAATTTTTTGCCGTGATTAATGCCGGTTGTAAAGAAAAGGATATTACCTGGATCACGGCACATTTGCCGGATGATGTAACAATGACCCGTCTTGATGATCGTGCTTTAATTGCATTACAAGGGCCAAAGGCCGAGGCGGTTTTGCGTGAAACCCTTAAAATTGATACGGAAGGAATGCCGTATATGTGGTTGATCGACTCAAAATTTGTGGATGGAACGCCAATATTTATAAGTCGCCTTGGCTATACTGGCGAAGACGGATTTGAGCTGAGCGTCCCGGCGGATATTGCCGATGGTGTCTGGCTCCATTTATCAAGGCATGGTGCGGTAAAGCCTGTCGGTCTTGCCGCACGGGATTCCTTGCGGCTTGAAATGGGGTATTGTCTTTATGGCCATGACATTGATGACCGGATCTCTCCTGTTGAAGCGGGGTTAGGCTGGGTCATGGGGAAAGAGAACAGATCTTTTATTGGCGCAGAAAAAGTTCTGGCACAACTTGAAAAAGGTGTGGAGCGTAAACGGGTCGGTGTTTCTCTGACTGAAAAAGGCGTGGCGCGTGAAGGTGCGGAAATTCTTGATTCCAGCGGGAACAAAATTGGAGTTCTAACAAGTGGTGGATTTTCACCAACATTGAAAAAGGGAATTGGACAGGGATATGTAGAAACTGCATATTCCCTCACAGGAACAAAAATTTTTGTCAATGTTCGGGGAAGGCATATTGCTGCAGAAATTGCTGCCATGCCCTTTATTCCTGCGCAAACGAAATCCATGAAAATTCACGCTACAAAATAAAATAGCGTTTTTTTACAACGATGTCATTCTTATAAGAATAAGACATTCTTACATATGTTTTCAGAATATTCTCCATATATTACAAAGTTATCTTTGTGTGACAATCATCACGGCTATTTTCAATTATTGTGCTCTTTTATGGTTCTCTCTTACAGACGAGATAGAAAGACAAACGCTTGCGCATTTGTCTTGGGAAGCCATATTCAAAAAAACAGGAGATATCTATGAAAAAAATGAAAAGTGCTGTTCCTCTGCGTGATTTTGATTTTTCTAAAGTGATAAACGCAGTAGGCTACGACGATATTACAGAATGGTTTTCTGATAATGATATCTATTTATCGGACATTATTCAGGAGCAGAATATTTCTATATAGAACCGTTTTAACAGATTGTTGCACGAAGATGGTTCTGATGAAAAAAGGGTGCCCGTATGTCAGACGAGGAGTGCTTTGCAGAATACGCCAGATAAAATCGTGCAAGCCAACATACGTTCAAGCGGGTCAGCTTTGCACAATTTTAAGATGAGCATCAAAAAAAGGGATTAAGCGGCTGTTTTTTGCCGTAATTTGCTTCTGTTAAAAGGTTTTTTCCCTGATTTTATGCCGACCCCAGGTTTGCTTCCGGGTTTTGTGTTATGAATTCTCCGGCTTGATCTCTGACCCGGTCTGCTTTTTCCGGGGGCTTTTTTCTTTGACGCCATTTCGGGATCAAGAAGGCACTCGATCGCATACCATTTACGGCTGTCCTGAGAAGATACAAAGCAAAGCGCGGCACCTTCGGCTCCTGCGCGGGCAGTTCTGCCCATACGGTGGATATAATCTTCGGCAACCTGTGGCAGATCGTAATTAATGACATGCTCGATATGCGGCACATCAAGACCCCGTGCGGCAATATCGGTTGCAATGAGAATCCGGAATTTTTTGTTGCGGAAGCTATTCATAACGCTGGTGCGTTTATTCTGCCGCAAATCACCGTGTAGTGCGTCAACCTCAAAACCATCGCGGCATAATTGTTTTGCCATTCTATCAGCGCCAAACTTCGTTTTGACAAATACAAGAACCGAGCCATTACGCTCATAAAGCTGGTTGACCAGTTCCTTATATTTCTGATCTTGCTCAATCTTGATAACATCCTGCTTGATGTTGAGGGCAACAACATTGGTTGATCCCATTGAAACGCGCTCGGGATTGGTAAGATATTTCCCCGAAAGTTTGATAATATCATCCGGCAGAGTAGCGGAGAACAGGAGTGTCTGGCGCTTTGCGGGAAGATATTTCAGGATTTTATCAATCTGGATTCCAAAGCCCATATCCAGCATTCTGTCTGTCTCGTCCAGAACCAGAAAACCTGTATCATTGAGCATCAGTGAGCCACGCTCCAGATGGTCATTGATCCGCCCCGGCGTTCCCACAATAATGCGGGGTTTTGCCCGAAGCTGCGAGAATTGTTTCCCCATTGGCTCGCCGCCGATAATAAATGCCGTTTTGATCGGGCTCTGATACCCCAGTAACTGGTGAACAACATCCAGAACCTGTTTGGCCAGTTCCCGTGTTGGCGTTAGAATAAGAGCCGATCCGCGTGTCGAGCGCATCAGGCCTTCTACCATTGGAATGGAAAATGCCGCTGTTTTTCCCGTTCCCGTCTGGGCAGAGCCGAGAATATCGCGTCCCTGCAAAGCCAGGGGAATCGCTTTTTCCTGAATCGGCGTTGGAGTTGTATATCCCATTTTTACCAGAGACTTATTCAGATTGGCCGACAGGCCGAAGCCTTCAAAATTTTTCATGTTTTTATCTTTCGTTATATGTTTAAGAACGTGCCTCAATACAACCGGATCTCTACCTTTTGAAGTAGAAATTCGCTTTCTAGAACCACCAGTCTATAAATCTGAACTTTGCGGAAAAAGTGAGGGTCTTAAACATTCACGTATCTATCATATTTCTAGATACTTTTCTCGTAAGCTCCATCTCATAGAGAGTATTTATAAAACTCTGCCCTGTGTATGACAGAGTTTATGGATTCTGTCAAACTTTTGTTTGTTATTTTTTTGGCAGAAGAAACCAGTATTGACCTTTGGCTTTCATGTGACCTGCAAAATAGGCGGCTTTTTCGCCATGCCCCCAGAAAAAATCACCCCGTACCGCGCCCTGAATGGCGCCGCCTGTGTCCTGAGCCACCATCATTTGCCGTAGCGGTTTCGTATTCTCCACGGGTGGCTCGATATCAACCCAGACAGGGATGCCATAAGGTATTTTTGAGCGGTCTATCGCCAGGGAGCGTTCCGGAGTCAGGGGAACATTTTCGCCGCCCAGCGGAGCCTTATTTTCAATTTCCTTGAAAAAGACATATGATTTATTCAGGTTCATCAGTTCCGGTGCTTCCTTCGGATGGGTTTCAAGCCAGTGACGGATGGATTGCAGAGAAACCTCGTCTTTATCCAGAATGCCGCGTTTGATCAGTTCGCGGCCAATCGCATAATAAATATGTCCGTTCTGGCCATCATAACCAACATGGATAGAAGAGCCGTCCTTAAAAGAAACCCGGCCTGATCCCTGAATATGAAGAAAGAAGGAATCAACCGGATTATCAACCCAGACCAGAACCTTGTCATTATGTGGCCAGTGTCCTTCACTGATTTTCTGTCTGTCCTCATAGGGTTTGAGATATGAATCATGGACACGTCCTGCGATGCGCTGTCCTTTGAGTTCTTCGCGGAAAGCGCCAAGATCAACCATGACAAGATCATCCGGTTTTTTGTAAAGAGGATAGATATAAGTTCCGGTTTTAATTCTTGAACCGTGCAATTCAGGTTCGTAATAACCGGTAAATAATCCTTCTTTTTTACCATCTTCCGCGAAGGCTTGCCACGGCGTAAACCAGCGCTCGAAAAAATCTCTGGCCTGTTCGGATGTGGTGGAAATTGGCAGGGCACGGCAAGCTGGTTGCCAGTCTCCGTAGGTTCCACCGACGGGGGGGGCTCCAAAAGACTCTGTTGGAGCGCGTTTTAAAATACGGGCACAAGATCGTTCCAAAGCAATGAGTGCATCCTGCTGGCGATCCTTGTCCCAGCCTTGCAAATCACGGAAAGAAGCGGGGACAAGCAATAATCCTTCCTGCCCTGTTTCTTTTTCTACAGACGCACAGGATGTGATAAAGCCCAATATCAAAAAGAGTATAAAATGTCGCATAGAACTTATTCTATCGGATCGCTTTATAAAGTACAGCGATGAAATTTACAGGGTGTATTTTCAGAGTAAGGGAGAATGGCGTTTGCATGAAGCCATATTGGGGTTGTACACTTAATATTGGTTTATGAACTGATTGCCGGAGATTTTCTATGTGGTTAGCTATCTGGTTTGTTTTTACCGTTTTTATTGTTGTTTTTGTCGGATGGACATTATTTGTGCTATTTCAGCAGAAAAAGGCATGGGCGGCATTTGCTAAAAAACATAAAATGAAATATCAGTCGCCGCGTTTGATGGAATCGCCGATTGTGACGGGACAGTTTGGCGCTTATCAATTATCTCTTTATACCGGAACGCAGCAGACTGATGATGTTCGTGGCCAGCGTTTTATTACCGTGATTGAGTTTCAGTTTGGCGCGGGCATGGCCACAGGCGCGGCTATTTCTACCAAAGAATTTACCGGTTTTATCAGCGGTCTGGCTTTTAACCATATAATCAAGCCGGATCTTGCCGAATGGAAAGACGAATATGTCGTAAAAACCCGGGATGAAAAGAATCTGAAAAGTTATTTTACGAAAGAAAGACAGCAGGCTCTTGTCAATATTTTCACTATGAAGCACGCAGCTGTTTTATTTTTCTTTGATGAAATCGAAACGGTACTGCGTGTGGAAACATCGGATCCTTTGCGCAATGCCGTGCATCTTGACAAGATTGTGAAGCGCTTGAAAGAGACATCTGACATTCTTGCACTCAATACTGAAGAGAAAAAGCAGCGGAAGAAACTTCTGGCGGCAGAAAAAGAGAGACTTGAATATGGTGAAGATGGCGTTCCTGACGAGCAGGAAGAGACTGAAAAAGAAGACTGATCTAATAAAAACTTTACGTGACTCTATGGTCTTCGCGTTTTAAAAACCCTATATCATAGAAAACTCTTGGAAAGCCCATGATTAAAAAGTTCAGAATTACCATTTTTATCATATATCTGGTCTGTCTCTCCGGTGTTTCCTTTGCCGGAGACCGTTTACTGGATATTCAGGAGGTCAAAAGCGAAAAGGGGATTTCGGCATGGCTGGTGGAAGATCATTCGCTCCCGATTATTGCCCTGCAGTTTTCTTTTAAACAGGTCGGCTCTGCGCTTGATTCGAAAGAGAACCAGGGGCTGGCGCAACTGGTTTCCAACACAATGGATGAGGGCGCAGGTTCTTATGACAGCGCCACTTTTCAGAAAATGCTGACCGATCATAATATCAGTCTGCATTTTAGTGCCGGACGCGATAACTTTGGTGGTCGTCTCAAATTATTAACCAAAAACAAGGATATGGCATTTGATATGCTCCGTCTGGCACTGACCGCGCCACGTTTTGACGCGGAACCGGTGGAAAGAATGCGTGCGGCCAATCTGTCCCGTATCCGTTCTTCAATGGCGGATTCTGGCTGGAAAGCCTCACGGCTGATGAATGATATTGCTTTTTCCGGTCATCCCTATGCCTTGAATAGTGGCGGGACATTAACAACATTGCAGACCATTACAGCGCAGGATCTTCATGATTTCGTCAAAACAAGGTTTTCTCTGGAAAATCTTCGTGTCGGTGTTATGGGTGATATCACACCGGAAGAATTAAAAACGGCGCTTGATACGATTTTCGGGGCGCTGCCGCAGAATAAAGCCCTGCCTGTTATTCAAGATCTGACTGTCCAGAATGGGGGGCAGACAATCTTGTATAAACAGGATATTCCCCAGACAATGATCGAGATTATGCAGCCTGGAATCGGGCGGAGCCATCCTGATTATTATACGGGCATGGTGATGAATTTTATTCTTGGCAGCAGTGGATTTGGCTCGCGGCTCACTGAGGAAATCAGGGAAAAGCGCGGTTTAACTTATGGCATAAATACCGCTTTTTATGATCTAAAGCATCTGCAAGCTTTGACGGCTTCAACATCGACCAAAAATGAATCCGCCGCTGAAGTTCTGGTACTGATTGATACAGAATGGCGGAAAATGATGGATGGAATGGTCAGTGACAAAGAGCTGGCCAATGCAAAATCCTATCTGATCGGCTCTTTTCCGCTGAGCCTGTCGGCGAGCGATCATATTGCCGCGCTTCTTCTGGATTTACAGCTTGATGATCTGCCCGCTGATTATCTTGATAAACGTGCGGATCGCATTAATGCGGTAACAAAAGAGGATATTCAGGCACTGGCGAAAAAACTGCTGACGCCAGATAAACTCACAATTGTCCTTGTCGGCAAGCCTGTGGATGTTGCTCCGACAAAAATAGTGGATGTTTTGCCGAATGTTGAATGATCTTGCTGCATTTAAAGCGCTGCAAACCCATCGTGCAGAGTGTGAAAATCTTTCCGTGCACGATTTGCTTGTGCAAAACCCGCAACGGTTGCAAACCTATAGTCTGGAAATTGAAGGACTTTCTGTCGATTTTTCGAAACACTTGATTACGGATCAAACATTCCGCCTTTTGATGGATCTTGCCAAAGCCTGCAATATTGAAGACTGGCGCAACCGCATGTTTGCAGGAGAAAAAATCAATCATACAGAAAATCGTGCGGTACTCCATACCGCGCTCCGCGCTCCGGCTTCCCGTCCGGTCATGGTGGATGGTGAAGATGTGATGCCCTTTATTTACCAGACACTTGAACAAATGAAGAGTTTTAGTGAAAAGATCCGTAGTGGCGCATGGAAAGGCTATACAGGAAAATCTATAAAAACTGTCATAAATATCGGGATTGGTGGCTCTGATCTTGGGCCACGTATGGTTTGTGAAGCGCTTTGGCCTTATTGTAGCAGGGATATTGAGGTCAAATTTGTTGCAAATATTGATCCGGCGGATATTTCTCAAGCTTTACAGGATTGTAATCCGGAAACGACATTATTTATTATTGCGTCAAAAACCTTTACAACGCAGGAAACAATGGAGAATGCGCAGACTGCAAAACGCTGGTTGCTGGCGCATTTAAAGGATGAGCGTGCGATAGCCCGTCATTTTGTGGCCTTGTCCACGAATACACAGGCGGTTGCGGCTTTTGGTATTGATCCGGCTCATATGTTTCCGTTTCGGGATTGGGTCGGCGGGCGTTTTAGTCTGTGGTCGTCGATCGGGCTTTCTATCTGTATTGCAGCCGGATTTTCACGGTTCAGAGCGTTGCTGGACGGCGCACATGCGATGGACAACCATTTCTGTAGCGCGCCTCTTTCCGCTAATCTTCCGGTGATTTTGGCGATGCTCGGGGTCTGGTATCGTAATTTCTGGGAAGCACAGACTTATGCGGTCTTGCCGTATAGCCAAAATCTGGCGCTGTTTCCGGCATGGTTGCAGCAGCTTGATATGGAATCGAACGGCAAGGGTATGGATCGTGAGGGTCGTCAGGTTTCATATAATACAGGGCCTGTTGTTTTTGGATCATCCGGAACGAACGGTCAGCACGCCTTTTATCAGCTCCTTCATCAGGGCACGACACTTGTTCCCTGTGATTTTATCGCGGCGCTGGAAAGTCACTATTCTATAGGGGAGCAGCATAAAATTCTGCTTGCCAATATGAAAGCGCAATCACAAGCCCTGATACAGGGACGTGCTTTAAAGGAAGCTGATGGCAACCCGCACCGTGTTTTTCCCGGAAACCGCCCTTCAACAACGATTTTACTGCCAAAACTTGACCCTTTTCATCTTGGTAGACTTCTTGCCCTTTATGAACATAAAATCTTTGTTCAAGGAATTATATGGAATATAAACAGTTTTGACCAGTTTGGCGTTGAGCTGGGTAAAGAGCTGGCTATTAAAATTTTGGCTTCGGAAGAATAATTCATAAAATTTTAGCAGAATGTTATTAAACTAATGATGGGATATCTTTTTTTAAAAATAATATAAGTGAGCAAGATTCTTTAAATGACTGTAAAAACCGCTATCAATGAATCTTCTTTAGAGCAAGTAACCCAGCGGGAGCTTGAGGATATTATAAAAAAACACACTATTTTTTTGAAAGGTATCCGTGGCGGCGCACGCGCTGTCTTGAAATTCAGGGATATGTCAGGATTAAAATTTCAAGGTGCTGATTTATCGCAAGCTGATTTTACAGGGTCAATATTACAGGGCGCTGATTTATCATGGGGTACCTTCACAGGGGCCTCATTTTTTGCATCTGATCTCCGGAATGCCTGTCTTGTGCAAGGAGATTTCTCGCGTGCTGACTTTCGCGGCGCTTGTGTTTCTGGTGCGGATCTTACTGGCGCGGATCTTGAAAAAGCGGATCTGCGTGAAGGGAAGGTTATGGAACGTAACGCCCGAGGCATTCTTACAGATAAAGATTGGGGAGAAGGAGAGCCCAATAGAAAGAAGACGATATTCACCGGGGCAAAATTGCGTGATACAAATCTGTCTGGTTCCCGCGCCGCCACTGCAGATTTTTCAGATGCTGATTTATCCGGTGTCCTTGTAAAGAACGCCGATTTCAGTGGGGCAAATCTTCAGGGTGCCAATCTGTCAGATGCTGATTTTACCGGTTCAAATTTAAGCAATAGCAATCTGGCATCTTCTATTATGACCGGAACAATTCTTGTTATGACCGAAACCGGTGGTTCCAATATCAAGGAGGCAACAACTGAAGATTCAATGGGGATAAAATTCGAGGTACTCGAACAGACGCTTCCTGAATTACTTGAAGCTCATACCAAATGGGTGGCAACTGCTGGAAAACATGGAGAAAGACTGGATTTGAGCGGTTATGATATGCGCTCCGTTTCTGGTCTTGGAAGTTATTCATTGACGGCGATCAAGGCGATCGGCACCAATTTTTTAAAACAGAATCTTGAAGGAACCCAGATTCAAAGCGCGTTACTGGATCGTGCTGATTTACGTGATTGTAAGCTTATGAAGACAGACTTGCGTGGTTCTTCGCTAAGGAATGCGCTGTTGTCGCGTGCGGACTTATCTGGCGCACAGCTCTCGCCGCTGAAATTTATCAACCAATATGGCATGGAATGGCTGCAGCGTGTCGATTTAAGCGGCGCAAATTTACGTTATGCGATATTGCGCGGCACGAATTTAAGCGATGCCATTCTTGCTGGCGCTGATCTTTCCTACGCTATATTAATTGATTGTGATCTTCGCCGTGCGGATCTGAGTGGCGCTCTGCTGGAAAATACCGACATGGAAAACACCATGATTCAGGGCGCTTCCTTTGATGAAAAATAAGGTTCCGAGCGTGCTTTTTGTCGTTCTTTATAAAAAAATCCCGGCATTAAATCCGGGCTTTTTAAAAGTATAAAATAAATTACGCCGCTTTTTGTATAATCGCTGGCAGGGAAGAGGGCGAAGAATAAATTTTGTTCGCCGCCCGTTGTATAAGAGCTTCCTGCAATTGCTCCCTGGCACGTGATAAACGGGAACGAACTGTGCCAATAGGGATAGCAAGCATGGTAGCAACTTCATTGTATTTCATGCCTTTGATGCATATACAGATAAGAACAGTTCGATGTTCATCAGAAATCAGAGCCATCGCTTCATTGACTTGTGAGAGTTCAGAAATATTGTCCTGACGGGCTTCTGTCGATTGATTCATAATATAGTCCTCGCAGTCATATTGGGTTTCAAATTTGACCTTGCGCCGATATCCTGAAACAAAATTATTATACATAATTTTAGAGGTCCAGCTAAAAAGGTTCGTTCCGTCTTCGAACATATCCTTCTTTTCCAGCGCTTTTAAAACTGTATTTTGTAAAAGATCTTCAGCATCGTGTCTGTTTTGGCATAGCCTTAGAGCGAATTTCTGTAGCTTTGATATTTCTTTTGTTAAAGCTTTATGTGTAAAGGCCATTGCTTTTCTCCTTCTTGGTTAACTGATGATTCCAAGATAGGATGGTGATGTAACAGCATCACTTCGCATTGTTATCTGTTTTGAAAAAGTTTGTATCTTTTTTGTATGAGGGACGATATAAAAATTATTAAATTTATAAAATAGAAAGAAAATCAAGAGGATGAGGCAGTTATCCGTTTTAATTATTGATGATGATGATGCTGGAATTCAGAGGTGGTCCCAGAAAATCGGACATGTTGCTAAGGTGGAATTCTGACATTAAAACGAAAGGGATCTACCGATATGACAAAAAGAAGAAATC
>PFTR01000099.1 GCA_002789675.1 Alphaproteobacteria bacterium CG_4_9_14_3_um_filter_47_13 | reverse complement strand
GCTGGGGCAGCGCCATTTTGATATGCAGCTTGTTGGCGGCCTTGCGCTCCATCAGGGAAAAATTGCCGAGATGAAAACGGGGGAAGGCAAAACGCTGGTTGCCACTCTGGCCGTCTATCTCAATGCCCTGTCCGGCAAGGGTGTGCATGTGGTGACAGTGAATGATTACCTTGCCAAACGTGATGCCGAATGGATGGGAAAAGTTTATAATTTCCTCGGGCTGACTGTTGGTGGTATTACAGCCAATCTTGAGGATTCCGAACGCAAAAAAGCCTACGCCGCCGATGTTATGTACGGCACCAATAACGAACTGGGCTTTGATTTTTTGCGCGACAATATGAAATATCAGCTCGAAAGCATGGTACAGCGTCCTCCGCATTTTGCCATCGTTGACGAAGTCGATTCGATTCTGATTGATGAGGCCAGAACACCCCTGATTATATCAGGGCCTTCCGAAACATTTTCCGAACTTTACAATGCCGTTGACAAGATTATTCCACGTTTGAACGAGAGCGATTATGATCTTGATGAAAAGATGCGCACCATCACCTTTAACGACAATGGCACGGAACATATTGAAAATCTTCTGAGGGAGAATAATCTTCTGACCGAAGGCAATCTTTATGATGCCCACAATATTTCCCTTGTCCACCACGTTAATCAGGCGCTCCGCGCCCATAAGCTCTTTTTCGCGGACAAGGATTACATCCTCCACGAAGGGCGCGTGGTTATTATTGATGAATTTACCGGACGGATGATGGAAGGTCGCCGTTTTTCGGAAGGCTTGCATCAGGCTCTGGAAGCCAAGGAAGGCGTTGCCATCCAGAATGAAAACCAGACTCTGGCATCCATTACATTCCAGAATTATTTCCGTATGTATCCCAAGCTTGCCGGTATGACGGGCACAGCCATGACCGAAGCTGCGGAGTTTATGGACATTTACGGACTAGGCGTTGTTGAAATCCCGACCAATGTTCCTGTCCAGCGGATTGATAGTGACGATAAAATATACAAAAACCTTCTTGAAAAGGAAGAAGCGGCTATTCAACTGGTTAAAGAATGCCGGAAACGGGAGCAGCCTATTCTTCTGGGCACGACATCAATTGAAAAATCGGAAAAGCTGTCCGCCCAGCTCAAGAAAGAGAAAATTCCGCATCACGTTCTCAATGCCCGCCACCACGAGCAGGAAGCCTTTATCATTTCCCAGGCCGGTCGCCCCGGCGCCGTCACCATTGCCACGAATATGGCAGGACGCGGAACAGATATCCAGCTTGGCGGCAATGTGGATATGAGGATCAGGGAAGAAATTGATGAAAGCTGGCCTGAAGATAAAAAAATAGAAAAAACAGCGCAGATCCGTGCCGAAATGAAGCAGGATCATGATAAAGTCCGTGAAGCGGGCGGTCTGTTTGTCGTCGGCACAGAACGCCACGAATCCCGCCGGATTGATAACCAGCTTCGCGGACGCTCGGGTCGTCAGGGAGATCCTGGCGAAACCATCTTTTTGCTGTCTCTGGAAGATGATTTAATGCGTATTTTCGGCTCTGAAAAAATGGAGATGCTGCTCGCCCACAAACATATCGGGCTGCGCGATGGCGAAGCGCTAACCCATCCATGGATCAGTAAAACACTGGAACGGGCACAGGCCAAAGTCGAGGCCATGAACTTTGATGTCCGTAAAAACCTGCTCAAATTCGATAATGTCATGAATGACCAGCGCAAGGTGATCTATGACCAGCGCCGTGAAATGATGGCCTCCGATGATGTTGATGAATTTGTCCGTGACATGCGCCATACGACCATTGAAGATCTTGTTCACCGCTGTATTCCGCCGCGTACCTATGCCGAACAATGGGATATCACCACCCTTAAGAACGAGGCACAGCGTATCCTGAACCTTGATCTTCCTGTAGAAGAATGGGCCAAGGAAGAAGGCACCACCGAAGAAGATATTATCGAGCGCATGATTGATCAATCGGACGCCCTCATGGCGCAAAAAGCGGCCAATACGGGGCCTGATATCTACAAGAAGCTGCAAAAAGGTCTGGTTCTGCAAAAGCTTGACCAGCACTGGAAAGAGCATTTGCTCAATCTTGACCATTTGCGGCAGGGTATCAGCCTTCGTGCTTTTGCCCAGCGTGATCCACTCAATGAATATAAAGCCGAAGCCTTTGGCATGTTTGAAATGATGATCGATCATTTGCGGGAAAGCGTCACTGAAACGCTGAGTCTGGTGGAATTTAATATTGATCAGGACTCAAAGCATCTGTTTATGCGCCGTGCGGCCTTTGGGAATACTCAGGAGACAAGGCAGGATCCGGCCATGATGGGCATGGGTGTCCAGCAAAAACGCTCTGTCGGTTATCAAATGGACAGAGACAGCACCGTCAAACCCTTTCCGCAAAAACAGGAATTCAGCAAAACAGACCCCGCAACATGGGGGAAAACCCAGCGCAACGCCCCCTGCCCCTGCGGCAGCGGCAATAAATACAAACACTGCCACGGCAAAATTTTGGGTTAGCCACGTCATAGCTGCGAGAGCGGATCTCCGGCAACAGATAGTAACGCTCTATATTTTTTCTGTCTTCTCAACCGGTTTAGGGGACGTAATCCTCACCAGGGTAATCTGGTTCCGCTGGCGCTTCACAACATCAAAGCGCATTCCGTAGAAATTAAAAGACTGCCCGGGATCGGGAATTATCTGTGCCTCATGCAGGATCAATCCTGCAATTGTTGAATAATCCTCATCCGGGAGATCCCAGTCAAATTCACGGTTCAGGTCACGAATTGTCACATCGCCATCGACAAGAAACGTCCCGTTCGGCTGTTTCCGTACACCGGCAACAATCTCGTCCATTTCATCCTCGATTTCGCCGACAATTTCCTCAATAATATCTTCCAGCGTTACAATGCCCATATAACTGCCATATTCATCGACAACAATGGCAAAATGTTCCCGGCGTTGACGGAAAGCCTGTAACTGGTCAAACAGGGTTGTTGTTTCGGGGATAAACCAGGGCTCTGTCACTAGTGATTCAATATCGGGCGTCGTGACATTCCCTTCATGGGCACGCAGTTCCTTGATTAGCATTTTGACATGGATAACGCCAATAATATTATCGAAATCATCCTTCCATAAAGGGAGCCTTGTATAAGGGCTATCCAGTACCTCCTCGACAATTTGCGTCTGTGATTTAGACGCATCAACCATCATGACATTCTTACGGTGCGTCATGATCTCACAGACCTCAACATGCTCCAAATCAAGTACCGAACGTAACATGGCACGCTGCTCCTGCGTTTCCTCCTCCGGGCCTGTATGCATATCAATCACGCCGCGCAAAACCTCCAGATGACTTCCGGCAGAGACCTTGGAAATATCCTCCCCCAGCGCCTTCAGAATGCCTCTGACGACCAGTGTAATCATCGCCGTAGCCGGCGCAAAAACAATTGTGACCCCCCGTATCAAAGGAGCTATAACCATCGCCATTTTATCGGCGAAATGCAATGCATAGGTTTTGGGAAGAACTTCCGCAAAAACAAGCACAAGAAGTGTCATGACAAGCGTGGCATACACAACGCCTGCTTCGCCAAAAACCTTGATCATCACACTGGTTGCCAGCGCCGAAGCAAGAATATTCACCAGATTATTACCGAGCAGAAGCGCCCCGATCATCCTGTCCTTTTCAGAGCGGATTTTATTCACAAGCGCGGCACGCTTGTTTCCTTCTTTGGCCAGAGCATGCATTCTTCCCTTGGAAACAGCCGTCAAAGCCGTTTCCGATCCCGAGAAAAAAGCTGAAAGTAATAACAGTACAAAAATTGCGCCTATAGAGATAACAATATCTTTTTCCATATTCTACTTTCCATCAATCGAATGTTCAAGAACCGCCTTAACATCTTCTTCCAGCACATTGCGGCATATATGTGCTTTCCCGATTCCCGCAGCAACAATATAAGTAACGACTCCCCTGGAAGATTTTTTATCCAGTTTAAAATAACTCATAAGATCCTCGGCACTGGCCTCAAGAGTCGGTGTAATCATACTGATTTTCGTTGGAAGTCCTATGCCCGCTAGATGCGATATAACTCTGTCCACATCCTCTTCCGGACAGAGCCTCAACCTGTATGACAATCTAAAAGCCAGCACCAGTCCAACCGCAACCGCCTCGCCATGTAGAAGCCGGTTATCATAGCCTGAAGCCGTCTCCAGCGCATGACCAAAAGTATGCCCCAAATTCAAAAGCGCACGAATGCCCTGCTGCTCCTTTTCGTCTTTTCTGACAATTTCCGCCTTTTTACAGCAGGAAATATCAATGGCACGGACAAGAGGCTGCTCCTCAAGCGCACAAACATTATGTCCCTCTTTTTCCAGCCATATGAAAAAAGAAGGATCATCAATTAATCCGTATTTCACAATTTCAGCATAGCCGGCAAGAATCTGCCGTTTCGGCAGGGTTTTCAGCGTTTCTATATCACTGACAACCGCAAGCGGCTGGTAAAAAACACCCACGAGATTTTTGCCCTGCACCATATTCACGCCTGTTTTTCCTCCAACGGCACTATCAACCTGTGCCAACAATGTGGTGGGAACCTGTACAAAAGAGATCCCGCGCAACACTGTTGCTGCCGCGAATCCGGCCAGATCCCCTATAACCCCGCCCCCGACAGCGAATAAAACAGAGCTTCTTTCAACACCATGATCCAGAAGCCACGACAAAACCTTTTCCAAAGAGGAAAGAGACTTTGTCTGTTCCCCTGCGGGCATTTCCATCAATTGAACTGATTTCGGTTTTTCTGCTTTCAAACGGTCATAAACCTGCCGTGCATAGATTTTAGAAACATTTTCATCGGCGAGAATAAACAGCGTGCGGTCTTTAAGATCAACAGGAAGGCATTCCGCAATATCCCGCAGAATTCCTTGCCCAATATGAATATCATAGGAATTTTTATCCAGAGCAACAGTAACAGTTTTCTTTTTAATCAATTAAGTCTCCAGAATATATCATCAGCCTGCTCTGCGTTTCTCATAGCGTAAAAAATTCCGGATTTTTTCCAGAGCCTGATTCAAAATAGCCTCTGCCGGCCCATTATGACTGTCGATAACAATATCAGATTTTTCATAGATGACGTAACGTTTTGCGGCAAGCTCCGTCAGAATTTTTTCAGGATCGCCTTTTTGCAGCAAAGGTCTGTTATCTCTGCGAGATGTGCGCTCGACCATAACCGCCATCTCTGCCCGAACCCAAATTGACAGGGTTTTATTGCGAATGGCCTCTTCGGTCTCTGGCATCATAACAGCCCCGCCCCCCGTTGCAATAACGGCTAGCCCCTGCTCCAGCAACCGGCTGACAACCCGACGTTCGCCGTCTCTGAAATAAGGTTCACCAAATTTTTCGAAAATCTCGGCAATCTCCATACAGGCTGCTTTTTCTATTTCATCATCCGAATCGGTAAAAGGAAGATTTAGAACTTTGGCAATTTCCCGCCCCATTCTTGTCTTTCCTGCCCCCATCAACCCTACAAGTAAAATAGGACGATCAAGAAGGCGCCGGATTTCATCTACCATATCTTCATCAATTGAACTCATAGGGCTTTTATGCCATGTAAGGGGCTAAAATTACAATCCTGTCCTTGCATTTTATATAATTCTTGCCTATTTTCAGGGTAAATAAGGGATAAGATTGCCCAACAAAATCAAACCACCATTACCACAGGAGGCCGATAATGAAAGCTGTGATTATACTAAGCGCCGCCGTCTTCCTTCTTTTGGCAGTCGGTACACTATTTCTTACAATCACCGACATCCCTGCAGGACAGAAGAACGTCAGCAAAACAATTAACAATGAGAGATTTTTTGATGCTCATTAGATTTTTCCTTTTTCTGCTTATAGTTGCTCTGTTCTTCACTCTTGCAAAACCGGGCAATGCTTTTGGCGATAATGCCGAAGATCGTATGGCGGGCAGTAATCATATCTCGGATGAATCGGTACGAAATAAAAACGAACCTGTGCCCGAATCTGCCAGTAGCGCGACATCAGAAGAAAAAATTGAGAGCCAAAATACTTTAAAAGTAGACTTTACAGCACTTGAATCGCAGGGACTGCTAACGACAGAAAGCGAAGGCAGTCTTGGCCGTGATTTATGGCATGGAAGCAAAAGATCCCTGATCCGTACCTACCTTCCCCAAATTCCCGCCATGGCACAATACCGCACATTGCAAATCCTGACAAAACGCCTGCTCCTGACAAAAGCAGATTCCAGCCTTGTTGATTCTGATGAAAAATTACTTTCCGGTTATGACCTGACGACACTTAGAATCGAAAAACTAATGGAAATGGGGCTCTATAAAGAAGCCTTTGCCCTTTATTCAAAACAACAGGACGAACCGTATCACGAGCATTTGGCACGCGCTGGTATTCTTGCTGCTTTTTACAATAAAGAATCGGCTCTTGGCTGCCTTGAGTTAAAATCCTTGCAAAACAGGTTTGGTGATGTTGTTTTTTGGCAACATATGACAAAAATATGCGCCTACATTATGTCCAAAACCGCCGGAAAATCTGATCGGCTTGCGACTTTAAATATCGATTTTTCCGATGATACAATACTCCGCTCTATTGTTGAAAAAGAAAATTATCATTTTAAACCCAGAAAAATAGAGGATTTTCAAAAACTTACCTCGTTGCAAATGGCGGCTCTCACTGCCACCGGACGGCTTGATCTTGGCACTCTAAAATTGCCCGCCGCACAGGATAACTCTTCCTTACTTGCCCTGGCCTTATTCCTGGAAGAACCGACATTGCCAGAGGATCAAGAGTTTCTTCTTATGATCAAAGCCGTCAATGCCGGGCTAAAAACAACAGAAAATCTGACATTTTTTTATGAAGATAAAGCTGAAAAACATTTTGGGAAAAATAAAAAAGGAACATCGCTTGCCGGATATCGCGCAATCAAAGAATGGGAACGCTTACCCTATCTCCATCGCGCTGCATCCAATGCCGCCAGAGGCGATGAGCAGGCTGCCATTATGCACGAAGTCTTCGCACTGGCTCATGAATACGGAACCACATCCCTCTGGCCTTTCGCCAGAATCATAGCGTCTCTTGATCCTGAAATCTTAAAGGCACAGGATGTAAAAATAGCATTTAAAATTCTGGGAGAATCAGGAGAATCCCTATCTGAAATATGGCGAGACAGATGGAATAAACATCAAAATCATTTTTCACAAATGGATAAAAGCGCGTTTTTACAACTTGTGGCTTATGAAATCGGTACGTTTTCCACAAAAAAAGATTACACGGAAGACCCTGATTTTATTGAATCTTTTTTAAAGTTGGGCTTGCAGGAGCAAGAAATTATAAAAATAGCATATGAAAAACTTGACAAAAACTTAAAATTACATAATTATAACGTCAATGGCGTTTATGAAAAAGATATTCCCTTGACAAGCTCTTCAGATTATGTAATGCCTAATACTGGCTTATTAGATCATCTTGAAAAAGCGAAGAAAGAGCAACGTCCGGGTGAAATCGTTCTACTAAGCTCCATTATATTTCGCGATATTCCCCCTGATAAAATATATCCGGGGTTGTTTCGGGAAGTAATTGATGGCCTAATAGCAGTGGGGCTAACTAATGAAGCTCGGTCTCTGGCTCGTGAAGTCATGCTGGGTATGAATGTAAATCAAAAGGAGAACTAAAAATGGCACGTCCTGGTCGTCCACCTAAAGATAAACCAAAGCTACATCCTTTGGTCGATTCCTTTCTTGATATGCTCACCACAGAACGGGGAGCAGCAATGAACACACGTCAGGCATACTGGCGGGATCTGGCTGATTTCAGCCTGTATCTGCGTGAAACATTTTCGAAAGAAATCGTTGATGTAACAACCGAGCAGATCAAGTCCTATCTTGAAGATCTTGGTAACAAAATCCATGTAAAGGGTCAGAATAAATCACAGATTGCAACAAGAACGGTGGCGCGCCGTCTTTCTGCCCTTCGCCAGTTCTACCGTTATCTGGTATCGGAGAACATTCGCAAGGAAGATCCGACAACAACAATCGAAAGCCCGAAGCAAATTCGTACTCTGCCAAAAACACTGAGCGAATCAGAAGTAACAACTTTGATTAAAACGGCAGGACAAGGCGGCGGTGCAGATAGCGTCCGTCTGGTTTGCCTTCTGGAAATGCTCTATGCGACAGGGCTGCGCGTTTCTGAACTGGTGGGTCTGGCAATGTCCGCCATTGGTGAAGACATGCAGTTTCTCATGGTCGCTGGCAAAGGCGGACGCGAGCGTATGGTTCCTATTTCGGTACCGGCACAAAAAGCTCTGAAAGCATATCAGGATGTCCGTAAACAATTTATCGGTCATGATGATAAGAATGTTCAGGCACAATGGTTGTTCCCTTCCCGTACATCGGAAAGCGGGCATCTGACACGCCAGCGTTTTGCCCAGTTACTGAAAGATCTTGCCGACAGAGCACAGATTGATGCCGACCGCGTCAGTCCGCATATCCTGCGGCACGCTTTCGCAACACATCTTCTGAGCAACGGTGCGGATCTCCGTTCCGTCCAGAAAATGCTCGGTCATGCGGATATTGCAACAACGCAGATTTACACCCATATCATTAACGATATGGCTAAAAAAGCAGTTGAAGACAATCATCCTATGGCCAAAACAGGCTCGGATAAATAAACTGTTCTGAAATAAATACGTATAAAATAGCGGGTAGGATTTGATTATTCTGCTCGCTATTTCTATACTGCCTCTCTCTAAACATTCAATGTCTTAAAAAGTTATGATGAAATATGAATCAACTTGAATTTGAAAAGCCGGTACTGGAACTGGAAGCAAAAATAGCGGAACTCCGAAATGTCAGTGGCGAAGACCATATGAATATTTCGGAAGAAATCACCCGTATGACCAATAAAATAGACCGTCTTCTCATCCAGACCTATAGCAAACTGACACCACAGCAAAAAGTGCAAGTTGCCAGACATCAAAACCGTCCTCACTTCACAGACTATGTCCGTAATTTCATAGAGGATTTTACTCCGCTGGCCGGGGATCGTAATTTTGGCGAGGACTACGCACTTATGGGCGGACTGGGAAGATTCCGGGGACGTTCCTGCGTTATTCTGGGTCATGAGAAAGGCAGTGATACAAACAGCCGGATCAGGCATAATTTCGGCATGGCAAGGCCGGAAGGCTATCGCAAGGCGCAGCGCCTCATGCACATGGCAGAGCAGTTCCAGATCCCTGTCATCACGCTGGTTGATACAGCGGGCGCCTATCCGGGCGTCGGCGCAGAAGAGCGCGGACAGGCCGAAGCCATCGCCAAGTCTATTGAAACCTGTCTACGCATTCAAACGCCTATTGTCTCGGTAATTATCGGCGAAGGCGGTTCCGGCGGTGCGATCGCTATTGCAACGGCTGATAAAATTTTTATGCTGGAACATTCGATCTATTCCGTTATCTCTCCGGAAGGCTGTGCATCCATCCTGTGGCGAAGCGCAACGCATGCCGAAGATGCCGCCGTTGCCCTGAAACTCACAGCACAGGATCTTTATAACCTGAAATTAATTGACGGTATCATCGCCGAACCCATCGGCGGCGCTCATAGAAAGCAGGAAGAAACCATTAATGCGGTTGCCAGACATATTGAAAAGTCTTTTGACGCGCTTATTCCGTGGGATGGTATTAAACTAAAACAGAAACGCCGTGAAAAATTTCTCAAAATGGGACGCGCCGCTTAAAATATTAAGCCCGTCCTCCCGCTGGTATTCTCGTTATGGGTGCCGTTTTGCAGATAACCAGAAGAATCTCAGGCAGCGCGAAGACGTTCTGCTACCGAGTCAATACGATTCGCCAGTTGTTCGATAGAATCAACAATATGGCGCTCTTCCGCTTCCGAAAGACCTTCATAGACGATCTGTGGCGGGACGGCATTCCGGCTCCCGTTTGCCTGCAGGCTTGCCAGACTGTCACGCAATTCCTTGACTTCATCAGCCAGAACCAGAGCGGTCAAAACCAACAAATGATTTTCATTACTGGCCGCTCCTGCGGAAGCAATATCACGGGCGCGGTTATCAACATATTGACCAACTTCAACAACACGATTTTCCTGCCCGTCATCACAAGCAATGCCGTATTCTTTTCCGTGAATATTCAAACTGACTTCCGCCATAATTTATCCCTCCGCTAAAAGTTTTTCGACACGCTCGATCGTGATATCCAGTTTTTGTGCAATTAATGCCGGATCAAGAGATGTTCTTGTTCCAGAAAACAAATCTGTCTGTCCGATTTTATATGCTTTTTTTTCTTGCTCGGCGGCGATTGCTTCCAGATTTTGCAGAGACTGGTTCAGCGCATTTAATGCATCAAATATGGCCATTACGTTCCTATCCCTTCATATAGTCAATTCTAATATATAATAACGAATTTTATGAATATGCGTGATTAGCAAGTCTGCCCTGCCTTCGTCAATATTATTGTGAAAAAAAACGTGACTTAATCACAGGATTCTATGAAAAGCTGTATTGACGTTTGTGCTTTACAAATGCATTGTAACCAAAGATTTTCAACCTTTATAATATAATACTGGAACAGCAGAATGAACAAGCAGACCGCCACAGCAAGCAAAAAAACGGACGCTGGTTATGACTTTAAAATCATGGCCAATGCCATCCGCGCTTTATCCATGG
Source organism: Alphaproteobacteria bacterium CG_4_9_14_3_um_filter_47_13 (assembly GCA_002789675.1). Taxonomy (GTDB): domain Bacteria; phylum Pseudomonadota; class Alphaproteobacteria; order Micavibrionales; family Micavibrionaceae; genus UM-FILTER-47-13. The sequence continues at coordinate 32,489 of PFTR01000099.1, read as the reverse complement.
ATGCTGTGCAAAAAGCCAACTCCGGACACCCGGGAATGCCGATGGGAATGGCGGATGTTGCCACCGTGTTATTCAGCAAATATCTGAAATTTGATCCGCGCAATCCCCTCTGGCCGGATCGTGACCGCTTCATTCTCTCCGCCGGGCATGGCTCGATGCTGCTTTATGCCCTGCTCTATTTAACCGGCTACGAGAAAATGACTCTGGAACAGATTAAAAATTTCCGGCAGCTCGGCAGCCTGACTCCCGGCCATCCCGAAATCATGCCCGATATGGGTATTGAAACCACAACCGGCCCTCTGGGACAGGGCATTTCCAACGCCGTTGGCTTTGCCCTTGCCGAAAGAATTCTGGCCGCACGGTTCGAGGATCTGATTAGTCACAATACTTATGTGATTGCCAGTGACGGCGACCTGATGGAGGGGATCAGTCATGAATCATGCGCTCTGGCCGGACACCTGAAGCTAGGCAAATTAATTGTTCTTTATGACGACAACGGAATCTCGATTGACGGGCCGACATCCCTTTCCTATTCTGATGATGTGCCAAAACGCTTTGAATCCTATGGCTGGAGTGTCCAGACCATTGATGGTCACGACACCGCACAGATTGATGCCGCTCTTGCCAAAGCGCAAATGGCAGAAACGCCAAGCCTGATCTGCTGTAAAACCCATATAGGATTCGGCGCACCGACGAAACAGGGGAAAGCCGATTCCCATGGCGCCCCGCTCGGCGCAGAAGAAATAAAAGGAACGCGGAAAAATCTGGACTGGCCGTATGATGCCTTTGAAATCCCGAAAGATGTCCTGAATTGCTGGCGTATGGTCGGACAACGCAACCACACGGAATTCCGGCAATGGACAAACACTCTAGAGCAGAACCGCTACCGCAGGGATTTTGAAAATGTTCTGGCGGCTGATATCGGCGGAATCATTACCCCTTTAATTGCAGAACTGAAAGAGCGCTTTGCTTCCGAAAAACCAAAACTTGCCACGCGCCAATGCTCGGGGAAAGTGCTTGAAACATTAATCCCTGCTTTGCCGTTTCTGATCGGCGGCTCTGCCGATCTGACAGGCTCGGTCAACACAAAAATCAAAGGGCCGGAAGTGATCAGCCGTGACAATTACGGCGGACAATACATTCATTACGGTGTTCGCGAACACGGCATGGCCGCCATAATGAACGGCATGACACTGCATGGCGGTATTATCCCCTATTCCGGCACCTTCCTGCAATTCAGTGATTACAGCCGTCCGGCGATCCGCCTTGCCGCCTTGATGAAGCAGCGTGTCATTCATGTTCTCACACACGATTCCATCGGCCTTGGCGAAGACGGCCCCACGCATCAGCCGGTGGAGCATCTGGCCGCACTGCGTGCCATTCCCAATCTTTATGTCTTCCGCCCCTGTGACGGGGTTGAAACGACCGAATGCTGGGAACTGGCACTGAGACAGAAAAATGCCCCAAGCGCTCTGGCACTGACACGGCAAGGCTTACCAACATTACGTGACAACACACCGGAAAATCTCTGCGCCAAAGGCGCCTATATTCTTTCGGACTGTGCCGAAGAGCCTAAAATCACTATTTTTGCCTCCGGTTCGGAAGTGCATCTGGCAATCGAAGCCAAAACGCAGCTTGAAAAACTGGGAGTCGCCACGCGTGTTGTTTCTGTTCCATGCATGGATCTCTTGATGGAGCAAGACGGCGAATATTACCAAAGCCTTGTCTGTAACGGCAGCATCAAAATCGCCGTCGAAGCCGGAATTCGTCAGGGATGGGATCATCTGATCGGTGGTCACGGCATCTTCATCGGCATGAAAAGCTTCGGCGAATCCGCACCCGCCGAACAGCTCTTCAAACATTTCGGCATTACAACAGAGGCCATTATCATGGCCGCAAAAGCCGGATTATAAAACGCAAAGGACGCAAAGTTGCGCAAAGTATGACCGGGATCATTGAAATACCAGCATATACAAACAGGATATCAAAGGATATTCTTGATATCTGTTTTTACATACACACAAAACTTGGCCCCGGATTGCTGGAAAGCGTTTACGAGAATTGTCTTTTTCATTTTTTAACAGCCAAAAATATAAAAGTAGAAAGACAAAAACATCTTCCTGTTATAATTGATAACCTGACAATAGAATCTGGCTTAAGACTTGATTTATTAGTTGAAAATCAGGTTATAGTAGAGCTGAAAGCTGTTGAAAGAATCCTGCCTGTCCATGAGGCACAACTTCATACTTACTTGAAACTCTCACACAAACCCTTGGGGTTACGCATAAACTTTAATACAAAATCACTAAAAGATGGAATTCGGCGCATTGCTATGACAAAGTCACAAAAAAACTTTGCGTAACTTTGCGCCCTTGGCGTTAATAGAATAAAAAAAGGAGAAAAAAATGACAGTCAAAGTAGCAATTAACGGATTTGGACGCATCGGGCGGCTGGTTTTCAGGGCATGGATCGAATCAGGACGCGATGATATCGAGATCGTTGCCATTAACGATTTGGCCGACATCAAAACAAACGCGCATCTCCTTAAATATGACTCCGTACACGGCACATCGCCCTTTGATGTGAAAACCGAAGGCACAGACACCATCATTGCCGATGGTAAAAAAGTAAAATGCACACAGGAGCGCGACCCCGCTGCCCTGCCCTGGGGGAAAATGGATATTGATATTGTCTTTGAATGCACCGGAATTTTTACCGACCGCGACAAAGCCACCAGACATCTCGAGGCTGGCGCAAAAAAAGTTCTGATCTCCGCTCCCGCCAAAGATGAAGATTTAACAGTTGTTTACGGCGTGAACAGCGATAAACTGGCAGCAGAACACAAAATTGTTTCCAACGCTTCCTGCACCACCAACTGCCTTGCCCCTGTGGTTCATGCCCTGCACCGGAAAATCGGGATTGAAAGCGGCTTTATGACCACGATTCACAGCTATACCGGCGACCAGAGCCTTGTTGATACCATGCATAAAGATCTGCACCGCGCCCGTGCGGGTGCGCTCAACATGATCCCCACATCAACAGGCGCAGCCAAAGCCGTTGGCAAAGTCCTGCCCGAACTCAATGGCAAGCTTGACGGCGTGTCCATTCGTGTTCCAACACCCAATGTCTCCGTTGTTGACCTTAAATTCATCGCCAGCCGCGATACCACAATAGAGGAAATTAACAGCATTATTCAGGAGGCTTCCGGCGGTGATCTGGATGGCATTCTCGGCTGCTATGACGAACCGCTTGTTTCCGGAGATTTTAATCATAACCCGCTCTCCTCCATCTTCTCGCTGGAAGGCACAAAAGTCATTGACGGCAAACTTGTGCGGATCATGAGCTGGTACGACAATGAATGGGGCTTTTCTAACCGGATGCTCGATACCGGCGTTAAAATGCACGCCGTCGGTTATAGCAACGCACAGCAAATAGAAGCCGCCGAGTAGAAGGAGGTGACCCTACTTTGTTGGACAGATTTGCGGCAAAGTTAAGCTACAAAATGTTGGCTTGTATCATCCCGCTTGTCTGTGTTTTCGTCCCGACACGTCATCCTTCGCAATTGGTTTTCTGTTATAAAAATGCTGGTACATTTCCCTGTGCAGTGAGGGAGCTTTTAAGTTTCCCCATGGCGCGGGCTTCAATCTGGCGCACGCGTTCTTTGCTAATCCCAAGTTCCTTACCCAGATCTTCCAGAGTAACAACGTCATTATTATTTAAATGACGTTCTCGAATGATTTGTTGTTCTCGGCTGTCAAGCGTACCGAGCGCTTTTTTAAGCCAGCGGGATCTTGTTTCTGAATCTTTCATAGCCGTCACCACATCTTCGGGATTGGGATTTTCATCAGTTAGTAAAGATTGCCACTCGTCTTCACCATTTTCACCAATTCTGGTATTCAGAGAGTTATCCGTACCGGATAAACGTCCCTCCATTGTTTCAACTTCACTGACTTTGACATTCAGCTTTTTGGCAATTCTTTTACGATCATCATCGGCCAGACCTTCGCTTTCGTTCTCCCGCTCTATTTTGGAACGCAGACGGCGTAAATTAAAAAACAAGGATTTTTGCGCAGCTGTCGTTCCTGTGCGGACGATTGACCAGTTGCGAAGGACATAATCCTGTATTGCGGCGCGAATCCACCATTGCGCATACGTCGAAAAACGTACTTCACGTTCTGGATCAAAGCGGTTGGCCGCTTGCATAAGACCGATATTGCCTTCCTGAATCAGATCTCCCATGGGCAATCCATAGTTACGGAATTTAGAAGCCATGGAAATCACCAAACGAGTATAGGAACTGACGAGCTCATGCAAAGCCTTTTCGTCATGTTTGTCCCGCCAGCGGCGTGCGAGTGACAATTCGTGTTCACGTTCTAGCATGGGTTCATCCATTGCCGTTTGTATATACCCAAGATTGGACTTTTGGGTTTCGTAGTCATCTATATGTGCCATAACAATAAAACCTTTCTCACATCGTTGATTTCAATTATTAATTCGAACTAAAACAGTATTCGTTACATTTCTTTACTGTTTATAATTGATAATACGCTTTTCTATGAACAAACCCTTTGGATAAAAATTAGTTCCATTTTTATTTAGGTGGTTCTCTCTTTGCTCAAAAAGTCAGCACAAGGGGATTCGCTTATCTATCAGGAGTGGGAGCAGAAATCATGTTTGTATAGTTTCAAGCAAATTTCCGCTGCTATCAAAGCTGGCGCAAACAAGAGAACCGCCGAAGCCACAACCGCCGTCAATTGTTGTGGTAACACCATTAATATTCATACCGCGATGTTTGGGATCAAAACCACGGATGACTTTTTGGAAAGGAGTATAAGGAACGTGGATAGCATTGAAGTCATTATTTCCCCACCAGAAACTATCTCCCTGATTTTCCAGAGAATGCTCGGGGTTTATGCCTGCATGGACAAAGAGAAGGGGACATTCAGATTCAATTCCTGTAAAGGCGGCGCGACGGAGGATGGTACTGAAAATATCATGACCCGGATGCTTGCGTACGGCATCACGTATTTTTCCTGTCCAGCGGGTTAGAGACATCACACCTTCTTGCGCGGCGATAATACCATCATGCGGACTGATTTCATAAGACGCCAGTGTTCCGGCCAGACCTTTACCGAGCATCCAGAGTAAAACATCGGCAGGTTTATGCGCAAATTGCAGTTGCAGTAGTTTTTGCCACATTTCTTCTTGTCCTCCACGCAGATAGACAATGTCATCCGGGATCATTCCCGGAATGGATAATAAAATACGGCGGAATGTTAAAAGTTCATCAATTGTTTCGCACGGCTGCTCTCCATATCCGACATAGTTGCCATGATAGACGATTCTATCGCCCGGACGCACAAGATCCAGGAGGGCGTCATGAAGATCCATAAGGCGTTGTGCTTCACCATGAATGGCCGAGATTGTCCAGATACGTTTTGGTGTACCTAAGGAAATAAATCGGGTGTCAAAATCAGCAATACGCACAGTCGGGATTTCCCAAAAAAGAAGAAGCTGGAAGAGAAAGTGAAAGCGAAGGCTTCACAGAATCATTTTATTATACATGAGATTCTAAAGATTAAAAAAATAATCAGTCTGTTTATCTTACACTAATAATCTTATATTTTTGTCCTACTATCACAGCCTCTTCCGGCATTAGCGCATTCAAAGAACGAAAACGCTCTTCCTGATAAGCTGTGTAAGGCATTTGACGCGCCAGAGAATCGATACTGTCACCTGCCCCTGCTGTAACAATCTGAATTTTATAAGGCTGGACATTGCGTTTTTCATCAGCGGTCATCCGACGTAGACTATAAGTTGTACGTTTTAAGTCTTCAACCAGTGTCGCTGGCGCGTTTTGCGGAATGGCAATCTGGAAACGGAAGAAAGTATTGGCGCTCCATTTAACAGCAACAATACGAATATTCATGGCACGGCCATTCACAGTTCCGGTGAAACCAGCCGTTGCCGCGTCCATCCCGTTTATATTAATACGGGCAGCAGGGACATCGTCTTTCATCCAGACCTGTTGCAAATAAGTAAGGGCATCCAGATTTTGTGCAATGCCTGCCGCATCGAAAATAATCGCTGCACCGCTACTTTTATCCGTAGCAACAACCTGCGCTGACTGATTTACCATGGAAAATCCTTGCGGGACAGAGAATGTAAAATCCATCTTCGGATGATAAAAAACATTGTCACGCACTAATCCCTGCTTTGCACTGTCACCATAAATCAAACCATCAATCATTTTCAGATAAGCATCACGCTCTACTGTTCCAGTCTGTGGATATTGCCGTGCCATAGCGATTGTATTCCGGATGCGATCTGCTGTGAGAGGATGTGTCGAAAACCAGTCAGGGCCGCCAGTAGATCCTTTACCATTAATCCGGCTTTCCAGACTTGTATTTCCTTCTAAAGCAGTGAGAAAAGCAGGCATTCCCGAAGGATTATAATAGCTACGGGTCATATAACGCAGGCCGAGTTCATCCGCCTGATTTTCCTGCTCCCGCGAATAGGACTTCATAAACAGATCACTCCCGACACCCAGTGCCTGCGTCGCGGCTTTACTGTCCAGCGCAGCCGAAAGCACCATAGCACCAAGCGATGTGACCACACCGCGTGAATAACGCTCTGCGCTATGACGCGCTGTCACGTGTCCGATTTCATGTCCTAATACAGCGGCAAGCTCGGCTTCGCTATTGGCTTGTGCCAGCAAACCCCGGGTTACGTAGACATAACCACCGGGTAAGGCAAAAGCATTAACCATCGGATCATCGAGAAGGAAAAATTTATACTGAACATCCGTCCGTTCGGTATTTGCTGCAACATCTGCACCGACACGACTGATATAAGCCTGAAGGTTTTCACTATTCTCCAGAAAACCATAAGTTTTCATGATTTTACTATGTTCGTCCGCACCAACTTGCGCTTCCTGCTGCGGAGACATTAGCGCCGTAAATTGTTGCTGCCCTGTCGCGGCATTGGTCGTGCAGCCAGAAAGGCCTGCTACCAATCCCGCTGCGAGAAAGAATATCTTGAAATTCGAACAAAAAAGACGCAAAGCTATAATCATCATGAAGACCTATTTAATTCTAATTATTCTTTTGGCAAGTTTTTTTATATCATCTGCCCACGCACAAGGGGAAGCGGATTTTTCTGCCCTCATCTTAACCGGAGAGCAGCAGGTGGAAGAAATCATTGATCCTCTTCGGTTACGTCTTCTTGATGGCCGTATTCTCCAGCTTTCCGGTATTGATATTCCCGATCTGACTCCTTATGACACAGGAGAAATCGGACTTGCAGCGATGACTTTACTCAAAGAAACATTCCTTAAAAAGTATGTGAAGATCTATCAGGATAAAAATAAGGATAAAGGCCGCATGAACCGCATGGGCTATCATATTGCTCATTTATCCGAGAAAAATAGCAACCTCTGGATTCAGGCGCTTTTAATCCAGAACGGCCTTGCCCGTGTTCGTCCTTCCGCGCAAAATATTGAGATGGCCGAACAGATGATGGCGCTGGAGTTGATAGCACGAAAAGAAAAGCGTGGCCTTTGGGCAGATGAGAAATATGCCGTTCTTACGCCGGAAACTGTCGGTAGCGCCATGCATGGCTGGGCCATTATCGAAGGGACAATTCGAGCAAGCGCCATGGCAAAAAATACAGTTTTCCTGAATTTCGGCAATGACTGGCGAACGGATTTTACCGTTGGCATACCATCGCAGGTCAGAAGAAAACTAGTGAACGCTGCTATTGATCCTCTGAAATTTTCTAATAAACATGTCCGCGTGCGGGGGTGGGTTGAAGATTACAATGGCCCCTATATCGAACTCATAGATCCTGTCTGGATCGAAATCTTGCCAGATGTCTCTGAAAAGGCTACTCTGGCCGAATGAATAATTTATTTATTTATTAAGTATACAAGTCATGACCAGCAGGAACGTTAGCAGACGCTCGACACTTCTTGAGCTTTTCCCGCCGATCTCCCCTTATTCCACAGGGTTTATCGAAGTTAATGATATACATTCCCTTTATTGGGAACAGTGTGGCAATCCTGATGGCGTTCCCATTGTCTTTCTTCATGGGGGTCCCGGTGCTGGCACCACTCCCATGCATCGTAGTTTTTTTGATCCCGATCATTACCGTATCGTTATTTTTGACCAGCGTGGCGCAGGACGATCTTCTCCGCTTGGCTGTCTTGAGGATAATACTCTTGAGAATCTCGTTGCTGATATAGAAGCGCTCCGTAATCATTTACATATCAAACGCTGGCATTTATTTGGAGGCTCATGGGGCAGCACACTTGCTCTTGCCTATAGCCAGACCTACCCCGACCGCTGCATCAGCATGATCCTGCGTGGTATTTTTCTTCTGGAGCAGCCGGAAATTGACTGGTTTCTCTATGGAATGAAAATGATTTTTCCTGAGGCGTGGGAACAATTTTCCGCGATTATCCCAAAAGAAAGCCATAAAGATCTTCTGCAAATCTATCATCAGCGCCTGACTAGTCCTGACGACAAATTACGAATGGGCGCTGCCATAGGCTGGAGCCTCTATGAAGGGGCATGCTCCTCACTCTTCCCCAACTACGAGACAATTACCACAGAAGAACAAAAAAGCCATGCCCTCGCACTGGCACGACTTGAATCACATTATTTTCTCAATGAAGTCATTGCACCGGAGAACAGTCTTCTGCACGGAATTGATAAAATCCGTCATATTCCAGCAACCATTATTCAGGGTCGTTATGATGTGATCTGCCCCATTTTCACCGCTCACCGCCTCCACGCCGCCTGGCCGGAAGCCGATTATATAGTTGTTCCTGATGGCGGTCACTCTGCTCTTGATCCGGCAATCAGATCACGGCTGATCGAGGCCACAGAAAACGCTCGTACACTCGGCGGTTAGAGCGCATGCCAGGTTTTGGGTATCTCTTTTACGCAGCAGCCTTGCGATACTCCATAATCCGTCTTTCCATCTCCGGACGGAAATGACGGACGAGTCCCTGAATTGGCCAAGCGCTTGCATCGCCATGCGCGCAGATCGTATGGCCTTCTACTTCACTGCATATATCCAGCAGCATATCAATTTCCTCAACCCGTGCATCACCTTTGACCATGCGCTGCATAATCCGCCACATCCAGCCCGTTCCTTCACGGCAAGGTGTGCACTGGCCACAACTTTCATGCATATAGAAGAAAGAAAGACGCGCAATGGCATAAATAATATCTGTGGATTTATCCATAACGATGACTCCTGCCGTTCCAAGACCGCTTTTTACCTCGCGCAAAGAATCAAAATCCATCAGAACATGATCGCAAATCCCCTTCGGCAATAAGGGTGTTGAAGAGCCGCCGGGAATAATTGCCAGCAAATTGTCCCAGCCACCGCGTACGCCGCCGGCGTGCTTTTCGATTAGCTCCTTCAAAGGAATCCCCATTTCTTCTTCTACATTGCAAGGCTGGTTTACATGACCGGAAATACAGAACAGCTTCGTTCCCGTGTTTTTTTCATCCTTGCCAAGACCCGCAAACCAGCCTCCGCCACGTCGCAGAATTGTAGGAGCAACAGCAATTGTTTCAACATTATTCACAGTCGTTGGACAGGCATATAGCCCTGCCATCGCTGGAAAAGGCGGTTTATTGCGTGGCTCGCCTTTCCTGCCCTCAAGACTATTCAAAAGCGCCGTTTCTTCGCCACAGATATAAGCCCCCGCGCCACGATGCAGAATGATATCAAAATCCCAACCGGAGCCCGCAGCATTCTTGCCGAGCAATCCGGCATCATAGGCTTCATGAATAGCAGCAATTAACGCAGAGCCTTCATCATAGAACTCGCCGCGAATATAAATATAAGCCGTATGAGCACCCATCACAGATCCGGCAATCAACGCACCTTCCAGTAATTTATGCGGGTCATGGCGCATGATCTCGCGGTCTTTGCAAGTTCCTGGTTCGGACTCATCAGCGTTAATGACCAGATAATGCGGTTTTCCGGTTTTTTCGGGATCCGGCATAAAAGCCCATTTCAGTCCGGTCGGAACCCCTGCCCCGCCCCGCCCACGCAGACCGGATTTTTTCATCTCGTCAATAATCCAGGGTTTTCCTTTTTTGATAATATCCGCTGTGCGATCCCAATCACCGCGCTTACGTGCCGATTCCAGTTGAAACGGCTCCCAGCCATAAAGATTTGTGAATATTCTGTCTTTATCGTCCAGCATCACATAATCCCCGCTTTTTTCGCCTGTGCTGTCAGTGTCGTTGGCCCTGATAACGCCATAGAGTCCTTGCGCCCTGTCTGTGAACCTTTGGGAACATCTTTTCCAGTAGCCAGGGCCTCCAGAATTTCCACGATCCGCTCCGGCGTTAAGTCTTCGTAATAATTATCATTAATCTGCACCATGGGGGCGTTTACACACGCACCGAGACATTCAACTTCAACAAGTGTAAATAATCCGTCCGCTGTGCTTTCGCCCAGATGTATCCCCAGATGTGTCTCGCAGGCTTGTGCGATACCACTGGAATTACAAAGCCAGCATGGCGTGGTGGTACAAAGTTGCACCAGATATTTCCCAACGGGCGCCAGATTATACATCGAATAAAATGTTGCCACCTCGTAAACCCGCACCTGAGGCTGAACGACAATATTAGCGATCTCGTCCATCGCCGCCCTTGGAATCCAGCCACCATAAGGAGGGGTAGCCTTTGCGCCCTCCATTCCAACCTGCCGTTGCGCAAGATCTAACAAGGGCATAATCGCGCTGCGCGCCTGGCCTTTCGGGTAACGGGCAAGAATTTCTTCAACCATTTTCTTATCTTTAAAATTAAAACTGTCCGGCTGATAATCGGCCGTTAAGTCAAAAGGTTTTTTCATCTATCTGTCAATCTCTCCAAACACGATATCCATTGAACCAATAATTGTCACGGCATCGGCAAGCATATGGCCTTTTGACATGAAATCCATGCCCTGCAAATGACAAAATCCCGGGGCACGAATACGGCAACGATAAGGTTTATTTGTACCATCAGAAACAAGATAGACTCCAAACTCCCCCTTTGGTGCCTCAACAGCCGTATAGGTTTCGCCTGCAGGAACATGGAAACCTTCAGTATAAAGTTTAAAATGGTGAATAAGTGCTTCCATTGAACCTTTCATTTCGGCACGGGGGGGCGGGACAATTTTATAATCATCAATCATCACCGCACCACGGGGTAACCTTTCCAGACATTGCTTCATAAGCCTTACAGACTGACGCATCTCTTCCATACGGATCAAATAACGTGCATAGCAATCACCTGTTTTTCCGATGGGGATATCAAAATCAAGCGTATCATAGATTTCATAAGGCTGTGACTTCCGCAAATCCCACGCACAACCGGAGCCACGTAGCATGGGACCTGTAAACCCCCAATCCAGCGCCTGATCCGCGCTAACCGTCCCAATATCAACCGTACGCTGTTTGAAGATACGGTTTTCTGTCAGGAGATCGTCCAGATCGTCAATCATTTTCAATACTGAATTTTCGCACCAGTCCATCATATCTTCGGCAAGTCCTGCCGGCAGATCATAACGCACACCGCCCGGACGGATATAATTGGCATGAAGCCGTGCGCCACAGACACGATCATAAAACTCCATCCCTTTTTCACGCTCCTCGAATCCCCATAAAGCAGGGGTAATCGCACCAACATCAAGGGCAAATGTTGTAATATTCAAAATATGATTCAAAATACGTGTAAGTTCGGAAAATAGTACCCGGATATATTGCGCCCGTTCCGGCACAGTAATCCCCAGAAGCTTTTCCGTTGCCATCGCAAAGGCATGTTCCTGATTCATCGGGCTGACATAATCAAGACGATCAAAATAAGGCAGCGCCTGCATATATGTCTTATATTCGATCAGCTTTTCTGTTCCCCGATGTAACAAACCGATATGGGGATCGGCACGGTCAACAATCTCGCCATCCATTTCCAGCACAAGACGCAAAACACCATGCGCGGCGGGATGCTGCGGGCCGAAATTCATTGTATAGGGACGGATCTGCGTTTCTTCCGAGATTTCAATTTTTTCTGCTGTTTTATTCATGTCAGGATCCTGTCTTACCTTCACGATAATCTGTCCATCCAACTTTAGGCTTCATCCCTTTTTCATCGCCGGGGAGTGCCTGAATATCCGTCAGGGCTTCCCACGGACTTAAAAAATCAAACCGACGGAAATCCTGTGTCAACTTCACAGGCTCATACACAACCCTTTTTTGCGTTTCATCATAACGAAGTTCCACGTCACCAGTCAGCGGGAAATCCTTACGCAGCGGATGCCCCTCAAAACCATAATCAGTTACAATTCGCCGTAAATCCGGATGACCACTAAAATAGATCCCGTACATATCCCAGACTTCCCGCTCCAGCCACCCTGCTGCGCTAAAAATACCGGTCACAGAGGGAACAGGCATATCCTCGGATGTCTGGATTTTAATTCGAACCCGGTGATTCTGCGTCAGAGACAAAAGCTGATAAACAACCTCAAAACGCTCTTCCCGCTGTGGATAATCAAGCGCTGTAATATCAATCAACTGCTTGCATACAGTTTCACGATTATCCCGCAAAAACTCCAGAACCCTGTCAATTTTTTCGCGTTGGGCATGAAGAACAAGCTCGCCATGAATAATCTCATGAGCCGTAATCACGCCTGTCAGATTCTCGGTGACATGCTCGGCCAGATCAATAAGGGCTTCCTGAGGCATAATTAACGAACCATCCTTGTATCTTCACGCTGGATTTTTTTCTGGAGTTGCAGAAGACCGTAAACGAGTGCTTCTGCTGTTGGCGGGCAGCCCGGCACATAGATATCAACCGGAACAATTCTATCGCAGCCGCGCACCACGGAATAGGAATAATGATAATATCCGCCACCGTTGGCGCAGGATCCCATAGACACCACCCAACGCGGCTCCGGCATCTGGTCATAGACACGGCGCAAAGCCGGTGCCATTTTATTACAAAGCGTTCCGGCAACAATCATCACATCGGACTGGCGCGGACTGGGGCGCGGGATCATACCAAAACGGTCAAGATCATAGCGACTCATATAAGCATGAATCATTTCAACGGCGCAGCAGGCCAGACCAAACGTCATTGGCCACATTGAACCTGTCCGTGCCCAGTCAAAAAGCCTGTCTGCCTGCGTCAGCAAAAACCCTTTTTCATCCAGATGCTTTGCTATAGCCTGAGGAACAACGTCCTGCTCTTCCGGTGCAATAACAGGAACATTTGTTCGTAACGGCGCATCCGGTGCGACAATGACTTTACGATCGTGACTCATTTTACACCCGGTTCATAAGCAGCAGCCAAAACGTTTCGCAAGCGATCCCCTACACCATTTTTTTCCATGACAGCGCTCCATTGCTCCTCAAAACCCGCATTTTTCATTTCATCTTCCAAAGATAAAAAGTCACTATCAATCTGGTCTATATCATCCCGAAACAGAGCAACCCTGATTGCACGAGCCAAACCTTCCGGCATCCCCCCGGAAGCCTTATTAAAAGCTTCAACCAGCTTTTCACATTTTATGACACACTGAAGCAGTTTTTGAGAATAATACTCTGCCTGCTCATCTGTCATTTTTTTTGCTATTCCCATTCGAGCGCTCCCTTCTTCCATTCGTAAATAAATCCGACAGTCAGGATTCCCAGAAACGAGACCATGGACCAAAAGCCAAATAAGCCGATCTCTCCTAACGAAACAGCCCACGGAAACAGAAAAGCAATTTCCAGATCAAAGATAATAAACAGAATTGCCACGAGATAAAACCGGACATCAAAACGGTTGCGGGCATCCATAAAGGCATCAAAGCCGCACTCATAAGGCGCAAGCTTGTCGGCATCCGGCTTCTGCTTTCCCGCAAGAAATGAGGCGACAACCATCATAAGGGACATCCCCCCGGCGATACCGAGAAAAATCAGAATCGGCAGATATTCGAGTAAAAATTCTTGCGATGCCATTATCGTCCCTTTTTGTCTCTATCTTCATCCCACTTATAACTATTCTATCCTTTTAAGGAAAGCCCTCAAGTTAAAGTTTTCACAATTGTATAAGTGGCGATTTAAAAATAGAAAAAACCACAACTGTTGTCATCCATAGATTTTTCCCGTAAAATCTACAAGAAATTTTCTTCAGAAGAAACAGGCCATGAACCAGAGGGGCAGTGGTTAGTCCGAGAGTCTCTCCAACGAATATCCTCCGCTTAACCAAGATATAATCCGATCCTTTTCTTTAAGCCGCTCGGCTCCTTTTTCTTTCTCCTCTTTGAGATTCTCTGCGCTTTTTATACGTTCTTCTTTAAGATCTTTTGCGCTTAATGCCTGTTCCTCTTTAAGATCTTTTGCGCTCTCTTCCTCTTTTTCTTGAGAATTTTTATGTCTTGCCCAAGAGTCCTCGATCAGATCCCCCAGACGATTTGGTTTTATTTTAAATTTCCCACTACTGCTTCTTACCTCGGACGCACCTTTATTGAGCATGAAAAGAGCGAGAGGACGATCTTCCTCGCGTGTAAAAACTACAATTGGCATGTCGGGTGCCGATTTTTGTATCATTTTAAAAAAATTTTCTGAATCCGCACTATCTGCCCAAGCCAGATCCAATAAAATGATATCAATGCCTGATATCTGTTCATCTATATTGTCTAGAAAGACGTTAAGATCTGGACATTCAGAAAGATGGCACTCCAAATCAATTGTTTTCCCCAACTCTTTTTCAATTTCATCAACTTCAGCTAATGGAGTGCCCACCAGCAGAACATTTATATTTTCATATTGCGATGTCATTTGATGCCTCCACCTGCAGAACAGACACCAATGTCAACATAGGAGAACCATTATGGTTCCTTAATTTTTTTTCTGAGAAAAAGATATTTTTTTGTCGCGCCTATGGATGCTAAAAAGATGCCACTTTTCTTATAGCGGTGTGGATGCTTGCGGCGCAATTCGCAATCAACTCCTGCTTTATAAGACATCATTGCTTTATGGTCTCAGGAAGCATTTCTTTTTATCCCAGTTGACCATTATAATCTTTTACGATGAAATCACTCTTCACAAAGTTTATAATCGCACTTATTATAAGAAATACGGAACCGGAAGCAAAGAATGACAGCAATAAAATCTTTTCTTCATCCCTCCGCTCTACCCGGTGCTGCTTTCGTCCTTGTGGCTTTTACAATCAGCCTTTTTTTCGAGGGCTACCGGGACATCCATTATACACCGGCTATTCTGGCCTTACTGCTTTTTGCCTGCCTTTGTATTATTCCTGCAATCGGGCGCGGTCTTGAAATTCCCGTTTCTCCTGCTGCAATTCTGTTATTCTGCCTATGGTTTTATGTCACGCTCAGTCTGTCATGGAGTTATATACCCTTTGCCAGCCTTGTCACTTATCTTATTGTTATTGCCTGCCCTCTGGTTTTTTTTTCTGCGCTTCTGAATCCGGATCGTGAAAATCAGGTAAAAATCCTTGGCCTGACATTATTTTCAGCACTTGCCGCTCTTGCTGCATGGGCAATTATACAAATCCTGTTTTTCAGCACTCTCTATGGCGAACGTGCCCATCATCCCCTCCCCAACCCGAATAATCTTGCAGGATTAATTAATCTTGGTTTTCTTCCGGCGCTGGCGCTTTATTTGTCGGCTTCTTTCAAGAAAACAGCGCCCTACCATAAATGGATAAAAGGCGCTCTTGCTTTGCTTTTTTTTGCTGCCCTGCTTGCCACCGGAAGCCGGGGTGCCATACTGGGCGCCTTTCCTGCCGTTGTTATTCTGATTTATGTTTTACGCGCCCCTGCCCTCTGGAAGAAGCTCGCGTTTCTTCTGATACCTGCGTTTATCATTTTATGGCTTGTCGGTATGAGTACAGATTTACACCGACTCACCACAATCTTTTCTTTCAATCCCGACAGTAACGGCCTTGCCCGCTTCGCCATCTGGGAAAGTGCAGGCCGGATGTTTATGGATCATTTCTGGTTTGGAACAGGACTCGGGACGTTTTATCTTTACTCTCCTGCCTATCGTCTGCCCGGCGCGGATAACTCCACAGGAAACTGGGCGCATATGGATCCGCTGCAATATGGCGTTGAAATGGGGATTGCCGCGCCTCTTTTATTTTATGGATTTTGCTTTGTCGTTTTGCTGCGTACCATTCATGCGGTTAAAAAGACACCGCGACAATCACCGGAACGTACTGGAATTATCGCGCTTTTCTGCGCCCTGTTCGCTCTGGTTCTGCATACCCACCTGACGTTCCATCTTTATGTGATGCCAATTCTAATTGTCATCGGGGTCTGGCTGGCACTCTGGTATCATCTCACCGCCAAAGTCCTGAATGATAGAGCTTATGCGCCTGTGACCCTCCTCCACTGGCAAAAGCCTTTCATGATCTGTATGACCCTGACTTTTGCCGGATTCATCGGGTTCATGGGTATTACCAGCGCCATGGGGCAATATCACCTTCTTCGCGCCCAGCTCCTGATCCGGCAAGGCATGACAGAACAGTTCATTACCGCCATAGACAAAGCCGAACAATGGGCACCACGCAGCTTCATTGATCCCGAAGTCCAGCTTGCCGCCTTTTATATAGATTTGCTTGGAAAAAACAGTGCCGCTTTGTTTACACCGGAGGAACAGCAGTCTCTTTATATCCAGACAATCGAACTGTTATATAATGCCGAACAGATGAATCCGCCATGGGCAGAGATTGATTACAAACGCGGCCTGCTTTATAATGAGATCAATCCTGACTTCGAGCCTGAAGCACAAAATCTGGCACAGCAATCCTTTGAGAACGCGATCAAAAAAAATCCCATGCATTTCCGCGCCCGTGAAGAACTTGCCCTGCTCTATATCAAAAAAGGACTTGTGACCCGTGCTTACAGCATATTAGAAACAGGGCTGGCCTATCCGCATAATGCGGATGTCAGAACAGAATACACAATGATAATGGAGCGTATTAAACCGCTTGTTTTTCTTGAACAGACTTACAATAAAGAACAGGATAGAACACCATGACAACACTTATTATTGCCCGCCATGGGAACACTTTTGAAGCCGGAGAAACACCGCGCCGTGTAGGGGCACACACTGATCTTCCCTTGACAGAGAAAGGCCGTGAACAGGCACGTGCCATTGGTGACTGGCTCAAGGGTCATCATCTTGTCCCGGATGTCACCTATAGCTCGACCCTGAAACGGACGATAGAAACCGGAGAAATCGCCGCCAGACAGGCCGGATTCCCCCAAGCCTGCTATCAACTTGCTATTTTTAATGAAATAGACTACGGCCCTGATGAAAATAAAACCGAAGCTGACGTTATCGCCCGAATTGGAGAGCAGGCTCTGATAGACTGGGCTAAAGAAGCCCGTGTCCCCGAAGGCTGGAACGTCAATCCCGATCAGATTATTAAAAACTGGCAGGGTTTTGCCAGACAGATCACCGCCCATGACGATAATGAAACCGTCCTCGTTGTCACCTCGAACGGCATTGCCCGCTTTGCGCCCTATCTCACAGGTGATTTTGACGGCTTCCTGCAATGCCATAAAATAAAAATCTCCACCGGAGCACTTTGCGTATTGCATCACACCGATGGAGACTGGATCGTTAAAGAATGGAATATAAAGCCTTAAGACTTATTCCTTCTGTTTTGACATGATGTCCTTTGCAAGCGTGGACGTGGCAAGATCAATATTCAGCCATGAACCCGTAGCAGACATTTTATCTATTGAATAAGCCAGCATATCGGCAAGATCAATCGTACCCTTCTCGCCAAACATTGCCAGTTCCGTTTCACTTGCGCCCTTTGCATCATAGGCAGCAATGGCTTTACCGAAGCTTGGCATATCCGGGAAATGCGTACCGGAGGCTTTTAGAAGCCTGTCAGCCAGAAGAATTTCTTCCTGTGGCAGGCATTTTTCACCATTGATGTCACAATCTTTTATAAATGACTCAAGCTGTCCTTTTTCCAGCGGAACAAAAATCCCGCCTTCGCCAACCAGTGTAAAGGAAGGTTTGGCTTCCTGAAGCTTTTCTGCCGCTTTACCCAAGGCAACTCCGGCATCTCCAAGATTTTTAGAGATCACCGCATAATCTGCTGCATTGGAATCCAGTGTTCCCAGAAGTTTTTCAGCCGTTTCCAGATAATGGCCATGCGCCACTTTCATTTCTTCCACCGGGTTCGGAACAGAAGCCTGTTTCAGCACGTTTGAAAAAATGGAAATTGTTAGCGCATAGTCTCTAAGCCCCTGCTGTAATTCAGGAATGGCCTCACCCAGAACAATTGTCCCTTTTCCGGCTGTTGCCAGAGCCGAAGCCCGCGAGGCATTGACAAAAAGTTCTGCACCTTCTGCCATGAATTTCCATGAGGCAAGTCCGGCATCACCGGCTTTATAGAAATCCTCTTTCGTCATTTTCTGGCCTGTGCCGATTAGAATCAGCTCTGGAACAAGGATATCAAGCTCTTGATCCGTTATCGACTCGTAAGTATTTCCGGCTGTTATAAATGTCTGATTGCACAGCGGATCCCAGCAAAAATCCCATAGACCACGAAGCCCCTGCCCGATCAGCGTGCCAATCGTTGCCCCTGTTGCAACGGCCAGAGCAATCTCCGCCGCTGTTGTTGCGGCTGCCAATGTTGCCTGCGCTGCCAGAACGGCTGCTTCTGCCTGCGCGACAGCGGCTGCCGCTTCTACACTGGCAGCTCCTGCCACCGCAGCATCTGCCGCTAATTTCGCCGCCGCAAGATCAGCCGCGGCCAAAGCCTTTGCCGAAGCCGCCGCACCTACCGCTGCTAATGCTGCTGCGGCACCGTCCTTCAACATTTTTGTATAAGCAACCCCTTTTTCCCATTCATCATCAGCACGCGCCTGCGAAACGGGAAGAACAATCTGTGAAAATATCATTGAAAAAATCGCCAGATGGCAAAGGAATTTACCTCTCATTAGTTTTTTTATCATCTTATGATCCTCTTTAGGAAATAATTACAAATAATTGCAGGAAACCTCTCCCACAACCTGCACGATTGTAGGTAAGAATTCTTGAATGTCCAGTCTTATCAGGATTTTAATTCTGGAAGAAATTGAGTGACAGGCACAACAGGATCAAAAGCCTTATGTTGAGATTTTTGTTCCACATTTACAACAGCCTGATTATATAAATCCTGAAGTTCAGGATTATTAATATGAATTCCATCAGGATCATTTTCAGAAGGTGTTACCAGAAAGTAAGCATCCGGCTCATCTGAAGGCGCTACACTTTCCATTTTCTGCGCTTCATCGACATAAATATTAATAACGGCTACGGATTTTCCGGCTTCATCAAGAAGCTGCACCAGATTAAATTCATTTTCTTTTGGATGTCTTTTTAAATGACTTGCGCCATAAAAAATTGTCCCCCCTTTATATCCCAGCATCGACTCCACAGTCTTATCATCACTCTTGGTAAGAATATTTTCTGGACCTGTATCACTCTCAAACATAAAAGCTTTTGTATCAATACAATCATATACTGCAAAATAAGCAGAAACAGGAATTGTAACTGCTAGAATATTCTGCCAGTCCAAAGAGGTTTTCTTACTCTGAACGACTCTTTGATCAACCGTAATAATCTGGACATCATTATTTTTGCGAATACTCTGCGCTAGATTTTTGCTAATTCTTTCCTTATTATTCTTACCGCATATTGAATTGGCCATAGCCCCATAGCCTAAATAATCAGCATGTATCCCCGGCAATCTTCCTGAAAGAGCATTAAAATAATCTTGTTTGGAAGGATCAAGTTCCAAAAACAAATTTTTATCACCACCATCCCTTATTGCCTGGACAGATAAGGAATTTAAAGCAAATAAATTTATTTCAGGACGCCTATGGCTCGTATCCCCCAGCGCCAGATAGTCATATTTTTCCGCAGCCAATTTCATGAATTCCTGCTGTAGTGCATTCGGCGCATAAGCGGCATTATCATCCAGCTCATGGATGTCCGGTTTCATACAACTGTGTAGACCGCCTAGAATTGCTGCAACAATTAATAAACGTTTACCACTTTCCCAAAGAGGATTTTTTATTTCCTGCGGTTTGCCCATAAGCGCTCTCCTGTCTGATTCCAAATTACGTAAATACCAAATGTTATTGATTCTGTCAAGCAGGGAAATCAGATATATAATCACTTGCATTAAGAATAAGACATTTCCGTCATATCCGGATATCCGCGTTGGCAGATATCCGGCAACAATAAAGTGTGCAGCAAAACTGCACTCATACCCAGATCCCGCCGATAAGCCTGCTTCGCAGGCCACGGGAGTGACGATGATGTCTTACTCTTAATACAAGTGACTATATTTTTCAGAAAGCAAGGAAAGACTAATGCTATACAAAATTAATGGAGCAGTGTATCCAGCCCCTGGTGAAAAACCAGATAGATACTAACATTCACAATAAAAAGCAGGGTCGCAATTTTTAAAACACCGCCCGCCTTTTTCTTTTTCGGGGCACAGGGCTCATGACCGCATCCTGTATTGTGGCAATCCATCTTTTCCGCCAGAAAATGGATACCCCATCCCAGAAGAACCAGAACCCCCGAGAATAAAATCAGCGGCACTTCCCAATGGTGTAATGTCTCATGCAAAACGACCATTCCCGCCGGAACAGCTGCCACAAGACCCAGACCCGCCGCCAGCGTCAGAATACTAAACAAGGTTGGCAGCACACAACAGAAGACATGGCTCGTTTCCGAGACAATAATCGCCCAGTTCAGTGACTTTTGAATACGATCAATCTTCATGATTTTTCCCTGCAATTTCTACTTATTTAGTCGCTTTTCATGATTTTTGCAAGACTCTTGATAAAATGCATTCACTTTAAAAAAAACAGACATTTCCTAAAAAACTTGCATATTTATGAAAAACATATTATTTTTTACAGCATGACACATAACCACGATCATCACCATGGTAAATGCAACCATAACCACCACCCACCGAAAACCATATTCGGGGAGGTATCCGGCTATATCAAAGAAAATAAAGTCCAGAGCGCGGCCTTGCTCGCTTCTTTAACCGTGGGCGCGGCAGGATTAATAGGTACAACAGCCCTGACCCCCTTTATCACGTCACCCTGGGGCGCGGGAGCGGCACTTATAGGCGGACTGGCGCTTCTGATACAGAATAGCAGAACAACGATTGAAAATATCCTGCCTATGGGCAAAAAAATGGGTATGGCAGCAGGAACACTGGGCGTTATGATTGGCAGTATCAATACCATTCCAGAAGTTTTCGTTTCTGTCGGTTCTGCCCTGCAAGGCGCAATGGATCTGGGAACAGGGAACATTATAGGCTCGAACATTGCCCATATGCTTGTCGTTCTGGGCGTTCCGGCAGCGGTCATGGAGATCGGGAAGTCAAAAGATTTAAGCTGGCAATTCAACACCTGTATGATGGCAGGGACAGCCGCACTTTTCGGAGCGCAGCTTGTGGCAGGAGCCTTTTCGCCATTGGCAGGCATCGGCATGTTAGGAATGGGTGGCTATTATATCCATAGACGGCTATTTTCTAAAAATGAAACCATACCAAAGCATAAACATGAGCATCATCACGACCACGACCACACCCTTCACCATCAAGAAGAAATCGGTTCCTGCCTGTTTCACGATCACAGCGATGATAAAGAAGAAAAACAGGCGCTGGCCCGACCCAAATGGCTCAATACAGTCCTTTCCGGCGGCGGGATGCTGGGACTGGCAGCGGCTGCCAATCTGATCGTAAAAGGGGGAAGCCATCTTGCCGCAAGCTTTAATACAGGAGCAGCCGGAGCTTTTACACTAACAGAAGCAACCATTGGCACGCTCATTGTTGCGATCGGTACGTCTTTGCCCGAAATTGCCATCAGTATTGAAGCCATTCGCAAGAAACAGTCCGATCTTGCCATTGGCAATGTTCTGGGATGCAGTATTGTCAATACGCTGATTGCAGGCGGTATTTTAAGCGCTTCCGGTCTATTGAATGATTTCAGCCTTGCCAGCATTCCTGTGCCGGATGCCTTTAATATCGCCACAAAGGAAGGTCTTCTCAATACCGGATTTTTTATCGGAACAGCGGCGGTCATGACGGGCGCTCTGTTTGCCACAAAAGGCGCTGTCAACCGCTGGATGGGCGGAGCCTCCCTGCTCGCCTACACAGGCTATGTTCTGGCAACCCTGACCCTTAATAACGGTGTGATGCCGGAAACCCGCCATCATCACGGCAGCGGACATGACGATAATACAGTGACACTGGTTGAAAAAGCACCCCAAACCAGGCCATCTTCTCCCCTATTATCATAGCTTGCGTGTATAAGCGTAATCCGGTTTTGATACAGACGGCTTTTGCCCTCTGCCGACCCCCGGTAATAGTCCGCGCTGCCCGAGAACAAGCAGAAGATCCATTATCAACAGAGCACTCATTCCCAATAATAGTTCTCCGGTGAGGTCATTTTCACGACTTTTGGTGAAAGGCTGCCTTTCGACACCATCCGGCAAAGGGGGAAGCGGTTTAAAAACCGTTACGGCATCGGCAAGATTATGGGCTTTGCGGACACTATCATCACCATAAAAACCGGGCGGATTTTGTGGTGATATTTTTGCATGGAATGCCAGAGGCTCAACACTCGCAGGCGCTGTACCCAGATGGCCTTTACCATCCAGTGTCTTCCAGGGTGTCAACGCCGCGTTCTTGTCCCTACCGCCAATCACACCCTGACTATGCGCGACAACAGTACGCAATATATCAACAAACAGACCGGACAGCGCCAGATTCGACCATGCCGGATCAGAAGAGGTATGCACAAGCACAAGCCAGCCTTCGCCTCTACGCTCTGCCGTAACAAGCGGCGTTCCATCCGTAAGTTTTGCCCATGTGCGCTCTTCCAGAAGCCCGTCAGGCTCGGCCAGAACCTGCTGCCGGATCTCTATATCATCAGGCAGATCAAGACCATGAAATGGTGAACCGACTTCGAAAGGCGCAAGTTTTGCCGCATTACCCCATGACATTAATCCGCTTTCTGTCTTACGATCTCCCGGACGAAGTGTGACAGGAAAAAGATCATCGCGCTTTTCCCCATGTGCCAGATGCGCCCCGGCAAAACGCAGAACAGTGCCTCCTTTGCGAATCCAGTTATCAAGACGATTGCCATCTTCTTTTTCAAGAAGAGCCGAATCAGTCAGGACAAGCACGGCTATTTTCTGATCCAGAAGATCCTTGACTGCGCCACTGTGAAAATCGACATAAGGACGAAGCGCCTGCCTGACATAATGGGTTTCATCAAGCAAAGGATGCCCGGCATCCGGTGCCTGAATACTAACCAGTCCCACGGGTCTATGCCGCCATTTTTCATCAAGCAGGACAACCGCCCCCGCGCTTTCCTGCCCTTCAATAGACAGTTGCGTGATCCGGTTACGAATCTCGTCGGGAAAGAGAAAGATTGCGTTAGCCTCTGTTTCATCTTTATCAAAAACGGCCTGTCTACGATCCACAACACGACCATCATCGGCTTTGGCAAGAAGGGTCACGGCTCGGGTCATACCTGCGGCAGGACGGTGCACGGTGACAACCAGATCGTCCCCTTCCGGCGCAGGCGGCAGAAGCAGCAGAGGCAATTCCTCATGATCATTGGCAAGAATCTTTACCGCGCCCTTGCTTTTAAGCCTTTCAAGCAGATCCAGAGTCCCTTCACTATCCATCCCGTCACTCAGCCAGACCGTCGAAACAGATTCGTCAATAGACTCTGCCGCTTTTGCCGCAGCGCTCCGGTCAACAGGCCACGGCTGCGGTTTCATACCCATGACAAGTTTCCTTGCCTCGGCAGCCGTCAGAAAGCCGCTTGTTTTTACAGAAGACCCATCTTCCGGCGGGGCTGTCTCTAAAAAAGCAATCCGCCTGTTTTCGTCTCCGGCACGACTGACAAGACGCAGCATCTCCTCCTTGCGTTTATCCCAGTCTGTTCCGGCGCGCCAGCCATTATCGACAAGCAGCAATAACGGATTGCTTCCTTCCAGAGGCACTTCAGGATTATAGACAGGCTGCGCGGCAGCCAGAATTAGAGCCGAAGCCGCCGTCATACAGAGAATCATCTTCCATGGCGGAGTCTTTGCGGGCGGCTCTTCTGTTTTCACCAAATCGCGGATCAGATCAACGGGCGGATAATCATATTCTTTCGCCAAAGGCGGCGTGACTTTCAAAAGCCACCACAATAATGGCAGCGTCCCCAGTCCAAGCAGAGCCAGAGGTTCCTTAAAAGAAAGATCGCCCACTGAAAGAGTTGACGAATCCTGCGCCGGAGGCAGGGCAACAGATGGCGATGATTCACTTTCCTGTGCCATCGCCACCGCTGAAAAAACAAGCGGAAGCGCTATTGCTGCAGCAACGGCGCATTGATGAAGGTATTTTAATGTTCCCTTTTTAAAATCCATATTTTATAAAGACGGGCCGTCCTGCAACGGCGCTCCTTCCTTCTTTGTGATATGTTCTGTTTTCCGCCCCGGCAGTTTAAATCCGTTTTCTTTTGCCCACATAGCATAGAGCAACAACAGAACGCTTAAACCCGGCAAACCGGAAAACAGAGGAATCCGCTCCACTTTTTGCAAAGAACCCGCTTCACTCTTACGGATGCCAAGCCAGCCATCTCCTGCCATTTTTGCACCGGGACCCTGCATTCTGATTTCCGGAATTTCGGATGCAGAGCCTTTTTCCATACGTGCCATATAGCCCCCGCTTTCTGTAACGGCAGGACGCAGTAATTCTGTAGTTGAACGAACAACACCCCATTCTTTCAGGTCGGGCGTTCCGGCGTAAATAAAGCTGTGTCTTTCACCCTGCTCCGCACGGTACAACCCTTTTTCCCCGGGCTTCATTCTGGCTGTCCATAGACCTGGAGCCTCCTGCGCAAGCGTAACCGTTTCCGTCTTTCCCGAAGGCGCAACCAGAGTCACGGGCGCAGAAACATCTTTCAACGTCTGCTGGGTAATGACCAGATCACCGTCCTTTTCTGCGATACGCAGGGCTTCTTCTTCAAGAGCAGGCTCCTTGAGTAGCCAGTGTGAAATATTTTTTATCATCTCCTGATAAGGGCCGCCGCCTTCAAACCCCCGTGCCCACAAATGTAAGTCAGGCGACAGGATTTCCGCAACCCTGCCTTCTCCTTTACGTCCCAGAACAACCAGAGGCTTCCCGCCACTGCCCTCCATAATGACTTCACCATGAACCTTCTCTGCACCAATTTGCGTCAACCATGATCCCCAAAGCGGGGTCTTTTGTTCATTTTCTACCAGATTCCGCGTGACAGGATGCTTTTGCCCTATTTCAGTCGGAAGCGCTTTATAAAATTTCTGCGACAGGCTACCATCCGGCATCACAGGAAGAATCCGCGCCATGGGCGTAGTATGAATGCCTCTATTTGTTGTCTCGAGAACATCATTGACAACAAGAACTGCTCCGCCCTTTTCAACATAGGACGCAATATTTTCGTAGTAGCGATCCGGCAGCAAACCCTGTTTATGCCAGCGGTCAAAAATCACAAGCGCAAAATTTTCCAGCTTTTCCGCAAATAACTTTTCAACAGAAAGCCCTGTCACCGAAAGCTGTCCCAGCGGAGTTTCATCCGTCTTATTATCAGGACGAAGGATGTTCACAGGCGCCAGATCAACCGCAGGATCGGATTTAAGAATATCACGAAACATCCTGTTTCCCGTCTGTGGCGCGCCGGACATCAATAAGACATTCATCCGCTCGCGGATTCCTTCTACAGAAAGAACAATCCGGTTATTGGTTTCAGTCAGCTCGCCATCAAGCATTTCCGCGTGGACTTCAATCATATTCTTGCCGCCATGCGGCATTTTAAAGACCATTTCCGTTGTCTGTCCCGCCGTGACAATTTGTGTCGCAATTTCAGTATCATCAGCCGAGACTGTGACCTTAATGTCTTTTGTCTGCGTCGGCGCAACACCCTCGTCAACGACACGGAATTTAATTCTGAAATCCTCTCCGACAACACCAAAGGCAGGCGCTTCTTCAAGAACAATCCGCCGGTCCTGTTCATTCTCACGTCCCGAAACAAACGCATGCAAAGGCGTATCACCCAAAGGAAGACGCATCATCGTGTCATGAACCTGTCCATCGGTCAGGACAAACACCGCGCCAAGTTGCGCGGGCGGAATATCTGCCGTTGCATTCTTTACACTGCCAAAAAGATTTGTACCGCCTGCGGCATCATTGGCAATATCAAAAACATGAATCTTTACGCCCTCGATACGACCCAATTGCTTAAGCAAAGATTCCTGCATATTCTGCGTCATGACATCACGTCCATCCAGAGTCTGGCTGGCGCTACGGTCAACAATAACGGCAACTTCCGTTGGCAGCAGCGGGCGATCTTCTATAAGGATTGCCGGATTCAAAAGAGCGCCTGTTACGGCCAGCGCCATTGCACAACGAAGCCCGCCCCCCTGACTTTTCCGCGTCAGTCCATAGAGAGAGAGCAGCATGAATAAGCCGCCCACCCCACCAACAACACCATAGGAAAAATGGGGATCACTGATATCAATATTGAACGCCGTTTCAATATTTTCCGGCTGGCTCTGCGTCCGGGGCTGTGGATCAACAGACGGAGCCTCATCAGCAAAAACCGTGCCAGTGCCCATCATCAGACTTGCCGCAAGACAAACAGCCGCCGTTTTGGATGTGAATATATCGCGAAGCTTCATCCCGGAATCCGTGCCACTCTAAATAATGATTGAAGTTATGGCTAACAGTCATAGAGGCAACTGTCAATCCCCTTGCGGAGAAAAAGAACCGCCCTCATTCATCCAGAAAAGAAAAAATGCCGGATTCTGCAATAATATGATTCCATTTCAGCATCGTGACATCCGGTGTTTTAAAGTCAAAATTCTGCACAGCCTCCAGCGACAGATTATCCATACGCGTAGACAGTTTAAAAAAACTGCCGCCGCGTACCGCTTCAAAATCACGCATCCATAGGTAATCCGTTGTCACAACCGGTAATCCGGCAGCGCAATATTCAATCAGTTTTGTCGAGGTCTGCACATTAAACGGATAAATATCCGGCTGGATATTCAAACCATAACGCGCCTGCCCAATGATCGAGGGCATATCCTGATAGGCAATGCGACCTTTCAGAATGATATTGTCTACGCTTTTATATTTAGCTTCTATCTCCGGCGGGGCATCACCGACCAGAAGGATCGAAGCATCCTGTAATGCCCCGCTGGCAAAACAGTCAAGAACTTTTGTTATGACAGCGCCGCGATTCAGTCCCCCTGCGAGAATAAAATCATAGACAGGCTTCTTTGTAATATTAAAAAAACCTTCATCAATTCCCATATCACGCAGATGCGCCGGAACGTTATCTTTAAAACCAAAATCCTGCTGTACCCGCGCATTCAGGAAAATCCGGCGATCCGGCCTTTTATTGACAGCGCCTTTAATTCTATTCTTCAGTTTTGCAACAGGGGGCGCGGAAAGGGAGTTATATTCATGCACCACATAGCGCCCCTTCCCTTCTTTGTCAAAACCCATGAAATGCCAGACAATATCAAAATCATCAAAGCAGGGCTCCTCCAGTTCCAGCGATTCAGACACTTTGACAAAGGGGTAACGGCTTGCCAGAAAATCCTTATAGGCCTTGATTTCCGGCAAATAAACCTGGGGCTTTCTAACAAAGAGAAGCGATGTCATGACATTTGTTTTTCAAGAATGGTCCAGTGGGTTTTATAATAAAGATCCGTTGCCTTCACCGACAGGGGAACTGCGGCAAGGGTCAAAAGCGCTCTTTTGATAGCACTTGGCACTGTTTTGGCTTTTCCTGCGCCTTCACTGTCGATCTGTACAATCTTCATATTATTCTGTGCCGCTTTCGCCCGTATAAAAGCATCAGCATCCGAATTAGAAAAAAACCACTTATGGCGATCATCCGGTCTTTGCGCCGGGAGTCCATAATATTTGAAATTCACGGCTTTTGCCGCTTCCGGTCCCGTCAGCGCCCCGACAAAATCCCGATAGGAATTCGGCAGCGAGATAATCACATATTTTTTACTGACGCGGCAGAGCTCATCAAATGTTTTGTGGATATTATCCAGATGCTCCAGCACGTCCAGACACAGCACACAGTCAAAATGATTATCCTCAAAAGGAATAGTCTGGCTCTCCAGATTAACCTCGATATCAGGGTTCCCGCCGATTCCAATCCCCGTATAGCCGACACCCGAACCCAGAAGCTCGCGCAGATAACAGTTATCTGCACCAACATCAAGAACATTGCCGGACAGAATCACTTTATATTTATCAAAGACATAGGCGGCCTTGCTCTGGCGGTCTGTGTAATTTTTATCAGTATGAAAAGGCATGGGGTTATAATTCCAAAATTAATCTCACGCTTGCATGATTGTCACTTATAAATATAATAGCCAGAGCTTGTCTATTCCCTATGTGAATACAATAACAACATTCTTTATTGTGATAAGCTGTTATTTTAATAAAATAGGCTTTTGACAATGAAAAGATCTCTTCCCGTTCAACATAACCTTGCTGACTTTTTTAAAGATCCCTGCCCTGTGTTAAGCGATAATAACACAAAAGTTATTATGGATGAGATCGCAAAAGAATATGACTGGATCGTAGAATATGGCATGGGTGCTTCTACCCTTTATTTTTTAAAAGCAGCGATAAAAACCAAATCCCGCATGATCTCGGTGGAAAATAATTTCAACTGGTTCCAGATTTGTATAGAAGAAATTTTAAAGCAGACAGAACTAGAAGAGACTGCCTTTCATAAAACGCCATGGTCAATGTCTGACATTCATAATTTTATCAACGCTAATAGTCATATTGACATACCGGAAAAAATGCAACGCCTGTCCTTATGGCAGGAGAGCCTATCCACAGGAGAATTTTTTCGCCTCTCCCCTGATGCGAAAAGCCGCTTTAGCGGAAAAATAGGATCATTCTGGCCTCTATTGAAACCTATATTTCAAATTTTTACCACATTAACATATCTTCTAAACCCTGCCAGCCGTCCCATCAATGGGGAGTGGCGCGGTAAAAAAAATGACTTTGAACTGATCCTCAGGAACATTGCCCCGACAATTAAAGACCAGTTTGGAGAGGCTCCCAATAAAAATAATTATATAAGTGCAGGTATTCAGGACATAAAAAAAGAACTTGAAGCTGGAAAATCAATTTCAGCGCTTTTCATTATTGATGGCGGCCCTCGTCATCATATTGTGCAAGAAATTCTGGATATCGAAACTCAATATAAAAAATTTATACCCACAATTATTTTATGTGATGCTTCACGAAAATTTTATCATGATACGCTGAAACAAAGACAGACAGGGCGCTTTATCGCGGGAAGCAATAAAACCCTGAAAGGTGATAAGGTCTCGTTTGATATATCCGGAGAGAACGCCGCATTCTGGGCAGGAGAAAACAGAACAGGCGATCAGCAGGCCAGACAGGAAATATGGTATTATTCAGGACAAACGGTAGATGCCAGAGAAAACGCTACGATTAACCTATAAATTTGCAAAATGACAAAACCGGATGAAATCATTTTTTTAAACCGTGCGTATAACGATCTGGATATGCAACTTCCTCTGATCGAGGAATTTTCCCGTGAGGATCGTTTTAAAGTCAGGGTTATCGGCTATCCCTGCGATGGCGGCACAGGAGCACCGCAGCGTCATGAAGCCGTGCCTTATATGAAAGCGCGCTATAAAAACCTGTCTTTTGAAACTGTCCTTGATAAAGCGCCTGCACCATTTCATCTGCGGCTTCTGCATAAAGTCGCCTCTGCTGCCGCAACAGAACGACAGAAATGCACCTGCCATGTTCTCGAATTTCCTTTCAAAGTTCTCCATGTGGGGACTCTTAAAATCCTCAAATCTCTTTTTTCCGGCAAACAGAAATGGCTGGATAACGTTGCCGCCACATGGAAACCCGCTGTTATCATTCTTGACGAGGTTTACGCACAGCCGGGACGCTCTTATATGACAGATACGATCCTGCCTGCTTTACAGGAAAAAAATGTTCCCGTTTATATGATCCAGACAGGCCATCATATTTATAAAACAGATACACCGTCAGGAGATAAAAAGCCGGCTTACAAAAAAACAGAAGCACGGCGCTTTTTTATACCGGGACAACTGGATAAAAACATTACAACCAGTCATTTTCCTGACGAACATCATGAAATTGCAGGAAATTTGCGCATGGATCAGCGCTGGCTGCAAAAACTGCATCATGATATTTTACAGCCACCGCACTTCCCGCGTGAAAAAACCATGAGTATTCTACCCGAAGGAAAGCCAAAGATTGCTTTCATGCTGTCCAAACTCACTTACGGGATCAGGGTAGAAGAGCTGAAACAGACAATCAGGACACTGGGGCATATGGAAGGCGTCGCACTGGCACTCAAGCCCCACACGCGGGGTATGAAATTTGATTTTATGCCAAAGGAGGATATCGGTCATGCCGTTATTGCCGGAGACATCCCCTCCCCTCTGCTGATTGAATGGGCGGATATCCTTGTTTTTACCGGATCAAGTATTGCCTATCACATGATGCTTCTGGACAAACCCGCCGGATTTTTAAAATACTGCCAGAAAATTGAAACAGTTTTTGATGAAGGAAAATCAGCGCTTGTTTTTGAAATGGAAGAGCAGTTGATACAGGCTATCAAAGCATTCCGTGACAGCCAGACCCCCTTTATCCCCGAACCCGCACAAAAAAACATCAGGGCGCATCTTTGTCAGGAAGTCTACGCCGGAGATGAAACAGGCCGCACAGCCGCGCACTATAAAAACATAATTATGAAAGATCTTGGCCTATGAAGAAACTTGTCCTGATTAACTCGTTCGGACCGATGGGCAGCACGCTTTTATCCGGCCTGATCGAGAAAATGGGTTTTACCAATCTTCCTGTCAGGAAGCTGGAATTGCACAATTATCTGATGGGGAAAGAAGCCCTGAACTCGGGCCGGATGCAAATCCGTTTGAAGGCCGCGCTCAGCGAACATGCAAAACTGGCGCGGCGCGGCGGAGTCAGTGTTCTGGATCGTAACAACCAGAAACCATCCACCCTCGTTAATTACGAAACTGTCGAAACGGCCCTAGAAAAGATAAACGCCACCACTATTCAGGATTTATATTTCCAGTGTCGCAACATCTATGAAGATGCCGTAACCTATAAAAAAATGACCAGCAACCGCGACTGGCAGATCGAACTCACCACCGACATTCACCGTTACGACCATCATGCCTTATATCAGGCCTATCAGAATCATTTTGACGATGTGCGAATGATCCACCTGCACCGTCCGTTTTCCGGCTGGATTAATTCTCTTGCGTCACAGGCCTTTCTGCATCCGCAAATAAAGAACCGCATCAAGTTTTTTCCGCATATGCGCTATAATGACTACGCCTTATATGAAGAAGCCGTCGCCGCGATGCCGGGAATGGATATCGCTTTTGATGATATGTTCGATACCCCGATTGAAACACTTGCGCAAAAAATTGCCGCCTTTCTGGATGTGCCGCCCCCATCCTGCGAACTGCGCCATGAATCCTATGACCTTTACGGAAAAATAACGCCTTATGAAATGGCCTTTACAAGATTTGACGATAAAATAGAATTTTTAACCCCGGCGACACAGAACTATCTATCTATGCTGGCTGAAAACGGTAAGATAAAAAAGAGTCCCTATAATTTTCTGGCATGGATTCGTTACCTTGCCGATATGATAAAATTCAGAATGAAAGCACAAAATTGATATGAACGCACCCGCCAGAAAAAAATCAACCGCCACACGTAATGCCCGTATTGCCGATGTCATGAGCCAGTGCCTGAAAACAGCGTTAAGTCCTTTGGGTGTTGCCAGAAAACAAACCATGCTTAGTGTTCTTGCCGAATCTCTGGTGCCTGTTATCGAGGTTAGAACGAAAAACCAGAAAAATATAAAATTCTGGGGACAGGGCGGCTGGTCACTTTATCGCGGGCGCAGCGTTCTGGACAAGGAGCCTCTGACCATTCGCTGGATTGATGGTTTTGCAAAAGACAGTCTGTTCTGGGATATTGGCGCGAATATCGGCGCTTACACAATTTATGCCGCTGCCGCAAAAGAGATCAGAACCTGCTGTTTTGAACCTTCCGCCTCCAATTATGCCGTTCTGTGCAAAAACATAGAACTAAACAAAGCCGATCATCTTGTAACCTCGTTTCCCATTGCCTTTAGTGCGGAAACAAAAATTGATTATCTGAATATGGTGGCTACCGCTTCCGGTAACACAGGTGGACAATTTGCATCAGCAGAGGGCAGAAATACCAATATTTTCAGACAATCCTGTCTTGGTTTTACCATTGATGATTTTATTGCCAGTTATAAAATGCCCGTTCCAAATCATATTAAAATTGATG
>PFTR01000018.1 GCA_002789675.1 Alphaproteobacteria bacterium CG_4_9_14_3_um_filter_47_13 | reverse complement strand
CGGTCAGCGGGTGTTTATAAAGCTTGCGGATCACATCGGGCGGACAGGTGACAACATGAGCGCCCAGAAGCGCGCTTTCAACAATATGCATCGGGTGGCGGACAGAGGCTACCAGAACTTCCGTTGCAAAATCGGGGTAATTCTCGTAAATCGCGCAGATTTCGGCGATTAAATTCATGCCATCCCCCGCCAGATCATCCAGCCGTCCGACAAAGGGAGAAATAAAGCTTGCTCCGGCTTTGGCGGCAAGAATGGCTTGCGCGGAACTAAAGCATAAGGTGACATTGACCATCGTTCCGTTATCGGAAAGTTCTTTACACACTTTCAGACCATCGGGTGTTAGCGGCACTTTGACGGCGATATTATCGGCAATTCTGGCCAGTTTACGCCCCTCTTTAATCATGGTTTCATAGTCGGTGGCGGCAACCTCGGCACTGACCGGCCCTGCGACAACACTGCAGATTTCTTCGATCAGGGGGATAAACTCTTTACCGCTTTTCATGATAAGCGAGGGATTGGTTGTCACCCCGTCCAGCAAGCCAGTGGCGGCAAGATCTTTAATATCGTTAATATCTGCGGTATCGACAAAGAATTTCATAGTGGCACTCCTGATTGATTTAAATCTATGCTAATACCTAACAGATGCAGAGTCTTTTTCAAGATATAGAATCGGAAGCCGCACAGGAAAAGCCGCAAAAGCTTCTGAGCGTCCTTGTGCCGTATCCGGTGGACAAAACCTATAGCTATGCCGCGCCGGAAGATCTGGCGCTTGGGCAGGGTGATTATGTACGTGTCCCGCTCGGAAACCGGGAAGTGCCGGGTGTTGTCTGGGGAACGTCCGGGGAAACGGTTCCTGCCAAAAAACTCAAGGCTATTCTTGCCCGCTATGATGTACCGTCAATGCCGGAGGTTACGCGGAGATTTCTGGACTGGGTGGCTCATTATAATATGGCACCGCGTGGTTTTGTCATGAAAATGGCGCTGAGCGTTCCGGCGGCACTGGAACCGCCAAAAGCTGTGACCGGATATATTTTAAGTGACTGGGTCGCGGATATATTAAATGCTGAAGCGGAAGACCGCGCCAGATTTCTCCAGCAGCACTCCCCCCAGCGTCGCCGCGTTCTGGCGCTTCTTGCCGATGGTATGCCGCGCCGGGCAGCAGAAATTGGAGATCAGGCCGCTTGCTCGGCGGCTGTGGTCAAGGGGATGCTACCGCATAATCTGCTGCAGATAACCGGGATTTATTCCTCTGCGCCCTGCCGCAGGCCTGTTCCCGATGAAACATCCGTCACCCTTTCCGGAGCACAGGAAAAAGCCGCCGGAATATTAAAAGACTATGTCCGTGACGGTGATTATCATGCGGCTTTACTCGATGGTGTCACCGGTGCGGGAAAGACCGAGGTTTATTTCGAGGCTGTCGCCGAAGCCTTGAAACAGGATCGGCAGGTTCTAATTCTGCTGCCTGAAATTGCGTTATCCAATGCTTTTCTAGACCGCTTTCGCCGTCGTTTCGGATGTAAGCCGGCGCTGTGGCATTCAGGACTTTCGGCAGGGCAGCGCCGGACAACATGGCGCGGTATCGCCGAAGGCCATACAAAAGTAGTGGTCGGGGCGCGTTCGGCGCTCTTTCTTCCTTACCATGATCTGGGGCTGATTATTGTTGATGAAGAACATGATTCTGCCTATAAACAGGAAGATAATGTAATCTACCATGCCCGCGATATGGCGATTGTCCGCGCCCATATGGGGAAAATTCCGATTGTTCTGGTGTCCGCCACGCCATCACTGGAAACCATGGTCAATGTCTGGAACGGGAAATATGATCTGTTGTCTCTGCCCGAGCGTCATGGCGTGGCCGAAATGCCGTCAGTTCATGTTATTGATATGAAGCTGGATAAACCGCCACGCCAGCATTTTATTTCCGGCACGCTTCAGGCCGCATTGGCACAAAATCTGGAAATGAAGGAACAGAGCCTGCTCTTTCTCAACCGTCGCGGTTATGCGCCTTTGACATTATGCCGGACATGCGGCCATCGCATGAATTGTCCGCGTTGTACAGCGTGGCTCGTCGAGCATAAGAAAACAAATCGGCTCACCTGTCATCATTGCGGCTATTTTATGACGGTGCCTAAAATCTGTCCTGAATGTGAGGATCAGGGAAGTTTTGCTGCTTGTGGCCCGGGAGTCGAGCGTATCCACGAAGAAATCACAAACTATTTTCCCGAGGCAAGAATTGTCGTGCTTGCCAGCGATACCGCCGATGACCACGAGACATTAAAAACACTTCTCGATGATATTCGTGACCATCGCTATGATATTATTATCGGCACGCAGATCATTGCCAAAGGGCATCATTTCCCGCGTTTGACACTTGTCGGGGTTGTCGATGCTGATCTGGGGCTGGCGGGCGGAGATCTCCGTGCATCCGAACGGACGTACCAGCTTTTGCATCAGGTCGCCGGACGCGCCGGACGCGAGGAGTTGCCCGGACATGTCTATCTGCAAACATTCTTCCCGGAAAACAGGGTCATGCAGGCGCTGGCCGGACATCACCGTGATCCGTTTCTGGAGGTTGAAGCGGCAGAGCGCGAGGCGTCCCACATGCCGCCTTATAGCCGCCTTGTCGGCATTATTGTATCGGGCAGGGACGAGCAGCTTGTCATGGAAATTGCAAAAGAGCTGGGAAAAACCGCCCCGCGTCTTAAAAATGATAGGGGGCAGGAAATACAGACATTAGGACCTGCCGAAGCACCATTCTACCGTCTGCGCGGCCACTACCGCCGCCGTCTTCTGGTGCGCGCCGATAAAAACCTGAATATCCAGCAAGCCGTTGCCAACTGGCTTCAGCAAGTAAAGACCCCGTCTACGATCCGCATTTATGTTGATATTGATCCGCAGAGTTTTTTGTAATTTGCTGTTAATTCATTTATGAATTATAGGGCGATCCATGATGTTCTTATAGCCGAATTTATAATTATTTAAATTAATTCAAAAAATGTCATTGCGAGGAGTGTTAACGACGAA
>PFTR01000068.1:307-13723 GCA_002789675.1 Alphaproteobacteria bacterium CG_4_9_14_3_um_filter_47_13 | reverse complement strand
TTACAGTCTTTTGCAGAGGGTTCTATATTCAGAAAAACCACCTCGAAAACTCAAAAATACGGTTTCGGGGTGGTTTTGTTCAGGAAAATGCTGCCTTCGATCAATATGATTTCAATGCCTGAAATGCCGCATGTCTGTGAAGACCATGGCAAGGCCGCGTTCATCGGCGGCGGCAATGACGTCTTCATCGCGGATAGAGCCGCCGGGCTGGATCACGGCTGTAGCACCGGCATCAGCGGCGGCAATCAGGCCATCGGCAAAAGGAAAGAAAGCATCGGAAGCTACAACCGATCCTTTGGTGAGCGGCGCATCAAGTCCGGCAGATATTGCGGCATCTTTGGCTTTTTGTGCGGCAATGCGGGTTGAATCGATCCGGCTCATCTGTCCGGCGCCAATTCCAACGGTGGCATTATTCCTGGCATAGACAATAGCATTTGACTTCACATGTTTTGCAACGCGGAATGCAAAAATCATATCTTTCATTTCCTGTTGCGTTGGTTCGCGCTCGGAAACAATTTTTAAATCTTCAGGTGTGATCTGGCCATTATCGGCATCCTGCACCAGAAGCCCGCCGGAAAGTGATTTAACAAGACGGCGATGCGCCTTTGGATCAGGGAGACCACCTGTTGTCAGAACGCGTAGCTTTTCTTTTTGTTGAAGAATAGTAAGCGCATCTGCATTGATGGAGGGGGCAATAATGACTTCACTGAAAACCTTGATAATGGCTTCGGCCGTCTCTTTATCAAGCGGTCGGTTCAGGGCAATAATACCGCCAAAAGCGCTGACAGGGTCACACAGCAATGCTTTTTTATAAGCCTCCAGTGTTGAAGCGGCGCAGGACACACCGGAAGGGTTGGCGTGTTTGATAATGGCAACGGCTGGTTCGTCAAATTCCGAGACGAGTTCAAAAGCGGCATCAGTATCATTCAAGTTATTGTAGGAAAGTTCTTTTCCCTGAAGCTGTTTTGCCGTGGTGACACCAGGGCGCAAACTACCATCCAGATAAAGTGCGGCCTTCTGATGGGGATTTTCACCGTATCGCAATGTCTGTTTCCAGTTACCGGAAAAACTGATCCGGCGCGGAAAGTCATATTCATCAATTTGCGCGGCAATCCAGCTTGCAATATTGGAATCGTAGGTTGCTGTTAAAGCCAGAGCCGTTGCCGCCAGTGTCTGGCGCAGGGCGTAGGTGGTTGCGCCGTCATGATCTTCCAGATTATTGATAACTTTCTCATAGTCCTGTGGATCGGTGACAACGGCAACAAATTCGTGATTTTTTGCTGCTGCGCGGATCATTGCAGGGCCTCCGATATCAACATTTTCGATACAGGTCGCATAATCGGAGCCTTCGCGCATGACTTCGGTAAAAGGGTATAAATTAACAACCACAAGATCAATGCCGTCAATATTGTGATCTGCCATGGCTTTGAGATGGGAGTCTTCATTGCGGCGTGCCAGAATTCCACCATGGACTTTAGGATGGAGTGTCTTGACCCGGCCATCCATAATTTCGGGAAATCCGGTATAGGCAGCAACATCAATGACATCAATGCCGGCATCTTTCAGCATTTTGGCTGTGCCGCCAGTGGAGAGAATTTCAACGCCCAGTGCCTGAAGTTTTTGAACAAATTTATCAAGACCGTGCTTGTTGGTCACGGAAATCAAGGCACGCCTGACCGGAACCGCACGGGGATCGCGGATGGTGTTTTTAATGCCGGAATTTCGAGAATCGTTTGTATTCATAGAGCTTGTTGTAAGGGATAAAATAAGGTTTGTCTATTGTGATGCCGCTTTTGCTAATTCTGCCATATCATATGTGCCTTTGCTCAGCGCATAAAGCCCGCGATGACCCTCCATCATCCTGAATTCATCCGTAAATCCAAGAACTGTTTCCGCCCCTCCCAAAAACAGGAATCCATCGGAGGCCATGCGTTTGGACATTCTGGATAAAATATCCTGTTTCGTTGCGTGGTCGAAATAAATCAGAACATTGCGACAAAAAACAATATCAAATGTTCCCAGCGCGGTCATGTCATTCAAAAGATTAAAAGTCTTGTACCGGATCATTTTCCGAAGCTCTTCTTTAATGACCCATTTATCATCTTTCTGGTCAAAATATTTGATGAGAAGCTGGATTGGTAATCCGCGCTGGACTTCAAATTGCGAGTATTCACCGGCAATTGCTTTTTTCAGAATGTCATCGGAAATATCGGTCGCGACAATTTCAACTTTCCATCCGGGGATTAAATGTCTGTTTTCAAGAATTGTCATTGCCAGAGAATAGGGCTCCTGACCGCTGGAGCTGGCAGCGCACCATATTTTGATTGATTTGTTCGCGGCACGTTTTTTAGCCATAAAAGGCAGAACGACCTGACGGAACAATTCAAATGGTTTGGAGTCACGGAAAAACGAGGTTTCATTTGTCGTCATCGCCTCAATCACTTCCTTGATCAAGGCGGGGTCCGGCATTCCGCGCAGGGCAACGGTCATGGCATCAAGTGTTGCAAATCCCCATTTTTTTGAAACCGGAGTCAGGCGTGAATCCAGTAGATAGGATTTATCGGGTGTAAGTGATAACCCTGATTTTTTTATAAGAAGATCTCTATATAAGTCAAAATCTGAAATACGCATATTTTATTATTCCTGAAAACTCTTTAAATCTCTATAACATTTTTCCGTAGCCATGGGCCAATTTCATTTAAAGGAAGAACCTTTGTACACAGCCCCGCGATGGCAACGGCACCGGGCATTCCCCAGACAATGCTTGTCTTTTCATCCTGGGCGATAATATTCCCTCCTTTTTGAGCCAGTTGCTTGAAACTATGTATGCCATCCTGTCCCATACCAGTGAGCATAACACCCAGAACTTTTTCACCATAGATCCCGATAATACTGCGCATCATCGGTTCAACAGAGGGGCGACAGAAATTCTCCGGCGGGGCTGTACTGAGGGTAATGGCAATATTGTTTCTGTTGCGCATAAATTCCATATGATAGTCTCCCGGCGCAATATAGATATGACCATTCTCAAGAATCATGCCTTCCGCACCTTCGTGACAGGGAACACCGCATTTGCTCTGGATATGCTCGGCAAGCAAGGCCGTGAATGTTTTGGGCATATGCTGGGTGACAATAACCGGAACCTGTATACCGCTAATGTGTTTTAGAACCTCGAACAGAGCCTGCGGCCCTCCTGTAGAACTACCGATTGCAACAATGGCCGGTCTTGCCGAATAGGCGGAGGCTCTGCTGCGCAGAGAAAACACATGCTCCGGTTTTGCCCCTGCAACAGTCTGTGCGGGTGTTGTGCGGTTGACAGGGCGAGCCCGTCTTCCGACTGATTTAATAAAACGCAAAAGGCTCTCCTGAAAATGTTGAGAACCTCCAATCTCGCTATTACTGGTGGGTTTGACAAGGCATTCTGTGGCGCCAAGCGCCAGTGCCTGCATGGATATCGAGGCACCTTTGCGGCTTAATGTCGAACACATAAGAATTTTGACATCCGGTTTTTCCGCAAGAAGCAAAGGGATCGCTGTTATGCCATCCATCACCGGCATTTCAATATCAAGTACAATGACATCGGGATCGGTTCTTTTGACGGCATCTACAGCGGCATGCCCATTATGGACAGAACTGACAATCTGTATTTCTTTATCCTTTTCAAGGGTTCTGGCCAGTAAGCCGCGAATAATAGCCGAATCATCAACCAGCATGACTTTTATGGTGCCGTGATTACCGGAGTTATGACTCGTTTCATTTTCCGGTGGAGGCGACATCATATTTACTTCTGTTCCTTTTGTATAAAAGAAAGTGCCGGAGGTTATTTAATTTAAAGATCTGTTACACCATCAATCAAGCCAATCTGGCTGAATTTTGATTGTATAATATCACTATCAAATGGTTTCATAATATATTCATCCGCTCCGGACTGGAGAGCCCGCTGGATATGGGACATATCATTTTCTGTTGTACAAAAAATTACTTTGGGATGGCGACCATTATCCATTTGCCTTAGTTTTTCCAGAAACTCTATGCCACTCATAATCGGCATGTTCCAGTCCAGCAAGATAGAATCTGGCATGTTGTTCTGGCATGATTCATAGGCTTTTTGACCATCCTCCGCTTCAAAACAGGAAAAGCCAAGGTCTTCTACAATGCGCCGCGCAACTTTACGGACAACGCGACTATCATCAACGACCAGACATGATTTCAAGATTTCCTCCATCAATAATTTTTTTATAGTTATTCAGAATAGTATTTTAAAGTGATAGCAGCCTATATGCCAGAGCCAGTCCTGTCCAGATCAGCTATTGGTTGCGCTCAGTAATTTAGGGATATCCAGTACGATTAACAGTCTGTTTTCAAGTCTGTAGATTCCAAGGGAAACCTCACGCCATAAACGGTCGAGTGTGGCTGGATTACTTTCGTAGTCTTCACTTCTCAAGCTTAATACATCACCAACCTTGTCAATGACAAGACTGAAAAGTTCGTTGTGAAACTCCACAACGACACTCATATTCTTTTCTCCTTTTGCACGGGGCTCCAGCCCCAGTTTCTGCCGGACATCCAGTGCCGTGACAATTCTTCCGCGCAGATTGAGGGCTCCGGCAATTTCAGGGGGTGCTAGCGGAATTTTTGTCACTTTCTGGCTGCCAAGAACATCCTGCACCTGTAACACAGGAATGCCAAAAAGCTGGTTGGCAATCGTAATTGTCAGGAAATCTCTGGCATGCTCCGTGGAAGGGGGCGGGGCTTTTTTTGAGGGGGTTGTGCTCATATGGCGTCTCCGTATCTCTCGGCGATTGTTTCCGATATGGTATTTAAAAGCGTATCGCGGTCAAATTTGGCAATATATTTTGTGAAACCTGCTTCCATGCCACGATGGATATCCTGCGGCGTGGCATGGGAGGAGAGCGCAACCATGGGAACGTCCTGCCAGTTTTCACGGGTTTTGACATTCTCGGCGAACTCGAATCCACTCATTTCAGGCATTTCAATGTCACTGATAATGACATCAAAATTATAACCGGCTTCATGCAGTTTTAAAGCTTCCAGTGGGTTTTCTGTTGCGGTTACTTCGTATCCTGCCATCTGGAGCAGGGGGGTTAGCATATTGCGGAAGAAAGGACTGTCCTCGACAAGAAGGACACGCTTTGCCTGTCCATCACCATTGGCTCTGCCATTTGGTGTAAAGGGCTCATCCCCGTGATCCTTAAACCAGTGGGGGTCAACAGAATGGAGAAAATGTCCGACATTGATAACATCGGTCGCCTTGCCTTCAATAATAGCACTTCCCATCAGGGTTTCTTCGATACCTTTAATCTGGATATCAATATGTTGTTCTGTAATATCAATGATTTTATCAACGATTAGCCCCATAGCGTTGTGATGATCAGAAAAAACGAGAACGGGTTTTTTCTCCTGTCCCATAATATCCATAGAGGCATCAAAAGGAATAAGCGGCATCAGTTTGCCGCGATACTGGACAACATATTTTCCATTGGCTTTTTCAATTTCTGTTGTCCTGATTTCTTCCAGACGGGAAACCAGTTCAAGAGGTACAGCTTTAGGCGCATTACTTCCCGCTGAAAACAGCAGAAGCGAAATTTTTTCGGCCACTCTTTTTTGTGTCGAACTCTCTTCGTCTGTTTCTCTTGAATCAGCCAGATTGATTTCTCCGGAGCATTTTGCAATTCCCATCGGATCAAGAATCATGATGACAGTGCCGTCGCCGAGAATAGTATTGCCAGAGAATATTTCGATATTGCGTAAAATATTTGCAACAGGCTTGATAACGATCTCTTCCGTATCAAAGACTTTGTCAACAATCACGCCAAAAGTATAGGCACCGACTTGTGTTACGACAATATATTTATTGGCGTAACGTGCTTCTTCGATTTCACGGCTTTTTCCTTCAGCAGAAGTTTCGATCTCTTGATCTCCCAGAGAAATTTTCAGAAGTTTCTGTAAGGAAACCAATGGCAACAAATGATCCCGAAGACGGAAAACAGGAGTGCCTTTGATTGTTTCGATACGGCTTTCCCCATCCGACGATGTCATCACAAGCTCTTTGACGGTCAATTGGGGAATAGCAAATTTCTCACCGGCAGATTCTACAATCAGCGCCGAAACAATCGCCAGTGTCAGCGGTATTTTGATGCTGACAGAAGTTCCTTTGCCCTCGGTTGATTTCAGCTCTATAGAGCCCCCGATTTTTTCGATATTGGTACGGACAACATCCATACCAACGCCGCGTCCGGAAACGGAGGTGACTTTCTCTGCTGTAGAAAAACCGGCACGGAAAATAAACTGCTGGATCTGCTGCTGGTTAAGACGAGCCAGTTCTTCGGCTGTCGCCAGTCCATTGGCCAGCGCTTTCTGTTTGATGCGCTCCAGTGAAAGACCTTTCCCGTCATCCCTGATTTCGATAATGATGTGGCCACCTTCATGAAAGGAATTCAGATAGATCTTCCCGGTTTCCGGTTTGCCCGCCGCTTTACGTTCTGCCGGTGTTTCAATGCCGTGATCGGCGGAGTTCCGCACCATATGGGTCAGAGGATCCTTGATAAGCTCAAGAACCTGACGGTCAAGCTCGGTATCCTGCCCGCGCATTTCCAGTTCGATTTTTTTACCAAGCTCGATATTGATATCGCGAATAATACGCGGCAATTTCGACCAGGCATTTCCAACAGGCTGCATGCGTGTTTTCATCACGCCTTCCTGTAAGTCCGAAACGACATGATTAAGGCGCTGGAGCGGGGTTGTGAATTCATTTTCTCCTTGCGTACGCAGAATTTGAAGCAGCTGGTTTCGCGTGAGAACCAGCTCACTGACCATGGTCATTAAATTCTCGAGAACATCCACGCTCACACGGAGCGACTGGTTGGCAACAGCCGATTCTTTTGTGGCCTCGTTTTGTGCCTGATTGTCATTCGGCTTTGTTTTTGTTTGCTCAGGGGCTGGCGCCTCGCTTGCCTCCAGCGCAATGTCGTCTTCAGTGTCTTCTGTTCCTGTATTTGTTTCTGTACAGATTTCGGCCATTTCCTGATCGACAATTGTATCCATTTCATCAAGGATTGCCGAAGCTTCTGCTGTATAACCCTGATCGGCGCCTGCATTGGCAAGGATTGCAGCAAGTTTTGCAATAAGTTCGGTATCATCGCCCTCGGGCTCTTTGCCGTTTGTTTCAAGTTCACTGACAATAAATTTGATCCGGTCAAGGGATTCAAAAATAAGTGTGACGTACTCCGGTGTGACCTCAAGGGCGCCATCACGGAAAAGCCCCAGCACATCTTCGGCTTTATGGGCAACAGACTCAAGGCGGGACAGGCCAATAAAACCGCACGTTCCTTTAATGGTATGAATCACACGGAAAATTTGTGAGAGGAGGTTTTTGTCGTTGGGATTTTGTTCAAGGTTAACCATCCCGAGATCAAGCTCTCCAAGATTTTCACTTGTTTCTGTCAAAAACTCGGCCATCAGGTCGTCCATCATATCATCCATAGTTTTTTTCTTTCTTCGTATTGTTCCTGTTACCTGACGATGATTATATCTTTTTTACGATCCGATAAGAAGCCTGCTTCCCTGAATTTTATTTTCAAAGTTCTGGTATATTAAGAATAGTACCCTATAAATTTGAAGGGAAGGTTAAGATGGAAGAGGTCTTTGACAACAATTTTTGAATATCGGAAATCGTAACATTCGGATTTTGAAGTATAAGTCAATTCGATCTCTTTTTCCAGAGATTGAATGACGCCTGCTTTTATTTTCGGGGTTTTTGTCCACCTCAATGTGTCAAAAATCAGAGATTTGATATCAGTCTCTTATGTAGCTCATTGTAAAAACAACTTGCTCCTGAGTCCGTTCTGTAATTTCAATGGTAAAACCGTAATTGGCCGCCAAAACAGAAATTGCATAGGGATGAACAAGGCGCGGGTCAAGGTTCTCGGCAATGATGGTTCTGGCAAGGGCTTCATCAACCTGTTCACGGATGAGCGGTGTTAAACCCGTAGCTGTAATCAGGGTCTGACCGTTATGACCTGCCGTAACGCTTATTTCTCCCCCTTTAAGAAGACATTCCTGTGCCAGCATTAATGTACCCATCAGGATTTTGCAGTAACCGGAAGGGCATTTGTCTCCAAAAGCGGTTGATGCATGAGGATCCCAGTTTTGTGTGATCTTGCCATCTGTGTTGATAAGATCCCCAAAAGTTTTATAGACATCTTCGGGTTTTATATTCGGGTCACGTCCTCCCGCACCGTAAGCCATCCGGAAGGCCTGTAATCTTGCCGCCGCCATTTGGGCGCTATGAGCAATCAGACTGATGGCTTCTGCGCCGCTTTCAATGCCCATTTCTTCCAGAAATTCGACGCCATTATGAACTGCGCCAACGGGACTTA
Organism: Alphaproteobacteria bacterium CG_4_9_14_3_um_filter_47_13; assembly: GCA_002789675.1. Taxonomy (GTDB): domain Bacteria; phylum Pseudomonadota; class Alphaproteobacteria; order Micavibrionales; family Micavibrionaceae; genus UM-FILTER-47-13. The sequence goes on along the minus strand of PFTR01000068.1, from coordinate 5,324 downwards.
TCAAATCATGACAAATCCGCGAGGCCAGTAATTCCAGAACTGTTGTATCCAGTACATTATTTTGCATATCTTCGTATCCGCTTTTTGGATTATTTGGGGAAAGTGATGTCATATCCGGCTTCCTCGACTTCCTTACAAATCATCTGTTTCATTTTTTCAAGACTCTCGAGGCTATTGGCCTCGGCTCTTGTGACCAGTACATTCTGTGTGTTGGAGGCTCGGAGGAGCCACCAGCCTTCCGGTGTTGTCACGCGTATTCCGTCAATATCATTAATATGGAACTCTTTGTTTTCCAATGGTTTCAAATCGTTAATAATATTTTGTACAATATTAAATTTTTCGCTTTCCTCGACCTCGAACCGGACTTCCGCTGTATTATATATTTTCGGTAAATGGGCTGTTAATTTTGAAAAAGCGCTTTCCGTTTCACAAATTTCATTCAAAAGACGAATAGCGCAATACATGCCATCATCAAATCCATACCATTTATCAGCAAAGAATATATGTCCGCTAAGCTCGCCGGCAAGGGGGGCTTTCATTTGTGCCATTTTATCCTTGATAAGGGAATGTCCGGTTTTCCACATAACAGGTTCTCCGCCCAGACGGGCAATCTCGTCAAATAACACCTGACTGCATTTGACATCACCGATAATGACGGCACCGGGGCGTTCTTCTAGTATTTCCCGCGCATAAATCGCCAGTAGCAGGTCGCAGCGCAGGACATTTCCGTTTTCATCGACAACGCCGATCCGGTCGCCATCTCCGTCAAAAGCAATCCCAAGGTCGCAATGTTGTTCTTTGACTGTTTTAATCAGATCAACAAGATTTTCATCAACGGTCGGGTCGGGGTGATGATTGGGGAAGTTGCCGTCAATCTCGTCAAATAAAAGAATATGTTCGCCCTTCATGCGCGCCGTCATCCGGCGGACAACCTCTCCGGAAGCGCCATTGCCACAATCCCATGCGATTTTCAGGGGGCGCGCTTCTTTATAGTCGCGGAGCAGACGGGAGACGTAGTTGTCCATAATGTCAACTTCACGGAGCATTCCTGCTTTGCCCCCGGTTTCAAAATCACCATTTGCGGCAATCACGCCGAGTTCCTGAATAATTTCGCCAAAAACGGGGGTGCTTTGTAATGTCATTTTAAAGCCGTTATAATCTGGCGGATTGTGTGATCCCGTCACCATAATCCCGCCATCAGCCATATGATCCTTGACGGCGAAATAGAGCATGGGCGCGGGGCCCATTCCGACATTCTCGACAATCATTCCGGTTGTCAGAAGGCCTTGTATCAAAGCCTGTGTGAGAGCAGGGGAGCTGTGACGGCCATCATAACCCACACAAACCAGCGAACCCCCTTTGCGCTTTATATAAGTACCGAATGTACAGCCCAGTGCAAAAGCATCATCTGCATTCAAATTCTTTCCGACCTGACCGCGTATGTCGTATTCACGTAGTATTTCAGGGTCGAAATGATGGGCTTGTGGTTGTTCATTACTCATTTTTATTGTACTTTTCATGTTAGTTTCTTTTTTAAAATGCAAGGGTTTTGCAGAGTTCTAGAAAAACCATAATCTTTTTGCAAACGGCCTGTTGCGGGTTTTTGTTCAATTCTTTTTGTAAAGCCATTAAGATTATCTGGATTTGAGAAGTCTTTCTATCATTTCTTTGACATCAGCACCCGTTTGGGGATCCGCCAGACCAAAGGCAACATTGCTTTCTATAAAGCCAAGCTTTGTCCCGCAGTCATAACGTATCCCCTCATAGCGGAATCCATAAAATTCCTGTTTACCGATTAATTTGACCAGAGCGTCCGTTAACTGGATTTCGCCGCCAGCGCCTTTTTCAAAATTGGCCAAATGAGTGAATATTTCAGGCTGAAGAATATAACGTCCCATAATCGCAAGCTGTGACGGTGCTTGAGCAGGGGCGGGTTTTTCAACCAGCCCTTTGATGGATACAGTGTTACCGTTGTCTTTTTCAATATCGACAATGCCATAGCGCGCCGTGTCTTCCTTTGAAACTTCAGTGACGGCAATCAGATTGCCGCCGGTTTTATTGTAGGCTTCCACCATTTGCGCCAGGCAGCTTTTCTGTGCCAGAAACACATCATCCGGCAAAATAACAGCAAAAGGCTCATCCCCGATGATTTCACGGGCGCACCAGATCGCATGGCCAAGCCCCAGAGCTTTTGGCTGGCGCGTGAGATACAGCTTCCCAGCTTCTATGTTACAGGAGCGGGCTTTCTCCAGTTTTTCTGTCTCTCCCCTTGAATCCAGCATTTGCTCCAGCTCGAACTGGCAGTCAAAATGCTCTTCCAGCATTCCCTTGCGGCGGCCTGTGACAAAGATAAATTCTTCAATACCGGCTTCCCGCGCTTCTTCCCAGGCATGCTGGATCAGAGGACGGTCATTAAGCGGCAGCATTTCCTTGGGCATGACTTTTGTCGCAGGCAAAAACCGCGTTCCCAGACCCGCCACCGGAAAGACAGCTTTGCGGATTGGTTTGTAAGCTTTCTGTTGATTCATTCTAAATTCATAATTTGTTGCAACGCAGCCGAATTTTTTGCATAGAACGCATTTTATTTCAAGAGATGATATTGGATTTGTCTTGTTTTGTTGACATAAATATAAAAGAGGTGTTATTTTGCTTTATGTTAAAAAATGAGACGCAAAAAATGGAAAAACCATGGCAATATGAAACATGGCAGGATAAAGCGCTTTCCACGGCGGTAACGGCTGTGGCCGGGGCGGGGTATATTTACTGCCTTTCACAGCTTTTCAATCCCATCGCTCTGGGTCTGGCAGGGACATATACAGCCTATAGCCTGATAAAGGATGTGTCTTTTCCGGATTTATCCAAGAGCTACAGAGAAAAACAAATTAACAGGAAACTTGAAAAGGGGGATTTGACCCCTGTTCATAACTATCGCGGTATGGATGACATGGTTAAGGAGATCAGCCGTGACATGGGATTTTCCTATGTGCCGCCGATCTATTTTCTGAGTGAGAAACAAACGGCGCGTCATAGTGTTCCTCATTACAATTTATTAGATAAATGGGAATATGCCACGCTGTCGCCGGAACGGCAGAAAGAAAGAGATAAAATCATCAAAAAACATTTCCGGAATTTTATGGCAGACAGTGTCAATAATGCTCTTTATACGACAACTGAATCAGTCGATAGCGTAAATGATCAAACGCTTCGTTTTATTCTAGGGCATGAAATCGCGCATTTGAAAAATGATGATTCAATAGAACCGAGTTTTATGGCGGAAGCCGCAGCAAAGAGAATGACAAAAGGTCTCTTTGCCTCTTCAATGCTTTTTGAGCCACTCTTGGTTGGTCTGTATGCCGGACATCATGTCTTTAAACAGGCAAGAAATTTGGATTTCAGGTTAAAATTGACCGAGAAATTGCGCAATTTTGGACCGCAGTCTGATTTTAAGGACACGCTTGCCGTTGGAGCTGTGTTATTTACAATAGCGGGGGCTATCTTCGGTGGCGGTGTAGTGTTACAGTCTCTAATGCCCTATATCTCGGTTACCACAGCGGGTGCTTTGGCAGGGCTTACAGCTCTTCCTTATGTAACAAAAAAACTTTTGAATATGAATTCTCGGCATATAGAGTATAGAGCCGATAGAAACAGTCTGCGCCATGTTCCGGAGTTAAAGGCATCCCATGATTTCTTTACAAGAAACTATGACAAAAATCTTTCTGAAAGGTCGTTGTACGGGCAATTTCGCTATCATGCAGCATGGGCAACACGCACACATCCCGAGCCGCTGGAACGGGTTATTGCTTTGTCAAAAGCATGGCGGGACATTAAAAATCGGGAAGATCATGAGTCTGCTACGCCTGCCACTATCTATAGACCTGTTTCCGCAGAAAAACCGACACGGCGTTATTCCCTATTTCAGTAAAATATCCCGTGCCTGATTAATGCGGGCGGCTAGCCACTGGGTGCCTTCCTGATCTGGATGGTTCTTTTTTATCAGATCTTTATAGGCTTTCTTTATATCTTCTTTTGAAGCATTTTCTTTAAGTCCCAGAACTTCCAGTGCTTCTTCACGGGTCATTGTGCTGGAGGATGGGCTTTCCGGACGAGCCTTTTTCTTTTTTTGCCAGAGGGCAACGCCAAACGGCCAAAGCCCGACAAGGAGCGCCAGCGCCGCCGGAAGGCGACCCGTGAGCGCCAGAAAAAAGAGAGCCGTACTGATAGCCAGAAAGCTTCCGGTCAGTAAAAGTGCCCAAACCTGCTTTACATTGGCACTGAGAAAAAAACGGTAAAGCCCGTATATTCCAAAGAAAATACCGATAGCAAGGAGCAGATAGGGCATTCCTGTTTTCTTCCTTTATGCGGCCTCGGATGGCTTTTCATCCTGATTTTTGAGGGATCGGGGAGTCTGTCTTAATTTTTCAGGATCAAGAGCATTCATCAAATTCCGGACTTCCTGACGTGCCGTGACCTGTGACATGGTTAATGCTTCCGGTTCGTCTTCCAGATCAAGCAGGGTCATACCCTTGAGGAACAACTCCCGGAAAATAACACGCTCGCCAAAGCCGGGCGCAATCCGAAATTCATATCTTCGGGATGCCTCTTCCAGCAAATCACCGACGAGCTGCTTGTTATTGGCATCAATATGCGACAGGCGGTTGCGCATGACGATCCAGTCAATCGTGCCGTCACCGCGTTCCTGCTTGGCGCTGCGGAAGGCGCGAATGGCCCTGGTATAGACGGACTCACTGTCTATGCTCTGGCTTTGCGCGTCAATATGGGCAATGAGATCAAGGTCAAGCAGGCTGTCATTCATCGGAGTAATCAGCGTATCCGCCAGCGCATGGCCGACACGGCTGAGATGGCTGTCTGTGCCGGGGGTATCAATGACAACAAAATCGCAGGTGGGTTTAAGTTCGGCCAGTGCCATCCGCAAAAAATCGCATTCAATTTTGCGCCGTGTCTCAAGATCGGCAGCCTTGCTTCTGTCAATGGCCATATGAAAAGGGCTGGGCATGTC
>PFTR01000068.1:0-285 GCA_002789675.1 Alphaproteobacteria bacterium CG_4_9_14_3_um_filter_47_13 | reverse complement strand
TCAAAGCGGTTTTTTAGATAACGGGTCAGCGTGCCCTGCCGTGCATCAAGATCAATCGATCCGACCCTGTATCCCTGCCGTAACAGGGCAATAATAACATGCATGGCCGACGTTGACTTGCCCGAACCGCCTTTTTCATTGCCGAAAACGATAATATGCCCCGGATTGTGTTTTTCTGCCATAGTATAACCGTGTCTTTTTGTTTGCATAAGCATATAAATAATTATAGAACCCTCTGCAAAAGTTTGAAGTAACGGTGGTGGAGCGCCATTTTGGACAATTTGA
>PFTR01000051.1 GCA_002789675.1 Alphaproteobacteria bacterium CG_4_9_14_3_um_filter_47_13 | reverse complement strand
GTAACTTCTTCATTTTCATTTTGTACCTCATGCTCGTTTGCATGAAATGATTCTACAGGATTTTTACAGTCTTTTGCAGAGGGTTCTATAATCAATCGTTTCTTTAAACCGGTTGATATACTCCTGTGGCATAATTTCGGCACGTTCTGCTGTTTCAAAAAAGCGGATCAGCGTAGCGGCAACGGCTTTTATATCCTGCTCGTCCAGAGAGCCATTCTCCAACCGCACCTGCAAAGTCGCATCGGCGGGAAGCTGTTTCATCCTGACCAGCCAGTCCACGATTTCGCCCCGAATTTCTCCTGCGCCTCCGATCGAAAAACGACCCTGTATATCGCGCACCAGCGGCACGACATCCAGATAAATATCAGGTGCAAGACGGCGATTCAGGCGCAGCTCCTCGCGGCAACAATATTCACGCTTTTCAAGCGTGCTAAAATCCAGAATGGAATTGAGCTTTATTGGTTTTTTCAGCTTCCAGGTATAAATGCCGGTCAGGAACACCCAGGACATATGGGTCTCCCTGGCGATTACATGGTCGGGTTTTTCCGGCCAGATGCCGGGAGATTTTAGAAAAGAAAGTTTTTCGCTTAACAGGTAAAATGATTCAGAGGTATTTCCATAGGATTTCTCGGACCGACTTACGTATTTTTCTTTGAAGTGCATATCTATTATTTTTTCTGCGATTCCGGTCAGTCAGTCATATTCTCTTTTCTTCCGTCCCGCCAAAACCATCTTTTCCACCATGGTTCATTACGTTCCTCATCGCCCGCCGCAGGTTCTTCCTGCTGCATCTCTTCCGCTTCTGAAGCCCTGTTATCGGAGCGGGATTCCATATTTTCCATCATTTCACGCATATGAGCGTGCATTTTATGCCACTGCTCCCTTTCCTGCACGGATGGTTCGAAACAGTTCCGGTAATCCATATCGCGGCACGTCCGGTTCATATCACGAAAAGTCTGGTGCATCTGGTTATGCATTTCATCCATGATTTGCCATTGCTCCTGCGCCGTGCATGCCGGATTGTTTATACAGTCTTCATAGCGCAGCTCCAGCGGTATGGGGTCGACGATCGGTTTTTCATTCGTTACTTCCTGTGCTAAAGTGGGCAGCGCTATCATGATGGCGCTGGTCAATAGCACGCTTATAAGTGTCTTCTTCATGGCTGTTTCTCCTATAACAACAAATAAACGCTTAGCCAGGGATTTTGTTTCCACCTTCGCCGCCCGCAGCGCTTGCGCGGCGTGTGGCTTTCCTTGGTGGACTGGCAGGACGATAGCAGAAGAGAAAATCGTATCTTTTGATTTTTATCAAACTTGCTGAAAATTCATATCTTTATAGTCGTTACAAAAAAATGCGTCGTTTGCCGTGAATAAGCGAGGTTTGAATGGAAGCCGCAGACGATACGCCCTTTTGGCTGCATTGGCTTTGGCAGTTCTGCTCCATCACAAGAGTAGCCTGAACGTAACAACAGTGAAGGAGAACCATGATATGCAACTATCGGGTACATCATCCCGGCAGACATGAATTCACTTTCAAAAGGTGAGTCCACCGCCAATGGAATCCGGCAGGGTCGTAATGATTTCAAAAAAACTGGCTATGGCGGCTCTTGCCCGCCACACGGCCATGACCCGCACCGCTATTTTTTCAGGCTTTACGCGTTGGATAACATGCTTGATCTGAAACCGGACGCCATCAGGGCGCAACTGGAGGAAGCGATGAAAGGCCACATTCTGGCCGAATCCGAACTAATGGGGCGTTTTGAACGTAAGTAAAAGTTAATCAAAGGAGCATAATCATGGCCATACAACGTCAGGACATCCGCATTGCCCCGCCCGGACTGGACGGGTTTCTGGCTCTGCCAGACAACCCGCAGGGACTTGTACTGTTTGCCCACGGCAGCGGCAGCAGCCGTTTCAGCACACGCAATAATGATGTCGCCGAAGGTTTGCAGGAATCCGGCATCGGCACGCTGTTATTCGACCTGCTGACCGAGGAAGAAGCGTCCGATCGTTCCAATGTGTTCGATATCCCGTTTTTGACACAGCGCCTCGTCACGGCGACGAACTGGATAGGGAAGCAGGAAAATTTAGAGGGCTTGCCACTGGGCTATTTCGGGGCCAGCACGGGCGCGGCGGCGGCGCTGATGGCGGAAGTCGATACCGACAAAGCGATCGGCGCTGTTGTTTCACGCGGCGGACGCCCTGATCTTGCCATGCCGATTCTGGCGCAGGTTAAAGCGCCGACATTGCTGATCGTAGGAGGCAACGATATCGGTGTAATTGAGTTGAATGAGCAGGCTTATGCGGCACTCACCTGTGAAAAGTCATTGGAGATCGTGCCTGGCGCAACACATCTGTTCGAGGAACCGGGGACTCTGGACCAAGTGATTAACCTTGCCCGCGACTGGTTTGCCCGGCACCTGAAAGAAAAAAGGAAAGCGGCATGATGATATTCGAAGACCGTCAAGAAGCAGGCCGACTGCTGGCCGAAAAACTGGAGAAATTCCGCGATGAACACCCTGTTATTCTCGCGCTGCCACGCGGCGGTCTGTCTGTAGGGCTTGAAATTGCCAAAGCATTGGACGCGCCGCTTGATGTTGTTCTTGTACGAAAAATCGGCATGCCGGGCCATAAGGAACTGGCGGCAGGCGCCATCGTTGATGGCGATGAGCCGGAATTGGTTCTCAATGAAGAAATCGTAAGGCTCTATAATATCCCGGCCAGATATCTTGAAGATCGCAAAAAACAGCAGCTTGCGGAAATCGAGCGCCGCCGCAAGCTGTATCTTGAAGGTCGCCCACCACTGAGCGTCGAAGGAAAAACTGCCATTATCGTCGATGACGGCATCGCCACCGGCTCGACAATGCGCGCCGCCGTGCATGCGATCAAACGCCGCAAACCCAAGCGCGTGGTCGTTGCCGTGCCGATTGCGCCAGCCGAGACTATTAAAAAGCTGACGCAGGAGGCCGATGAGGTTGTTTGCCTTGATACAGAGGTGGTCCCAGAAAATCGGACATGTTGCTAAGGTGGAATTCTGACATTAAAACGAAAGGGATCTACCGATATGACA
>PFTR01000080.1 GCA_002789675.1 Alphaproteobacteria bacterium CG_4_9_14_3_um_filter_47_13 | reverse complement strand
AGCTGGCGATTGATTCCCGCTATGCCCAGATCATGAGCGTCATGCAGGACGCTGAGCAAAAACGCCCCACCATGCGTCGTATCGGGGATCAAATCGGCGCGGTGTTTGCGCCGCTTGCGCTCATCGTTGCGTTGGCGGCGTGGTATTTTACGGGGGATTCCATGCGCTTTTTAGCAGTGCTTGTGGTGGCAACCCCTTGTCCGCTGCTGATTGCCATTCCGATCACCCTGATCAGTGCGATTTCCATGGCCGCCAAGCGTGGGATTATTATCAAAGACCCCACTGTACTGGAACGTCTACCCACCTGCCGCACAGCGATTTTCGACAAGACAGGCACACTGACCTACGGCAAGCCGGAGGTGACAGAGGTGCTCGCAGCAGAGGGCGTAAACGGGAATGATGTCTTGCGCCGTGCCGCCAGCCTGGAGCGCTATTCAAAACATCCGTTGGCCAGTGCCATTTTGGCGGCGGCGGAAAAGGCAAAGTTGTCTCTGATGGACGCGGATGCTGTATCCGAAAAGCCGGGGCAAGGATTAACCGGAACCGTAGATGGACACGAAATTGCGGTGACAAGTCGCAAGAAGTTTCTGGCCACAAATCCTGATAAGGGGGCGCTGCTGCCTGAAACGGCGGCGGGGCTGGAATGCCTGATCCTGATGGATGGAGAATACGCTGCAACCATCCGCCTGCGCGATGCGCCGCGCGATGACGGTAAGCCGTTTATAATCCATCTATCGCCAATCCATAAATTCAACAAGGTGATGATCGTATCGGGCGACCGCGAGTCCGAGGTCACATATCTGGCTGATCTTCTGGGTATCAAGGAAACGTATGCTTCACAAAGCCCTGAGCAAAAAGTCGAGATTGTGAGGCGGGAAACCGCGCTGGCGCCCTCGCTTTATATGGGTGATGGCATCAACGATGCACCTGCTCTGGCCTCCGCCACCGTCGGCATCGCGTTCGGCCAGCACAGCAGCATTACCGCCGAGGCCGCAGGCGCGGTGATCATGGAAAACTCTCTGGTGAAGGTGGATGAACTAATCCACATTTCTGCCGACATGCGCAAGATTGTCCTGCAAAGTGCGCTGGGCGGCATGGCTTTGAGTGTAATCGCGATGGGCTTTGCGGCAGGCGGGTATATTACGCCTGTTGCGGGGGCATTACTGCAGGAAGCCATCGACGTTCTGGCCATCGCCAATGCCCTGCGCATGACATGGCAGAAGCGGATTGAGGCGGATATTACGAATGAAAACAATTAGGGCATTGTTTATAGCCGCGTTTATGACTTTAGGCTTCGCGCATGTGTGCCTTGCCGCAGAAAAATTTACTCTGGATAAGGCTGATACCATTATTCGTTTTAATGTCAGTTATTTTATATTAACGCGTGTCAGTGGACACTTTAATGATTTTACAGGTTCGTTTGTTATTGACCGTGATGACCTGAAAAACAGCAGCGTTGATATGGTTATACAAACCGATAGCGTCGATACGGGCTTCGCTGCGCGAGATAGTGAAATTCGCGGCCCCGGTCTGTTTAACGCGGTGCTTTATCCGGAAATGCGTTTTCACAGTCATATATTTGAGATTCGGCCAGAGGACAATGCGGGTCATATAATAGGTGAATTGAGCTTGCATGGTGTGACCAAGCCTATGGTTCTTGATCTGCACCAAGTGGCTGGCAAGCACAACAGCGATACAGTCGGCTTCGTTGTCACAGGTCAAATTAAACGATCAGATTTTGGGATGGATGGCTTTATGATTCCGGTGGGAGATGTTGTGACACTTCTGGTTTGTTACAACGTGCAAGATTGCAAGGCCCCAGATACCAAGCCGGAAATGTATAAGCCCCAGTACAATCCTTAAGCTATTTTTAAAGCGTTATAATGCTGGCCTATTATTAACTAAACCGTCCTGATCTCCACCTTGCCTTCAAGCGTTCTTTGAACGGGGCATTTGGCGGCGACGTCGATGAGTTTCTGGCGTTGGTCGTCAGTTAGATCATCCCCATGCACGATCACGTGTTTTTCAAATACGCCGACCTTGTTGAGTTTTTGAAAGGTGAGTTTGACCTCGACCTTCTCCAGCGGCCATTTTTCCCGAAGCGCGTACCAGCGCACCGTCATGGCGGTACATTCCCCGAGCGCGGCGGTCAGGAGATCATAGGGCGCGGGGCCGAGATCTTTACCGCCCGCATCCTCAGGCTCATCGCCCTTAATGGTATGCCCGGAGACATCGATGGATACGGCGAAATCGCTTTCACCCGTTTCAATAATATGCGCGGTGATGGTTTTATCGACTGACATTTGTGCGTCCTTCTTTATTCATTGATTTGATATAGGCCGTTTTGCTCTAAAATAACCCTGACCAACCGTATTATATCATACCCTTCAGTTTCACTTCAGGTTCAGCGCGTATTCTTGATAACAGAAACAAGAATCAAGGTGCGCAACAATGCTAAAACTGACTTATCAGGAAAATGCTCTCAATACAGCCAGCCTGTATTTGCAGGAAGGTCGCGCCCGCAAAATTAGCCCACTCACGCCGTCGGTTATCAGTATTACCAACTTGTTTGAACCGGAGCGCCAAAGAGTCGAAGATTTCATCAGGGCGATTTATAAGCAAAGTTATAAAGCCGATATCACGGTGAATTACCCTCTTTTGATGAGCGTGCGGAATGCGGAGAATGATATTCTGGCAGCTGTTGGATTTCGATATGCCAAAGATGAGCCGCTATTTTTAGAACAATATACGCAAGAGCCAATAGAGAAGTTTCTGGGCTGCTCACGTCATGAAGTTGTGGAGATTGGCAATCTGGCGTCTGCCGGCCAGGGGGCGTCAGCGTTCTTGTTTGCGGCTTTGGCTTCATATCTGAATAATAAAAATGTTCTCTACGCCGCAATTACCGGAACGGATTTTCTTCATCGTTATTTTGAAAGGATAGGCTTACAACCTCGCAAAATTTGTGATGCAGATATTGATGCCGTGCAGGAGAGCCAGAAAAGCTGGGGCAGTTATTACGATACCCAGCCTCGTGTGCTGGTTGGCTCCGTTGAAACGGGCGTAAAGCGCTTGAAAACAATGCTCGGTG
>PFTR01000073.1 GCA_002789675.1 Alphaproteobacteria bacterium CG_4_9_14_3_um_filter_47_13 | reverse complement strand
CCGCTTCCGCGCAGCCTCCCGTGATCTGGAGCGGTCACTTGCCGTGGCGATGGAAGATCCCGACAAAGCCCCCGATAACACACAAATAGGCATGGCACGTGATCTTGCGGCCGCACTCCGGCAGGTCGAGGCCGTAGGACGTATTACCGTCGAAGCCGATCCCGGTGTTCTTGTGACCCGACCGGAGCTTGATATTCTTCTGGAATCAGGAGACCGGATTTTCATTCCCAAACGACCTTTGACCGTACGCGTGAATGGCGAGGTTCTCTCTCCCGCCAATCTGCAGTTCCGCAAGGAAAAAGATCCTCGCGATTATATTGCCGAAGCAGGAAGTTTCACCTATCACGCCGATAAAGATCGTACCTTTGTCCTCTATCCCGACGGCAGCGCCCAGCCTTTGCTTGTCAATGTCTGGAATCATCGCGCCACATTCATTCCTCCCGGCTCAACAATTGTTGTACCGCGTGATCCCAAACCTTTCAATTTCATAGAAAGCGCCCGTGATATGACCCAGATTTTAAGCAATCTGGCGATCACCGGAATTTTCCTTGACGATTTACGGGATAACTGACGTGCTGTTTTCAATTATCACGATTACACGCAATAATCTGCAAGGATTGCAAAGAACCTGCGACTCCATACAAAAACAGTCATTTCAGGGCTTTGAATGGCTGGTGATTGACGGCGCGTCCGATGATGGAACAATCAAATTTCTGGAAAATATGAAATCTTCACCGCCTTCTTTTATCCTGTCCGAACCCGATGACGGGATCTATGATGCCATGAATAAGGGCATTGCCCATGCGGGTGGTTTTTATCTTATTTTCCTGAATGCAGGAGATGTTTTTGCGAATGAACACACATTGGAAGACATTACCGCAACAATTCAGGACTTACAGGAAACACCTGATTTCATATACGGAGATGCACAGGAAGAAAGATCCGGTAAAACCCCCGCCTATAAACCGGCACGGCCCTATACAAAAATAGCGGAAGGCATGTTCACCCATCATCAGGCGATGATATACCGCCATGATCTTGTCAAGACATTACGATATGACATCACTTATAAAATATCTGCCGACTATAAATTTACACTGCAATTTCTGGAGCGCAGCAAAACAATTGTCTATTGCCCGTTTCCGCTATGTCTGTTTGAAAGCGGCGGAATTTCGCAGCAGCAGGCAACTCTTGGCCGTACCGAGCAATTCAAAAGCAGACAGGAATTAAAAATTGTCTCGCCTTTGCACAATCATATTATCTCCCTGCAACAAAAAATAATATGGGAGCTGCGCAAAAGATATCCTTCTCTTTACTGGCGGTTAAAATCAAAATCAGGACTTATGAAGTAATCATGCGGTAATACCGGAAACGATCCCGCGCCAATATAAAACCGACTTTGCCATCCAGAAACCCGCGCTTGAAAATATAACAATGAAAAAAAGCAATCAGACTGCGAAATGGCACAGCACGAAAAAGGCATTTTAAAAACTGCCGCCAACGTACCGGGTCACGCGGCCATGCATTTTTATGATTCATTGCCCGTTCCCATGCGGCATAGCGTTGATGCCGTGCCATCCAGTTCTGCTCATAGGCATAATGAAAAAGAGCTTCCCTGATCTGGCCAAGCGATGCTTTTTGTCCTGTCTTCAAAACAGGCTGGTAATGACCTTCGATTTCCCCCATGCCGTCAACATCCAGATCGTCAATAACCGGAAATTCTATCTTTCGGCGATCTATCAGACATAATTTATTATTCTCCAGCCCGTAACGAAGAGCTTTACCATCAATCACATAACGGCCTTTCACAAAATATCCGGCGCAGCTCGGCTTGTTTTCAAACAACTGTCTTAACTCCTCGGTCAGCGCCTGTGGAATGATTTCATCGGCATCAACAAAGAAAACCCAGTCATGGGCAAAAGACAATGTATCAAGACACCATTGCCGCTTTTTCGGATAACCCCCGTTCCATTGATAGGACACAACTCTTGCACCGGCGGCAGCGGCAATTTTTTGTGTATCATCATGACTGTGTGAATCAACCACGATAATTTCTGAAAAATCACGCAGTGCTGCAAGACAGCGTCCGATATTGGCGGCCTCGTTTTTCGTTGTAATCAGAACAGAAACCGGAATCACGGAATGCGCTTTCGTCCGGCGGCATAAACGACATATCCCAGAAACATCCCGCCCAGCATAAAGACAGGGAAAATAACAGAAGCCCTTGGCCAGTATGGTTCAACACTTGCGGCAGGAGGCTCGGCAATCATTGCGGCAAAAGGCTCGTTCATCACCAGAATCATCTGTATATATTCCTGCTCCATCAACAAGGATGTCAGAGTACGCCTGTGATCGGGATGATCCGTTATCATGAGTGCTTTTTCAAGATAGGCGGTACGGTTCTGCGTTTTATCCCTGATTTCCTGACGAATGATATGGTCTGCTTCCTCATGAAGACGATGCAGCAGATAAACAGAAAATGCCCTGTCGGGATGCTTGTAAATAATCTGCCGTAACGGCGTAGTGCCAACAGGCTCGACCTTAATCGTTTTTTCCAGATACGCAGCCAGTTTATCGGCACTATCAACCGGGCTGTTTTTTCCCTGCTGGAAACCGAAATGAATATCTTCTGCCACACCCTTGAGAATACGCTTGTCTTTCAGCAATATTCCGGCAACAGACGGAGCGCGAAGAATATGGATCAGGCGTATAAAATCTCTAGAATCAGATGTCTCTTTTGTAGACATCATATCCTGAATCGTAAACGCGCTATAATCAGGAACAAGCGTTTTATAACTGCTCTCTGGCGGAGCAACAAGCACTGTCGCACGGTAATGGGGCACAGCGATCATTAAAAAAACCACCGCCATAATTAACCCCAGAACAGCGCCCGTTAAAAGCTTTATTTTGGCATGCCATAAATCTGCAAGTACATCATCAAGCGTTGGTTCATGCTGCACGGCGCTGCCCTTTATTCGGAGGATTAACCACATCCAGCGCCCGTTTCATCCAGGCTTCATAGGATTGTTCAGGGACAAAAACCTGACCGGCTTTTGCCGCACCTTCATGTGCTTTAAACCAGACACCGGAATCAAAACGATATTTTATAATTTCTTCTGCCAGACGGGAAGCATCTCCCTGTGGCACGACAGATCCTGCGCCAAAATCTGTTATGACTCTGGCAATCTCGCTATTTTCAGGACCCACAAAAATGCAGGGGCGTGCTACCGCAAGCGCCGCATATAATTTACAGGGCACCAGCATTCCAGCACTTTCATGCTTCATGGTAACAAGATGCAAATCACCACTTTCCATCAATTCGCGCAAGCGGCTTGCAGGCTGGAACGGCAAAAGACGAATATTCTCAAGACCACGTTTTGCCCGTTCCTGCGCCAGACGTTCGTAACTCTGGCCATCGCCAACAAAGACAAATTCAATATCTGTGTGTTGCTGCGCCAGTATTTCTGCCGCGCCAAGAACTGTTTCAACCGGATGCGCCCGCCCAAGATTACCCGAATACAGGATACGGAATTTGCGTTCTGCGCCATCCGTCAGAAGCTGGTCAAAAGGCCGTGCGCCTTCGGCATCATGGAGGCTGGGCACAGGCCGCCGCAGAAGCTGTAAAGAATTCTCTTCCAAAAGCAGTTCATTGTCCGGCCAGTTTGGAATAACCGCCACCCTTCTTGGTTCAAGGCCACTATGGGTAAGCTGCTTTGCCATGCAGCGGCCAATTGTGATGACTTTATCGCACCGTTTCATGGATTTTCGTGACAATTTCTTGTAAAATCCCATACGTGATCTGGTTATGTTCATTCCCAGCGCCGGAATAATATCGGGGTATAAATCCTGACACCAGTGAATATGACGCGATTTTTTCAGGCTGGCAATAAAACGTCCGGCGACCACCAGCATTGGTGGATCGGTCATGGTTACAACCAGATCATGTTTTGGTAAATTGAGCCCTGTCCAGAACATTCGTAGCCATACAAATAAATAGGCACTCATCCTTTTTGTCCGCACAGGCGCTTTAACCCTGATAATCCGGATAGCACCGTCATAGCCCCTGCGCGATTTAGAGCCCGTTGTCACAACAGTGACATGCCAGCCTTTATCGCTGAATGCCCGCGCCAGATCGCGCAGCATCCGCCCTGTTGCCCCACGCGATGGCGGATAAACACGGTTAAAAAAAACAACAGATGGCTTTTGTGATGCCAAAATAGACACCTTTCTTTTCTGTCAGGATACTATTCCTGCATACTATAATCAGGAGTTTTTTGCAACAAATCTGCCCAAAGAACAATAAGAAGCAACAATAATCCAAAATCCAGCGATTTAAAGCTGGCATAAAGAAGAATATCAATAATCAAGGGGCCTGCCAGCGCCAGCGCTATCACCGGATTTTTTAAAAAACACCGCAAAAGCAGAAATCCGGTCTGACCTAGATAAACCATAACAAAGCATACTCCGACCATACCAGTTTTAAGCCAGAAGGTTGTTAGCAGATTATGGGTAAAATTCACCACGACCCCACCCGCCGCTGGAGAAAGGACAGTTGCGCCCCACCCTTTGCCAAACAAAACAGTCAGAAAACTATCATCGACTTCTTCTAAAACCGCCCGCGCTTCCTGCCAGCGCATATTAAACCCGACAAGCGATGTTTTATGTATAAGACTTTGCATCACATCCATAACCGGCGGCCAGTAGACAATAAAAATAACAGCCAGCAATAAAAGTGGTATTAGAACGCGCCCGGGTTTTTGCCAGAATCCGGCAGCCAGAAGCCCTGCCATCGTTAAGCAGACAATGCCAATGCTGGCGCGCTGGGTAATCAGCGCCATCGTTGCCAAAGGCACCAGCGCCAACATGATAAAAAAAATACTTTTCAAGGCATAAGGCGGCGGCAAGTCACGGTACAGACTCAGCCCGCCCAAACCAGCCAGCAACAACGCGGTAAACAGCACAGCCGGAGAATTCGCCAGATAAAACGGATCAGAAAGGGTTTTATAATCCATTATATAAGGCAGCAAAACCCGCAAAGAAAAAACCAGACCCAACAGGATAACGAAACCTGTCAGATATTTTATATTTTTCCGGGATCCGGCAAAAAGAGGCACAAGAAATAAAGGCAAGAGCAAAAACAGAAACGGGATAATATCCCGTACCATTCCTGCCAGGCTGTTTCCAGCGATCAGTCCGATAAAAACAGGCAGACTAAGCCCGTATACCAGTAAAGAACGCGCCGTTCTTTCATACCCTGCTATCCTTCTGAAATCCAGCGCCTGAAAACTGCCTCCCGCCCCGACCGCGATAACAAGTAACAGGCCTATTGTTATTTCCGGCCATCCGGCATGATCCGGCGTAGGTGTCCCCCAGCAGGCATAAATCACAATGGCGGCAAATAATCCATACAGGCGTATATCCCTGATCATCAGGCCGTATGACTTTTGCAGGACAGCCTCAGCCATAAAAAGTCTCCATCAGCATGCGTCCGGCAATAAACACAAGAAGAACTGCGAAAACAAGGCGCAACCGGTTTACAGGCAGACAATGCGCAAGCCTGACCCCGAGCGGCGCCATAAGAATACTGAAAGGGCAAATAATGGCCCATGCCATTACATTTACATATCCCAACGATAAAGGCGGTAAATCAGAGACATGCCAGCCTATAATCATAAAACCAATCAAACCGGGAATCGAAACCAGTAACCCCTGCGCCGATGATGTCCCGACCGCTTTATGGATTGAAACCCCGCAAAAACTGAGAAACGGAACATTCATCACTGTACCGCCAATACCCATTAAGGTTGATACTGTACCAATTATCATACCTGCCAGTGTCGAAAAAGGTTGTTTCGGAAGCCCTTTCAAAAAGGCATAATGCACTGGATTGCTTATCATAAGCCCTGCCAAAACCATCAGTGCCAACGCAAAAAATGCCTGCAAATCCTCACCGGAAAAGTGATTCGCCATTATTGTTCCCATGACAACACCGAGCAGAACCCCCAATCCCATTTTCCTGATAATACCAAAATCAACCGCGCATTTTTTCCAGTGTGCCCGCGCTGCACTCAACCCTGTGGGAACCATAATTGCCAGCGATGTTCCCACGGCCATATGCATTAAATGCTCCGGATTATGCCCCAGCGCGGTCATGCTGTAATAAAGGCCGGGGACAAGAACAATGCCGCCGCCAATACCCATGAGACCTGCCAGCGTTCCCGCCAGCGCACCCAAAGCCGCCAGTGCCAGAAGAAGCGGCAGCCAATGAGAAAATTCTGCGAGTATATTCATAACCTGCTGCCCTTGTTATTTATAACATATTGAAAGAACGTCATTTTTAAAATTATTTCAATCCTTAATCGTTTTTTAAGGATTCAAGAGCATTATGAAATTCAATTAAGAGAAAATGTAACCGGACAAACGTTGCAAAACAAGTAAAGAAACGGAGCGGTGTATTATGCAGATCAATATAAAAAACCTTTTGGAAAAATGCGGACTGGATGAAAAATTCTATCCGGGAAAAAGGCTTGTAAAAAAACTGCCGCAAAGCGGAGAGCATAAAAGCCATAATGCTGTTTTTGACTGGACAACTCCCGCACTTATGAGAATTGATATTAAAGCAGGGTTGAGCGGGAAAAATCTGGAACCGAAAGAACTGAGAAAATATCCGGTCAGTTTCCAGTCACCGACTTATATAGAGATCGACACTTCTGCAGCCATCAATAACAATGACAGGCACGAGGATGACGATGAGGAGGAAGAAGAAGGCAGCCGTGGAAAAGGCGGAAGCGGGAAAGCACCCAAAACAAAGAGAAAACAGCAATCTCTCAATGCCTTCTCCCGTGTTATGGAAGGAAAAATTCCTGAAAAGGGCGACATTAAAAAGCTGGTGGTCATGGGTAAGGAAATCGCAAAAGAAGCCTTCGAATCCGTCCTGAATATATTGGCTGACCAGATCAAAAGTCTGTGCGTGACACCTGTGAATATCATTGCGGCTGCACGTGCGATCAAAGTAAGTGTTGCCGAGCCCGGGGGCGGACTTCGCGCCAAAGGACACGAGACAACATCTTACCGTTATCAAGGCGCGGAGATGTTCGGACTTGAAAATGTCCCGTCTCCAAAACCATAAAACGTTACCGGATCAAGAAGGAAACATTCTCTAACGGCACGAAGCTTTTGTTTCCGTGCCGCCTTCTTCTTTCCGGTAACCATCAATAATAATATCTTCAAGAATGGTTGTTTTACATTCAAAAATGGGAACAATTGTTCTCAAAACAAGCTCCATTCTGTGGCCATCATAAAAAGGCCCCGAAGTACAGAACCTGACATATGATTCTGACTCGAGTCTGAAATTTGATTTATGACGGGTTTTTACACCGTCACCGCGTATAAAAAAATTTGAATTGACGCTGCCAAAGACAGTGTAAGGCGCTTTATTGACAATATTAAAGCATTCCGGCTCTGCGCTCACTTCCCCAAAGGCACGGGGAGTCACCATATCCTGCGCTATCGCTGGAAAACAGATCCCCAGAAAAACCAGAATGACCCCTAAAAGAAAAAGATGCTTCATAATTTCCAGTATAACGGATTGAGAGATTATCTGGCTATAGAATAGCTGTTTTTCTTTTCTCCTGTTATCCCGCTTTACGCAGAGGTTTATATTTCAGCCGGTGCGGCGTATCAGCGCTTTTACCAATGCGGCGTTTGTAATCGGCTTCATAATCCTCGTAGTTTCCTTCAAACCAGACGACCTGCGAATCCCCTTCAAAAGCAAGAATATGTGTTGCAATCCTGTCCAGAAATGCGCGATCGTGGGTAATAATGACCGCACATCCGGCATACATTTCCAGCGCCTCTTCCAGTGCCGATAAAGTTTCGGTATCAAGATCATTGGTCGGCTCATCAAGCAGCAACACATTAGATTCACATTTGAGCATTTTCGCCAGATGAACGCGGTTTCGTTCCCCGCCCGAAAGAACAGAAACTTTTTTCTGCTGGTCGGTACTGCGGAAATTAAAGGCTGCGACATAAGCCCGCGACTGCATTTCAATCTTCCCAAGCTTGAGAACCTCGTTTCCATCCGAAATTTCTTCCCAGACCGTTTTATTCCCGTCAAGAGAGTCACGGCTTTGATCGACATAGCCAAGCTGCACTGTATCCCCGACTTTAAATGTTCCGGAATCCGGCGTTTCCTGCCCTGTAATCATACGGAACAAGGTCGTTTTTCCCGCGCCATTGGGACCGATCACGCCGACAATGCCGCCGGGTGGAAGTTTGAAAGATAAATTCTCGATCAGCAGACGGTCATCATAGCCTTTGCTAATTCCGGTGGCCTCGATGACAAGATTGCCAAGACGTGGCGGCGGCGGAATAATAATCTGGGCATTGCGCATATCACGTTTTTGCGCCATCGCCAGCAAATCATCATAGGCATTAATCCGCGCCTGCGATTTTTTCCGGCGGGCTTGCGGAGACTGCCCCATCCACTCCTGTTCACGCTCGAGAGTTTTTTGTCTGGATTTGTCTTCACGGGATTCCTGCTCAAGACGTTTACGCTTGGCTTCCAGATAGGCCGAATAATTGCCCTCATAAGGCATTCCTGTGCCACGGTCAATTTCGAGTATCCACCCCGTTACATTATCAAGAAAATAACGGTCGTGCGTGACCATTACGACCGTTCCGGCATATTCTAACAAATGGCGCTGCAACCATGCCACGCTTTCGGCATCAAGATGGTTGGTCGGTTCGTCAAGAAGCAGTAGATCCGGCTTTTCAAGCAGCAACCGCGCCAGTGCGACACGGCGGCGCTCCCCCCCTGACAGATTGGTTACTTTTGCATCGCCGGGCGGACAGCGCAGGGCATCCATCGCCATGTTGATCGTACGGTCAAGCTCCCATCCGTCTGCGGCATCAATTTTTTCCTGTAAATCGCCCATCTCGGCCATCAGCGCATCAAAGTCGGCATCCGGTTCTGCCATGGCAACGCTGATCTCGTTATAGCGATCCACCATTTTTTTAATCTCGCCCAGCCCTTCCATGACATTTTCCTGAACGGTTTTGGACTCATCAAGCTTTGGCTCCTGATGGAGATAACCGATCCGCGCCCCGTCCGCGACCCAGGCTTCGCCTGTAAAATCCTTGTCCACCCCGCCCATAATCCGCAGCAAGGTCGATTTACCGGCGCCATTAGGGCCCAGAACACCGATCTTCACACCCGGAAAAAAGCTGAGTGTCACATTCTCCAGAACCTTTTTCCCGCCGGTAAAAGTTTTGGACACATCTTTCATAACATAAACATATTCGTAGGAAGCCATCTAACCCTCTTTGCATTGTGATATTTACTTCCCGGCATTTATATAGCAAAACCATGTCGCAGGGGAAATATTTTGGCATTATTACGTTTTTACAAATAAAATTCTATGATTTTTTACCTATAATTGAGTTCGCGGCTTTTTCAGGGATTTTTATCCGCACTATCAGGGTAGAAAACACCGCGCACACGTCCATTCGAATGTCCTGTCAGTCCTGTATTTCCACGCATAATACTGATATTCGTACCCAGATTCACTTCTGCCTGTTCCCCTTCCAGTATATTAGGGTCGCGCATAATTCTGACATCCCCTGTCAGAGTGGCAATATTGACTGCGGCACTATAATGACCTTTATTTCCCGTTAGCGTCTCGTCCGGCGTTGCAATCCGGACATGTCCTTCCGCATCCAGACTCTGAAGCTGGCGCGTTCCGGCGGCACTTTCCGCAAAAACAGCCGATACAGAATCCGCGTCCAGTCTGTCTTCGCCGCGAACCACTCTGGCGTTCCCGAGCGCCCGCAGACGGCCTTCTGCCACCCAATATTCAAAGCTGTCACGAGCAGTGACAGACTGGTCAGGAGAGGTCAGGCTCAAATTATTTCCCGTCATCACGGCAAGGCCTCTATCTACTTCATAGACAGCCTTTTGCCCTGTAGCGATATTTCCCTGCGCGGTAATTTTAACATGACCGTCTGCGCTTAAACGATATATTTCAAATGAAGATCCTGCTTCGCGATAATCTGCGGTTAATATATCGGCAGCGATTGTCACCTTTCCCTGCTTGACGATCACATTCCCCCGCGCAATAAATTTCTGATTATTACGATGCCATTCCAGCGTCTGGTCAGCGGTAATCTCGAGCGGTTCATTACGATCAGGATTCAGTGTCTGCTGCGCAAGGACGGTCACAGGCGCAAGACAGCATATTGCGATGAAACAGATCATTAAAAATTTTGTAATTTTCAAAACAGTCATTCCAGCCCCTTAACGGCACGATTTAAAATCAGTTTTACAGGGCCGGTAAAAATAAGCTCGTTGGTCTGTGCATAAGCCTGCATCCCTGTTGCCTGCAACGATCCGGCGGAACCCTGACCGAAAACCGGTCTATCCGACCATGCTTCCTGGCTTTTCAGATCCATCAGAAGTTTTTCTGTCGTGATTTCGTACCCCTGATCATGAAAAAGCTTTACCTTTCCCTGTAGTAAAAGTCTTTCTTCCTTCTGTCTGTATGTGCCGCGCTGGGCTTCTGCTGTCAACCATACACCGTTTGTCAGGGTAATATCGGCCATAGGTTTTTCCAGCAATACCACAGAAGGATCACGCGTGCTTTGCACCGCACGATCGGCTGTCACACTAAAAGGCTGCTTCTTTTCGTCCGAGCTTTCAAAACGCGCTTTCAGTAATTCATTTTTTCCCGGAACCTGAGGCGCTGCGGCATTCAAAGGGACAGCTTCAAATGTCTCTTCTACACGCGGCCATGACAGCAACAAACCGATAATCGCAACAGAAACCAGCGGCAAAGCCATTTTCATGACCCTTACAAAAAAACTGTATCCCTTTCCCGGAAGGCGGCGTTTGCTTCCTGTCTGCCCCAGTTGAGAAAACCGTTTTTTGTCTGAATTCTGCATCATACTCCGGTCAGACGATACCGGCCTGAAGACAGTCCTGTAGCCGGATCATGCCGGAAAGCTTTCCTTCTTCATCTGTAACAATCAGACTGGTGATATATTTCCCCGGTGTCTTGGTCATGATATTCATGGCCTCGACTGCCAGCGCGTTTTGTATGATTTTTTGTGGATTTGTATTCATAACACTTACAGCCGATTTCTCCATTAAATCAGGACTCATATGGCGCTTCAGATCGCCGTCTGTAATAATTCCTTTTAAATGATAATCCTCCGTCACAACCAGAACGGCTCCAAGATTTTTTTCACTCAACAAAATAATTGCATCAGACATTTTTGCATTTTCGTACAGGAGAGGAAGATCTTCAAATTTATGCATAATATCGGAAATTTTAAGCAGTTTCTGCCCGAGTTTACCTCCGGGATGAAATACCCTGAACTGCTCTTCCGTTAATCCCATCCGCTTGAGCAGCACGACAGCCAGCGCATCCCCCAGGGCCATCATCATCGTTGTCGATGTTGTCGGAGCAAGACCGTTCGGACAGGCTTCCGGCATGGAAGGCAGCAACAGAACAATATCGGCATGACGCGCCAGTGTACTGGTCTCGTTTCCCGTTATGGCGATCATGGGAATTGCAAAACGTCTTGTATAATGAATAAGATCCGATAATTCAGAATTCTCGCCGGAATTGGAGAGCATGAGAACAACATCATTTTCCATTACCATTCCAAGATCACCATGGCTGGCCTCCCCCGGATGGACAAAAAATGACGGTGTTCCGGTCGAGGAAAATGTTGCGGCAAGCTTTCGTGCCACATGACCACTTTTACCGATTCCGGCAATAATCAGACGACCTGTCGCGCCGGCATTTTTTATTTTTGAAATCAGCTCTATGGCCTGAAAAAAACGATCATCCAGCGATTGCGCCAGCGCTTTTAGTCCCTGTATCTCGGCATCAAGAACATGGCGACCCTGATCAATATCCGTATTCTGGCCGTTTTCCTGTATTATTTCTGCCATCATTTTTACACTCATGAAATTACATACCTTTATCAATGAAGAAGGAACAGGCTGTTTTATGGCACAAAATCGTATAAAAAGCGAGACTCTTATCAGTGCTATATAAAACACCCGGAAAAAAATCAGGGATATACAGCCTATCATACCCCGTTTTTTCAAACAGCAGGCTTTCCCCCTCCATCCATTTATTTCACATAAAAATTGACAACTTTAAATGTTTTATAGTACAGTAGTTCTTATTAAAAATAAGACATCATCGTCATCCTGGCGGCCTGCAAAGCAGACTTATCGGCAGGAGTCTGGTTATGAGTGCAGCTTTGCTGCACACTTTATTGTTGCCGGAGATCCGCCGATGCTGGTATAACGAAAATGTCTTATTCTTAATGCAAGCGACTCTAGTTATCAGCAAATTTTAAATGATAGGAGTTTTAATTATGACCGCCACAGATTTAAAAGCACGGCCTGTTCCGTTTTTAAAAACTTTCTTTGACCCTGCCGCTAAAGGAATAGAACTTTATCCTGCTCCTGTCGCTCGTCCTTTTGCCAGAATCTATGGCGAACCTGAGATACAAAATGCTTATAAAAATGAAAATGGTGACGTGCTTTTTAACACAGGCTCTTCCGATTGGTATGTGTTGTCTGCAGGCAGCAAAGAGGCATATCAATTACCGCAAACCGGCTTTGGCGGTTCTTCCAAAAAATTCGAGACATCTTTCTCAAGTGAACTGAATAGAGAACAAAGTGCAAAACTCAAAGTCAATGAAGATGAAGGGATGGCCTCTATCAAGACTTCTTTCGACGAAATGAATTTAACAATCCTATCGGATGATAAGAAAACAGCGCTACTGCAATCTATTCTTAATGATGAAATATTATGTATTGGCCTGCCGGATGTTCGCGATATTGAGCAAGCGCTTCAATTACCAAATGGCGATTATATGATCGTAAGCTGTAATAGAACGGATTATGCCTACGAGACATTGCGTATGTTCACAGGATCGTCTTTGGACAATTTACGTGAAATTGAGATGACCGATGTTCAGCGTTACAGAGATGGTGGATCCACATACTATGTGAGCAAAGAAGGAACTATTTTTAGCCCAACACCTTTTAAAGGAAACGCGGCAACAACCTGGACGCCAGAAGGAACAGGTCAGGCCATAGAATTAACAAAGCTTGATAAAGATAAAGTTGCGCAAGAAATCGGCAATAAGGATACGCGTATTAAAGGCGCTAAAACTTGGGCTGAATACACACAAGGCTAACCAATCCAATAGTTACGTCAAAAAAACGTCTCCCTTTCTCCGCGAAGGTGAGGCTTCCGCCGTCGTTTTCGCTACGCTCAAGCTATGGCGCGCACGCCTTCGGCCTAACGGTTTCGTGCGCCTTACTGGCGTAAGTCACCCGAAGCCTGTAAGGGCGAAGGGTGGTGCAGCATAGTTGACTAAAATAAAAAGTTGATCCGCCGTAATTTCTTGTTTTAATTACTAAATCACCGCACAAGTATTTTTACGCATCTTTCTTTTTAATACGAATTCACGACCCACGCTGCACAATGTTATAACGACCGAACTTCTTAAGCGCAAAGTAAAAGTTGGCGTATGAAGTCGTGGCCAGATACCATGGTGTAGAGGTTGCTGACGAAGAGCTATTGTGGTGGAAAAACACATTTTCTAATAAGCAGGTTCCAGCTGATATTCCCGACGTGTTTGTTCAAAAATCAATTAAAGCTTTTGATCTGGTTAGAACTTGCCTTAGCACTGAGCCAAGCAATTCGGATATCAGAAGACTTTTCACTCAAGGTGCTGTGCAGCTTAGTGAGGAAAAAATTGATGATTTTGAAACTATTATAAAAATTGAGCGGAACGCTATTTTAAAAATTGGAAAAAGAAAATGGTACAGAGTTATCGCTAAATAAAATATATAATTTATAATTTATAATTGTTCTCCAATTTCTCCGAGAGGTGGTCCTACTTTGTTGGACAGGTTGGCGGCGTTTTTAAGGTGGAATCCCGTTTCA
>PFTR01000113.1 GCA_002789675.1 Alphaproteobacteria bacterium CG_4_9_14_3_um_filter_47_13 | reverse complement strand
TTGTACCTCATGCTCGTTTGCATGAAATGATTCTACAGGATTTTTACAGTCTTTTGCAGAGGGTTCTATAGTTCTTTTGTTGCGGCGGTTGTTCTGATTTTAATGCTCGCTTTTGTGTATTAGACTAATAAGAACAACTCATTGAAAAATTACCTGAAATCTTGCTTTTTTTCATTATTCTGTAACTTTTTACCTTCATTATAGCTTTAAGGCAAATACAAAGAGCAATAAAATGCTGCTGTATATAAGCATGTGAAGGCGCTTCATTTGAAATCGAAAAATTTGAAATCACAAAATTTATCTGGCCAAAAACGGCATTATGCCTTTTTTATGGCCTTGATCTTGACATTTTTTTTGTGCTTTTCAGCACCCTCCACCGCCAAAGCGCAAAATCAGAAGAATATCCCCTCTTCATTGATATTATCAGCAGAACAGGATCATTACAAACTCGGTACCTATCTTTATATAACCCGTGATCCGGGGAAATCTTTAACATTCGAGAACTATAAACGTTTTGTAGAAAGTCATCTTTCCGAACCGCATGGAGAGACGATCAAGGGGAATATTTTGAATCTGGGAACAGAAAACACCCCTTTCTGGATTATTCTTCCTGTTAGCAATCAGAGCTGGGCTGATAAATGGATTTTATCTTTTGGGCAACATATGGAAGGGCGCTATGGTCTTATTGATGAGCTATTTGTCTATGACCATATGGGAAAGATCACCTATATTAATACGCTCAAAACCGGAAAACCTTATGCGGAAGAACCAGGAAATTTTACTCTACCGATCACAATTCCCAGAGGAAAAAAGACCCTATTATTTATTTATATTGTTCCAAAAGCTGGATTTCCCACAACAATTGTACCGGAATTAACGGTTGAAACCGCTTATATGCAAAAAATAGCCAGTCCTTTCACCCAGACAGCACTTATAAGCTATTTCTTTATCACCATGATCGGATTTTTTCTTGCCACGGTTCTTATCAAAAAAATGTGGAGCGGCATAATATTCTCCCTTTATTACCTTATTCTCTTGTTCCTCCTAAAACATCAGAATGATGCGTTACAAATAAGTTTGTCTCTCGCCCCCCATATCCCCGGAATTCTTTTTAATGCCAGTATTATTCTGGGTCTTCTTATTACAAAAATATTTCTGGACATCGGGTCACAGAAGCGTCAGCAAGGCAATCTTATAATAGTACAAATATTGATTCTTCTCGTTTCAGCAGGCGCAGCAACATTGGCTATTCCCGATCATTCACAGTTACAGATTTTTCTTATGTATGTTCTCCCTGTTCTGGTTTGTGCCTTTCTGTTTATACTTTCACTGGCACAGGGTTATACAGGGAAAACAGAGGGGTATTATCTGGCATTGGGCTGGCTGGCTGTTTTTTCCGGAGCAATTGTTGTTTTTGTCAGTTTAAGCAATATTTTTACCCCCACTGCCTTTATGCTTGATTTTTATTGGTACGGTCTGGTTATTCAGGGACTGCTCTTTATTGCAGCAACATATATAAGACTGATTACAAAGGATCACTTACAAAGAACTTTTCTTAAAGAAAACCAGAAAAAGCAGGAAGCCCTCCGTAATATAATGGCTTCCAAAGAAGCATCGGAGAATGTCCGTCTCTTGCGAATGATCGAATATGAGCGCGAAGTAATGAACGAGCTGCGCGCAAGAGAAGTAAAACAAAATGAAGAAATGAGAAAGGCAAAAGAAGCCGCAGATCTGGCGAATAATGCAAAATCCGCTTTCCTTGCTGTTGTGAGCCATGAAATCAGAACCCCTATGTCAGGGATTATGGGCATGGTCAGGTTTTTACTTGATACAAATCTGGATGCCAAACAAAAAGATTACGCCCGTACTTTACAGGATTCAGGCGATGCCATGATGTCATTACTCAATGATATTCTCGATTTTGAAAAAATTGAAAGCGGCAAAATGGATATCGAACATATTGATTTTGACCTGCACCGACTCATAAATGGTGTAAAAACTCTTATGTCTGGACATGCCGAGGCACGTAATATTTACTTCAAGGTTGATATTGATCCGAGCATACCACGTTATGTTATTGGAGATCCTGTCAGACTACGGCAGGTTCTTTTAAATCTAACAGGAAACTCCATCAAATTTACCGGACAGGGTGGTGTAACCCTTCGGATCAAGCCGGAACCATCTGCGAAAGGATTGCAAAACACAAAAACCAATCAGACAACGCACCGCATTCGTATTTCTATTGAAGATACCGGTGTCGGTATTTCTAAAGAGGCGCAGAAAAATCTATTCAACCCCTTTTCACAGGCAGACTCCACCGTTGCACGCAAATTTGGTGGGACGGGGCTGGGACTCGCCATCTCCCAAAAATTGATCGAAGCTATGGGCGGGCATATTGCCATTAATAGCACCGAAGGACATGGCAGTACTTTTTTCTTTACTCTGGTCATGGAATCAGGAAATGCTGAAACCGTTGAAAAAGCAGAAATATCTGGCGCTATAAATGCACAGAAACCAACAAAATCCTTAAAAATATTGATTGTCGAGGATAACGAGATCAACCAGAAACTGATGAAAGAGCTGGTTGACCGCATGGGCCATCAAACCAGCGTCGCAAACTCTGGTGAGGATGCTTTAAAAATTGTAGAAGAACAGGAGCTTGATCTTATTTTAATGGATGTGCAGTTATCAGGTATTACTGGCATGGGAGCCACCAAAGCAATACGCGCCATAAAAAGCCCTGAAAAAGCCGCCATTCCGGTCATTGCCCTGACCGGAAATGTCAAAGATGAAGATGTCCGCCAATGCTATGCGGCCAATATGAACGGACATCTTTCCAAACCCGTTGACCCTAAGAAACTCAGGGATCAGATTCAAAAAGTCATTGAGAACAGGCTTGATAATCCGGTCGAGTTACCGGATAGCGGAAAAGATCAGCATACAACCATTACCAGAATTAATGTCGGTGCCGAAAAATTCGGAGATTCCTCTCCTTTACCCTTTCAGAATCAAACTGATGACGATGAGACGGAAGAGAACGAACTCTTTAACAGAGATGAAATTGCACCGATTAGTGCTCTGGCGATGAGCTATAAAAAAGTCCCGCCGCCTTCCCTTTCAGAGGAGGATCTTGACGAAGACAGTTTTGAAACAGCGCTTTCTTTAGAAGATAATACAGAGCAAACACCAGAGCCAGATTATCCGGACAAACAGAAAACACTAGATTCAACAATGCTCAAAGGGCTTGTAGATAGTGTTGGTTCTGAAAAATTTGAAGCTCTGGTCGGGGATATGCTCTCTAAAGCAAATGAAATTCTGGAAAGCATTCATCAGGCTTTTTATAATAAGAATATGGACACTCTCGCCGCTGAAATGCACGATTTAAAAGGAATGTCCGGAAATTTCGGTTTAACAGCCCTCAGCAAACTGGCAAGTGATATCGCAACGGCAACAAAAAACAATGATCAGGAAGCCCTACAAAAATTACTGCAGGAACTTCCTTCCGTTTACGGCCTGACAAAGCGCGAACTGCATGAACTGGTAGAGATTCCCTAGATTACTCCGAACATCCAGCCTTCACAATATCCTAGTCAGCTAACTCTTCTTCCTTGAAAAAGAAAAGAATCTCATTCATAGCATTTTCCGCGCTATCCGACCCATGGACTGAGTTCGCGCCTTTACTTTCGGCAAATTCGGCACGGATTGTTCCGGGTGCGGCATTGGCGGGATCCGTATCACCCATAATATTCCGGTATTTTGTGACAGCATCTTCGCCTTCCAGAACCTGAACAACGACAGGCGCGACAATCATGGAATCAACCAGTTCACCATAAAAAGGCCGCTCTTTATGAACCTCATAAAATTTTCCGGCTTGTTCCTGTGTTAATGTTATATCCTTACGGGCAATAATCTTTAGACCGCCATTTTCAATTTTTTCATTGATGGCATCCGTCAGACCACGGCGTGTGGCATCAGGTTTAATAATGGAAAGTGTGCGTTGTTTGACCATATTGATCACTCCGTCATTTAATATTTTCTGGGATTTGCGTTATATCCGGCATCATCCTGCTACGCAATAGAAATATACAAAATTCTAGCGGGCTTCCCTTTGAAGCGCCCATTTAATTCGGGCATAATCTCCGCTCATCGTGCCATAGATAACAAGCTGTTTTGTTTTACGGGGCCGCGTTCCCTCACCCAGATAAATACTGTTTTCCAGTGCCAGTCGTCCGCCATCATGCAGAAAACGCCACCCGGCGCCGCCGGGAAGACGCAGTAATGCTTCGCTCCCCCCCTGAATAAGAGAAACAAGAACACGCGGATGCAAATGAAAACGCAGTACAATTTCGGCCGGATTCTGGACACCGACCGAACAGGTCAGATTTTCCTCCCCCCGAAAATCATGGCCACCATTGCCAAGATATAAACGACGGCGATGCGTAATCCCATTCAAAGGAACATAACCATCATGAGTCGCTTCAACAAGCACGGCATCCTTGGTATCCTGACGATCCAGCGTGACTTTGCGCGGCTTGCGTCCCAGATGATGATCCGGACGAATCTCGCAAGAATTACGGTAATTCATTGTCATGGTGTTATGCGCCGCTGTCGCACGAAGAGAATCCTGCCATACCGGATCAAGCGGATGCGACCCGCAGGATATAAAAATACGCTCTTTGCCATAGATAAACTCAAATGCCAAGGGCGATGCATGAGCCCCTTTATCATAGGGAGAAGGAGGCGGCATTCCGCAATCCATCATAACCTGACTCCGCCCCATCATCATCCTCTCGAATCCCGTCTGCGGCAATCCCTTCAAGACCTTTCCACGGGCATTGGAACGGGCGAGAATGGCATCGG
Organism: Alphaproteobacteria bacterium CG_4_9_14_3_um_filter_47_13; assembly: GCA_002789675.1. Taxonomy (GTDB): domain Bacteria; phylum Pseudomonadota; class Alphaproteobacteria; order Micavibrionales; family Micavibrionaceae; genus UM-FILTER-47-13. The sequence continues at coordinate 9,114 of PFTR01000113.1, read as the reverse complement.
TCAGCGCCATATCACCTTCCTGTGCGCCATGAAATACAGCAAAAGACTTATCTGCATAGCGGAAAAATCGCAAAGCCTGCGCCATCCGGTCAATCGTATGCTCCAGCGCCACCGGAACAGGATATCCTCCGGCCAGCAAAGCCATACGGATATCAATGACAATCTGCAAAGCTTCCAGCAGCTTTTCCGAATTACGGCTGATATGTCCCCCGTCAGGAAGAATCTGCTTCCTGTTTTCCTGTTGTAGCAAATCAAGAGCCTGCTCCAGCCAGCTCTCCCGCCCCTCAAGAGCAATACCGGCATAAATCAGCCCCTTGATTGCATAAAAAACCGGAAGCCCCGCCGGACAGGTCTGAAGAGAACGAGAAAGATGACGTGCCTGTCTTATAAGAATTGTGAAAAAACGATCCTGAAACTCTTCTTCGGCACTTTCACCGAAAAAATCGTAAAAGGAAATCCAGTTGGCAAGACGTGCGCCAATATAATCAGAACGCCAGAAAGAAGGCTGGCAGGCACCATAACGTTTTGCCCAGCTTTTCACCATGTTCCGTGCCTGTAACCGTGCCTCCTCACCGCCTAGCGCCTTAAGATCACGTAGCCATGAAAAGCCGTGCATATGAAAGAGCCAGTTATCACCAACCCCTGCAGGCTCCCAAAACGAGCCACAAGAATGCTCGTCATGCATTTCCAGCATTTCGCCATCCATGGCAAAGGCACCAGAACACAGCCACCGCCCCCTTTCCATTACCCCCGGCCACGTATCCGTCAAGGGAACAATAAAACCGTGCGGAACCGCCCCGCCCAGTGACCAGTTATAAAGGATATTATTAAAGGCCAAATGACTTGCTTTTGTACGAATATGTGAAAGAAGATTTATCACACCGGATGCCCTCTCAAAGCCCTGATATTTTTTTCATACCCGCTTGCCCCCTCTTTAAAGACAGCGGTTCCGGCAACAAGAACATTAGCTCCTGCTGCCCGTACCAGCTTTGCCGTCTCAATATTCACGCCGCCATCCACTTCCAGATCAACAGGATGGTCTGTAACGGCAATCAGATCCCGTACCGCTTTTATCTTCCCGAAGAGCGGAATAAAGCTCTGGCCGCCAAACCCGGGATTCACAGTCATTACAAGCACCAGATCCACCAAATCCATCACATTTTCAAGAATTGATACGGGCGTTCCCGGATTCAAGGCAATACCCGCTTTTTTCCCCAACGCTTTAATTGTTTGTAAAGTTCGATGGAAATGTGCCCCCGCTTCAGGATGAATTGTAATTATATCGGCGCCGGCTGCCGCAAAATCTTCAAGAAACAGATCAACAGGCGAAATCATCAAATGCACATCAAACGGTTTTTTCGAATGGGGCCGCAACGCTTTCACAACAGAAGAGCCAATGGTAATATTCGGAACATAATGTCCGTCCATCACATCAATATGAATATAATCTGCCCCTGCTCTGTCAATCGCGGACACAGCCTCACCGAGAGCGGCAAAATCAGCGGAAAGAATAGAAGGTGCTATCAGAATATCAGAGACAGAAGACATAAGAAAAAACTCTTTTGAAAAAACAGGCACAGAAGGAACGAACGCACAGAATGCCACTATATAATATAATTATAACATTTTTCAGCTTTTTTTCATGAAAATTTTTCCTGCTGCCCCTCATTTTAGAAAATTCTGAAATTTTTACAAAAAAACAGCCCTATAAAGAAGGGCTGTTTTATCTTTGCGATTGTAAACTTTTTAAAACTTCGCCGCTTTAACGGCTTGCCACGATGGTCATTGCCGGTTTGGTATGCAACCACCATGCCTGACGATTAATCGTAAAAATCGGACGGTAACGCGTGATACGACTGGCTTTTTCAACATTATCACTCTGATTATCAAGAATCATGGCGCCGCTATCGGCATAAACAACCAGAACAGCATGGGGAATGTCTTTTTGCAGATCATGAACAATGGCAATACGCAGCCGTTCTTCCGGAACACCAAGCGCCCGCAACGAAACATATTTAGCAATTGCAAAATCTTCACAATCCCCGCCACGCTGGAAAAACTCGACAGGCGTTGCCCAATAATCGCTTTTGCCCCAGTTGCGGCTATCCAGAACATAAGGCTGTTCATTAACATAACCATTCACAAGTTCTGCCATCTTCTCCAGTGGCAAGCCTTCATAAGAACTGATTTTATGCCGCCATACTTCGAGAACCTGTCTGCCACGCGGCTGATCCATGGCTATTTCGAAACGGGCGAACATCCCTGTCCATTTGGTGAAAGGATCCAGATTGCTTGAAGCCCGTTCCTCGCTCCCGAACAAAGCAGGAAAACTATTTAAAGGTGCAAACGCTGTACTGGAGGCATTCACAAGACTGAGCTGCGCCGGAATATCCTTGATGGATCCGGCACGTGCCGATTTCACACCAAAACTGGCAAAGGTTAGAAAAATACCGACAAAAGCGGTCAGGCAGCGCATTGTCCATTGCTGCGCCAGAATTTTATATAAAGTCTGCTGTGATACCAGTTTTTGCTGCACCAGAATACGGCCAAGATGCGCCCCTTCTTCTTTTTGTCTGACAAGGGCACAATGCAATTCACTGGTGGTTAAAAACCCGTTCAGGACAAGAAGCTCTCCCAGTCGGTTCCGTTCCAGAAGCGCTTTCATTTTTGTGAGAATACCACGACCATTATATTTTTTTATGTTCTCTTCTTTCACGCAGTATCCTATCGTTTTATTTGTTCTATACTTCCATTAAAACCGAGAAAGATTGACGAAAGCTGAACAAACAGGCAAAAAAACAATAAAGAGAATAAAAAATAGAAAATTAGGGATTTTTACCTATGAAAAACTATATTGATGCGATGCAAAATAAAAGAATTCTGGTGATCGGCGATATCATGCTGGATCACTTTGTCTATGGGGCGATCAATCGTATCTCGCCGGAAAGTGATGCACCGGTGCTGGATATCAGACACATTCACACCATGCCGGGCGGTGCCGGGAATGTGGCAACCAATTTAAAGGCACTCGGGATACAGGCCACAATTCTATCCGTCATCGGTGATGACAAAGCAGGAGAAGAGATCATAAAACTAAGCGGAGAAAAAGATCATCTGATTGTCATTGCAGGACGCCCGACAACGGTCAAAACACGTTTTGCTACCGCAGGAAGACAATTACTCCGTGCCGATAAAGAAACCCGCGAAAATATTAATAAAACAGCAGAAGACAAACTACTGGAAAAAGCCGAAAATCTTATCATACAAAGCGACGCTGTCATTCTGTCCGATTACAACAAAGGTGTCTTGACGGCAACAGTGATTCCGGAACTAATTTCTTTGGCATGCGCCGCCGGGATCCCTGTTCTGGTTGATCCGAAAAAACAGGATTATGCCCTTTATAAAGGCGCAACCCTTATCACGCCGAATCGTAAGGAGCTTTCTGAAATGACCGGACGGCCTGCCAATACAGACAATGAAATTTCTGTAGCGGCCAAAACACTAATGGAACAAGAAGGCTTTTCGCAATTAATTGTGACCCGTTCCGAAGATGGAATCTCGGTTTTTGCACAAGGACAAAATCCCGTTCATATCCGTGCAGAAGCCGGAACCGTCATTGATGTATCCGGTGCGGGAGACACAGCCATTGCTGGACTTGCTGCCGCGCTTGCCGCCGGAGCCACACTTGCCGAGGCCGCAACCCTTGCCAACAAGGCAGGCGGGCTGGTTGTCAGCAAAAGGGGTACAGCCAGCATTGATTCGGTGGAGCTAAAAGGGGCACTGGAAAATATTTCTGTCAATATTATGCCGGATCGGACACGCGAAGCCATGATCTGTAACTGGGATGAAGCAGCGGCACAAATTGCCACGTGGAAAAAACAGGGTCTTGAAATCGGTTTTACCAATGGGTGCTTTGACATACTACATTATGGCCATGTCAATTATTTGAACCGCGCCCGTGATAAATGCGATATTCTTGTTCTCGGACTCAATCATGATCAATCCATCAAAATACTAAAAGGGGCAGACCGCCCTCTTCACGATGAACAATCCCGCGCTACAGTCATCGGAGCGCTCGGCGCCATTGATATGGTGGTGATGTTCGGTGCCGAAAAACAGGGCGATGATAATACCCCCTGCGCTTTAATAAAGAAAATCCGCCCTGATATCTATTTCAAGGGGGGGGATTACACTCTTGACCAGCTACCGGAAGCCAAAGTTATGCAGTCTATCGATGGACGGGTCGAGCTTATGTCACTCTACGAAGGCCACAGCACCACAGCGACACTTGAAAAAATGAAAAAAACAGAAGCGGCATAATTTTTATTCGTCATCATTTTTTCCCGAATTTCAAAACAGGACTATGCCTTACAGGAAAGACTTGGTAACATTCATGCTGGCTGTTCGTAAATATATTCAAATAGATGGTGGGATAATGACTCTGCATAATAAAAACAGTTTTAAGGCACTCCGTATTATTTTATTGGCAATACCCTTTTTCTTGACCGCATGCCATTCGGATATGGGACCGTTTCCTATGCCGTCTGGATATGCCCACCATGATAAACAATATAAAGCAGCCCCGGGGCCGGAACCAATTTTTAAAAAGATCGAGCATATGAAAATGCCACAATCCATCCCGTCCACTCATACAGACAGGCAAGCTCCTGTTGCTATAACACAGGAGCCTTTCACAACAACAGAGCCAATGTCTGTTACCGCTTCTGACAACAGTGACTGGGATTATGCCGCCAACGATCTTATAAGACGGCTTATCGACGGTTTTGGTCAACCAACAGAGCCCGTTTATTTACAGCGCGCTGACAATGCTTCAGAAAAAGATATGAATATAGAGCAGGCGCTACACCGCACAATGACGTCTCATGGCATCAATATCACCCCGGCACCGGGGCTGGCCGCCTTTACTCTGGATTATGAAGCCCACGCCCTTGAAATAGGGGATGGGAGCCGGATCATGATCTCGGTTGCCCTGACCAGAAAAGGCACACAGCTTGCCGGAGAAAGTGGTATTTACTCTTTGGGGGACACGCCACCAAAAATACCGGCCATGGTCGCGCCCCATGAGTATGGAGGATCCAATATGTCGTCAAACGCTCCCTTACCTCTTATGCCCATTAACTAGGTTTTTCAGGTATGAACCTTCTCTATTCCAGAAGTTTAAGTCGTCTTTTTTTATATCCTCTGATGGCTGTTCTATTTTTAACAGGCTGCTCCGTGCTCATGGATACGGGAGCCGGACAAAAGAAATCGCGGAGCGTTACCGAATCAAGCTATGGCGCTGCTGACATGCTGATCCAGCAATCCCGCAGTTTTATCACACAGGAAACACCTCTTGAAATCGGCACATTAACCGACCTTGATAACCCAAATGAAAGAACAAATTTTGGCCAGATGATCACAGGACAAATTGCCAGCCGCTTTGTCCAGCTTGGCTATAATGTTGCCTCCGGAGACCGTCATGACGGTATGCCCTCCGAAATGGCGCCATCATCCCCTGTATCCTCTTCCGGCAATCATAATCGCGCTTTGATTACCGGACGCTACGCCGTTGCGCGAGACGAGGTGCTGGTCAATTTACGGATCATTGAAGCTGGCAGTGGTAAAGTACTCGCCGCCTATGATTATAATATTCCAAAAACCCGCGATGTCCGTGAATTAACAAAAACACAGGCCGATAAAGAATCCTTTTTTAATTTCTAGAAAACTCAGCAGGTGATTCCTTTGGATGCGGCTTCTTCCCTCAGTGCCACCTGAAAATCATCAACTCTCACCGGTGTTTGCCTGTTCCATAAAGTACCTTCGAGCGCATTGGCCGCTTCACAATATTGTTCGCTCTGAATTAAACTCCATGTATTCGGAAATTTTGAAGTCCAGCCCGTCCCTAACTGATAATTAACAGCCCCCAAAGCAACCGCGAAACAAGGCGAAGAACCACCAGCAACAGAGCTGGCCTGTGAATTCGCGGCACTCCAGGCCTTCGCAGCATCTGCCTGCAGAAAGGCATCAACCTGCGCATCCGAAATGCAATCACCGACAGATAATCCGTCCGCAGGTAATACCAGATGTCCGACACCCACCGTTGGAAACCCAAGAGAATCCCGGTACACGCAATTGACAACCCCCTCCCGAGCCTTTAAATGATCCAGAAACTGGGCATAAGGATCTCCCGCCAGATCACAAGGAATCGGCTCGGAAACTGGCGATGAGCTCCCCCCTGACCCGGGATTGTTAACAATACCGCCCCCTGACCAGATCGTGCCAATACTATTTGACGTTCTGGGGATATCCACACCAGTATTGAACGGATCATTAGGAAATGCGCCCACCTGACCGGGACAGATGTAATCATTATGAGAGTTATAGCCGCATCCTGCCGCCGCTTCTGTCTGATGGGCATAAAACCCCGAAATCAGGCTTATCAATAAAAAAACAAATACGCCAATTCCTGCCCTCATTCTGCCCCCCTCATTATAATGTCTAATGTTCTTATAATATCATTATTTTCTGTTTTTAACCAGTTTATACTATTTATTATAGCAAACAATCCTGTTTATCCCCTTAAAAAAGCAACCGGAAAAGCATGGCAGACATAGCTGTCTCCTTTTGAAAGCACCAATGAATCATATCCCGGCCAATTCAGGAATTCCCGCACGGAAAAATTTCAAGCGATTGCCGTGATTATCCGGAAAAAACATTGAAAGTAAAAGCGTCCCGTGATTTAAATGGATGAATTTATTTTATGCGCCCGTAGCTCAGTTGGATAGAGTGTTGGTTTCCGAAGCCAAAGGCCGCAGGTTCGAATCCTGCCGGGCGCACCATAGCTTACAATCGGTTAAATTGAGCATCCTGTCGAAGGATTTTTTCAAGGAATAACAAATGGTTGTTCCTTTTAAATTCGAGGTTCGCAAAGATGAACTGATGAGATGATGTTTTTGCTTTGTGGTCGAATTTTTGAACTTTCCGCCCACATTTGAAATAAAGCCGGGCAAGACTAACCGCTTATGCGTATGACGATGGGCGTCGATCCGTCCGATTACCGGGCGATAGAGACCGCTGGCGCAAAGAAATAATCTGTCCACCGCCTGGCTGATACGCCACGCCATGCGGGAGTTTTTGGAGCGCGAATCGGATCAGCCAATCTTTAAAGTGCCCAATAAAAAAGAAAACCAAAAGGGAGCAAAGAAAGGATAACGCTTGAACGCTGTTGAAATTGAAGAAGCCATTTCCAAGCTGGCCAATATCAACCGCACAAAGCTGGAAAATATCATCCATAAATTCTTTACTCCGGCAAAACTGGATATTCAAATCACAGACCGCTTCGGGCAGCCGATCATAGCACGAGAATGGTTTCTTGTGCCCTTATTCATGATTGATGAAATGGTCGAGAAAATCAAAGATGGCACAATTAGTGATTACACATATTGTCCTGAGGAAGCCGCTTTAAAGAGAATGAAAATTGAGAGAGTCAATTGAACAGTGATATTGCCAAGGTATAGTTAAAGGTGTACTTGGAACAACTTATGGATTTCAAACTGCTGGCATAGCTGATAATTCTTGTATGCCTGAAAATTTAAACCGCTTGAAAACTACGGTTTATCTCCCGTCAAATTTATTATGAAAAAGTATCTGTGCTGGCCATACAGAAAAAAACTGGTGCTATAATTTCCTGTGGGGACATGGAGTGGCGCCGGAATTGGGAGATAAGGCTCTGCCTGTTCCTAAAGACAAAAACGCCGCCGCAGCCCATGTCTGAATAATACAGGCAGAAGGATAGGGACGCGGACCGGTGTCTTTCGTTTCATTCTGTGCATCGCCTGAAAAAAGCTCCGGGATTTTTTTCATGTATCGGTAAACTTCCAGCAACCCTTCGCCCAGCCGATTGCTAGATTCATGAAAGCCGTATTTCCGCATCCCCATGGCGACCAGCGCCGTATCGTGCGGCCAGACAGAACCGCGATGATAGGATAAGGGATCGTAGCCAAACCCTTCCGCCAGAGTTCTGATGCCATAGCCGGAAAAACTGTCTTTTTCCATCAAACGCCACACCATTCTTTCCGCCCGATCCTTCGGCACGATATCCGAGAGCAGACAATGTCCTGCATTGGAGGAAATCACGGCGCATTGTCGGTCGTTGCCATCCAGCGCCATGGCATAACAATTCCGGTCTTTCATCCAGAACTTTTCATTGAAACGATCATAAAGGTCAGCGGCAAGCCGTGCATAGCGGGCGGATTTACGGTTCTTTCCCATCATCGCCGCAAACACTTCCCCAGCCTTCAGCGCTTCATAGGCATAGGCCTGTACTTCACAGGTCGCAATCGGGTCTTTGGCAAGCTGCTGCCAGTCTTCCATGGAAAAGATGGAATCAGTGCTGTCTTTCCAGCATTGCTGTGTCAGGCCACTTTTGTCGTAACGGTAACGAACAAAGCCGTTATTGCTTTTGATGTTCTCTTCCACCCATGACAGCGCCCGTTCGATATGCGGCCAGATGGATTGAATGAATGCCTTATCCTGCGTGTGGCTGTAATATCCGTGCGCAACCATCACGAACAGCGGCGTTGTATCCACGCCGCCGTAATAACGGGCAAACGGGTTTTCCCCGGCAGCCGAAGTTTCGCCGAAGCGCATTTCATGAAAAATCTTGCCGGGCGCGGCCTGCCGGAAATCGTCTTTTTCTGTTGCCTGGTATTTGGCCTGAAACGCGAGAACCCCTTTGGCCAGGGTCGGATAATTATCAAGCAAAAGCAAGGCCGTAATTAGCGCGTCTCGCCCGAACGGACAGGAAAACCACGGCAGTCCCGCGTAAGGGTATGGCCCCGTTTCCAGATCGGTTATCATGACAGACAGGTCTTCTTGCGCCTGCTGTAAGGCTTCGTTCATGAGCGGATCTTCGGATTCAAAACGTGGTCCGAAACGGTGCAGTTTTTCCTTATTGCTCTTTGCATGACATACGGCCTTTTCAAACTGCGCCGCCAATGTTCCCGGCAGACGCGTATTTTCATCGCCCACAGCGATATACAAAGCCCTGTCTTTTTCTTCCTGCAACGGTATAGCCTACGTCACATAAAATGATTCAATTTTGAAGAGGTCTTG
>PFTR01000031.1 GCA_002789675.1 Alphaproteobacteria bacterium CG_4_9_14_3_um_filter_47_13 | reverse complement strand
TCTTCATTTTCATTTTGTACCTCATGCTCGTTTGCATGAAATGATTCTACAGGATTTTTACAGTCTTTTGCAGAGGGTTCTATAGTTTATTTTTTCTCTGCGTCCTCTGCACCCTCTGTAGTGAAAAAATCTTCTATTGAAGAAACGTAAATGGATGCCGGATCAAGTCCGGCATGACGATTATGGAGGATTTGTTAACACTCCTTAAAATGAAAGCTTTTGGGGCGTGTCATGTGTTCAAAACCGATGCTTGATAAGGTACAGCCACGACCCGAGTTTTTGACTCCCGTCCATGCCAGTGCGGGATCAAGATAATCACAGCGATTGATGAAAACCGTTCCGGCTTCCACATCCTGCGCCAGTGTTTCGCCTGCTGCCATATCGCGTGTCCAGAGAGAGGCCGTCAAACCATATTCACTGTCATTTATCAAGGCGATCGCTTCTTCGTCTGAGGAAACTTTCATGATACCAACCACGGGGCCAAAATTTTCTTCGGTCATAATCGACATGGAATGATTGACATTGACCAGCACTTGCGGCGCAAGATACGGCGTTCCGGCCTTACTGTCGGGGAAAAGGCTTTCATCTATTAAAGATTTTGCGCCCTGCGTGAGGGCTTTGGCAATCTCTTTCCTGACAAAATCAGCGGCTTCGGTACGAACCATTGGCCCCAGATTGGTTTCCGGTTTCATGGGGTTGCCGAGCCGATATTGTTTTGTCAAAGTCACAAATCCTGCAACAAAATCATCATACAGGCTTTCGTGCACGTAAATACGTTCGATTCCGCAGCAGGACTGTCCGGAATTAAAGAAAGCGCCATCAACCAGATTTTCTACTGCATAATCCAGATCGGCATCAGCACGAACATAAGCCGGATCTTTTCCGCCCAGCTCCAGTCCGGCAGGAATAAATTTATCGGCAATGGCTTTTTGCACGGCATGCCCCCCTTTCACCGAGCCTGTGAAGTTCACAAAATCAACGCGGGAATCTGCCATCAGAAACTCCGCATCATCATGGGTTAGATCAAGTGTTTGAAAAACACCTTCGGGAAGTCCTGCTACCGTAAAAGCTTCGGCATAACGATCTGCGACCAGAGGTGTCTGGTGCGAATGTTTCAGCACCACGCAATTTCCAGCCAGAAGTGCAGGAAAAATACCATTGACCGATGTCAGATACGGGTAATTCCACGGCGCAAGAATTGCGATGACCCCCAGCGGCACACGCTTTATATAACGCTTGAAACCCTCTTTTGTAGCAGGAACCATATCGGCAAGCGCATGCGGGGCAATTTCTATCATATACCGCGCCCGTTCTTCCAGTCCGCGTAGCTCTCCCGCTGACTGTGAAAGAGGCCGCCCCATCTGGAGGGTTATTTCTTCGGCAATGTCCCCTGACTTTGAAAGCAAAGCCTCTAATGCTTTCGTTAAATACGCCTGCTTTTCTTTCAATGGGATTTTTTTCCATTTTTTTTGTGCTGCCTTTGCACGGTTCAGCGCAGCATCAATATCGGCACGATCATTAAAAGGCCGCTCAAGATAAACACTATCATCAACGGGTGAGATTGTTTGAAAACCAACAGTCTGTATTTTTTGTAACGGCTGAGTCATAATAAAATCTCCTTGTTAAATAATTTCAAAATAACGTGCCATTTCCCAATCAGTAATGGCTTTACGAAACTCGCGTTCTTCCCATTCACGGGATTGTGCGTAATGATTTACAAACTCTTTGCCAAATAATTCATTTGCCGCTTCTGATTTCCGCAAGCGTCCGGCAGCTTCATATAAAGTTGCAGGAAATGACAGATTTTCAGGAGATTTTTTCTCATAGGCATTCCCCGTCATAGGTTCTGTCGGCTCTATTTTATTTTCAATACCCCACAAACCAGAACCAATTGCCGCAGAAAGAGCAATATAGGGATTGATATCAGCTGCGCTAATGCGGTATTCCACCCGCTGTGATTTTTCACTACCACCAATAACGCGCAAGGCGCAGGTCCTGTTTTCAAAACCCCATGTGGCTGATGTAGGTGCCCAAAATCCGGGAATAAGACGGCTATAGCTATTTACCGTACAGGCAACCATGGAGAGAAGCTCCGGCATTAATGACTGCTGGCCGCCGATAAACCAGCGCATTTCCTCTGATATATTATGCGGTTTATTCTCGTCATAAAAAACGGCTCTGCCGCTTTTGGTATCCTTGAATGATACATGCATATGACCGGATTGCCCCGGCCAGCTATTGGACCATTTTGCCATGAAGGTCGCCATCAGACCCTTGCGCTGCGCCATTACTTTTGTGAATGTTTTAAACAGCGCGGCCTGATCTGCAGCCTCCAAAGCCTCATCATACATTATAGCCGCTTCCAGAACACCCGCGCCTGTTTCCGTGTGCAACCCTTCAATAGGAATACGCATGGCTTCACACATATCCAGAAACTCATGATAAAAATCGGAATGTACGGAGTTACGCAAAACGGAATAACCGAAAAAACCCGGCGTCATATTTTTAAGGTTCTTATAGTTTTTTTCCCGTACGGAATGGGGTGTTTCTTCAAATAGAAAGAATTCAAATTCACAGGCAGCCTGGGGTGTATACCCCATATCATTTGCTTTTTGTAAAACACGGCGCAATAAACCGCGTGGACAAATTTTTTCCGCTTTTCCTGTAAACTCAGCCAGAACAAGAGCGCTGTTTTCTTCATAAGGCAAAAGTCGTGCTGTCTCCGGTACAAGCCGTGCTGACGCATCGGGGTAAGCTGTATGCCAACCGGTAAAACTTGCACTATCATAAAGCTGGTCATTTGAATCCCAACCAAACACAACATCGCAAAAACTGAAGCCCTTTTTCAAGGAATCAATAAATTTATCACGCTTCATATATTTGCCGCGCAAGATACCATCTATATCAAATACGCCAACCTTAATATGCTCTATTCCAGCAGTCTCTAATCCCGTTTTAATTGCTTCTGGTGATTTACCACGAAATAAAGATTCGATATCTTTTGCATGCGCTTTTTCTTTTATAGGAGAGGAGAACTGGGATGCCGGATCAGCATAAGAGATCGTTTCAGTTTTTTTAGCCCTCATGTTTTTGCCCCTGTATTGTAAGTCCGCTCATAAGCGAGCGACCTTTGATCCTGAAGGCA
>PFTR01000123.1:1371-14135 GCA_002789675.1 Alphaproteobacteria bacterium CG_4_9_14_3_um_filter_47_13 | reverse complement strand
ATGGCGGCATAATTGTTGAAACGGGATTCCACCTTAAAAACGCCGCCAACCTGTCCAACAAAGTAGGACCACCTCTCCACATCAAAGTATTTAGAGCTGTATTCGTAGAGGTAGTCATTGATTGCTTTATCAAAGACGGGCTTCTTCGTTTTATAATCTCTGAACAGGTTTTTTGCTTGGAGTTTGAAGTATGCAATAGGGTTCATAATATAATCCTTATGTTGCCCAAGTTCATTATCTATAAATATCGCGTTCGTAATCTTTGGTCAGATAATAAGCTTGGTAAGGTTATATTATCCGTCTATTGGCTAATGAAATCTTTGCACGAACGAGCAGGCTTGCCAAAAAGCACGTTCAAATGATGACATGAGATATTTTTTAAATCAATAGCTGAAATTGGAAGATCGTGGCTAAAACACCCAAGTCCAGCAAGCGGCCCTGCTGGTCGTAATTCAACAGCGAAATTGTTGACGGCATCCAATCGGCGCACGGTTGGTCGATGGGATTGTTAAGGGAGAGCGAAATCTCCCTTGGCTGCATGGTTCGGCCCCGGTGGAGAGGCAAATCTCCAAGGCCGGGTCGAGGGTTTTTAGGGGCGCTGAATGCCCTTAAAGCGATGGGGTGCAGGGGAGAGCCGCAGTCTTCCCGCGAGTGATTAACCGGCGATACGGTTTCATGGCGCTGGCGTGGGTTCAATACCCCGACAGCGCCATAACAAGCCCTTGCAGAACGGACAACGCCCCTCGGGCTTACCGTGATGTTCAGGGCTTCCGAGAGGATGCAACGGAGAACGGAGTGTCTCCTTGCCAAGAGTGTGTAGTACACACACATCTTGCGGAAAGACTAAACTTAGAATCTGCCTTTCAAAAACAGTTTTTCCGGGTCTGTATAGCATGTCAAGCAGCACTGGCGTTATTGCTTTTCGCTACAGGACTGAAACAAAAGCAATTTTGAACTATCCGTACTACGTAAAACTACCTTTGTGCCTGTAAGCATGCAGATTTCAGATAGAGGGTATGCAAGCGTTTCGTGCCAGACAGGCCGTGAAACGACGTTATCTTGCCTATTTCCAGCTTGTCTTCCGGCACAGGTATTACAAATCCATCTACGTATGTCGTTTTTCAGTTTCCTTTCGCTGCAGCTTCAAGTTTGGCAATATCTATCTTGTTCATCGTCATCATCGCGTCAAAAGCGCGCTTTGCTTTTTCCCGGTCTGAACTTGTCGTCAGTTCCATGAGAATCTTTGGCGTGATCTGCCAAGAGAAGCCCCAACGGTCTTGACACCAACCGCAGTTATTTTCGCTTCCTCCGTTCTCTATAATCGCGTTCCAGTAGCGGTCGGTTTCTTCCTGATCGTTGGTCAAAACCATAAAACTAACGGCCTGATCGGGCGTATAATTCGGCCCGCCGTTCAAGCCGATAAACGACCGTCCAAGTACGGTAAATTCTACGGTCAATTCACTGCCTTCCTGTCCTCCGGGGAAATCGCCGGGCGCGATGTTCGCCCGTTTCACATGGCTATCGGGAAAGGTAGCCGCATAAAATTCTGCTGCCTTCTTTGCTTCGCCGTGGTCGAACCACAAGCAGGTGACAAGTTCGGTCATATCTTATTTTCCTCTCTGCGAAATTATTTATTTAAGTCTGTTCTTCCCAAGCCGGATTCCAAACAATCTCCCATAAATGACCATCGGGATCTTTAAAATAACCGGCATATCCGCCCCAAAAAGTATCCTGTGCCTGTTTTACAATGGCCGCTCCAGCTTTGTCCGCCTCCGCCATAACCGTGTCCACGTCTTCCCTGGAGGATACATTATGGCCAAGAGAAAATTCTGTTGAACTGACAGGACTGACCGAAAGGCCGGTATCGTGCGCAAGACTTTTACGTGGCCAGAGGCCCAGCTTCAATCCGTTTTGCAAATCAATAAACACGACAGCACCGTATTCAAATTCCTGCCCCATGATTCCTTCCGTTTTAAGACCAAGGCCATCACGGTAAAAGCGAAGTGATTTTTCCAAATCATCAACGCCGATTGTGATGACACTAATTTGTGGTTTCATTTCTTGTTTCCCTATCTTTCTCTTTATCGGGCATAGCAAACCTTCTATAAATCCACAATCGCCTTAAACCCGCCATATGCCATGCGGGACGGGTCGAAAGGCATATCCGCTTCTGTTTTTACCAAGGGATAATCACGCGGCCCGCCCCATTGCAAAACCATGTCTTTGTCTACCCACGCTTTCCAGACCCGCTCGCGCGGCGCATCGAAAATACGTTCAATCTGAAGGGCAAACTGGTTCGGCTTCGGTTGTGCTTTTGTCATCGTTTACACCTTTTCATGTTTTAGCAATTCTTCCAGTTGCGTAATCGTCGCGCCCCAGCCTTCCTCAAAGCCCATTTCTTCATGTTGTATTTTCTGCTCCGGTGTACTGTGCATGACATGGGCGACATATTTTGTGCCGCCATCTTTCTCAGCCAGCGTGATGATGCATGTAAACATAAGGCTCTCGCATGAGTGAGCGTCGGTAGCAGGAAGGGGGCTGGGCCGATATCCGGGTTGCAATGAGGTCGTCCAGACCAGCCGTTCCTGCGGCACAATCTCCAGAAAGCAGCTTGCCCCGGAATGGCCTTCACCATCCGGCCCTTGCATATTTGTGTAAAATTCTCCGCCGGGGCGTAAATCAATGCGGCATTCAGTTGTTTTCCAAGGCTTCGGACAAAACCACTCTTTTACAAGTTCCGGCTCCGTGAGCGCTTTCCATACCTTATCTTTTGGGACATCAATCTGGCGCTGCAAAATCAAGTCCAGTTCAATATCATTGTTTAGAATTTTGTCTGCTGTCATTCTTCCTCTCCTTTTTGTTTCAATAGCAATTCATCCAGCGCGTCAAAACGCTCGTTCCAGAATTTCCGCATTTGATTGAGCCATTCCCACATTTCATCTACGCCTTGGGGGTTGAGTGTATAAATTCTTTGCTGCGCCCGTTTTTCCATTTGTAGCAATTCGGCTTCACGCAACACTTTCAAATGCTGCGATATGGCCGGTGCGCTAATGTCAAACTGCTTGCTAATATCAGTCGAAGCCATTTCACCATTGGCCGCAATCATTTCTATGATCCGGCGGCGGTTAGGTTCGGCAAGGGCTGCAAATCTATCCATGCTTTCTATTATTAAGCATATACTTAATTAAGTCAATAATTAATTTTAACAAGGGAAAAGCCCCTGCTTTGCTAGCAGGGGCTTTTGAGTTGGTGGTGTTTAGGCTTCGGCGGCGGGTTTCTTTTCGGCCTTGAAGAGGTAAATAGGGCCTTCGATAACTTGCTTGCCGTAGGGTTTGAAATAGATGGAACCATCTTCCCTTTCCCAAGCAACGCCAACCTGTTCAAAGTTGACGGTTTTGCCGTGGCCCTCTTTCGTTTTTGCGTAAAAGTCCGGGCCTCTGTTCTGGTCGTTTTGAGTTTGTGCAGTCATGGTCTTTCTCCTTTCTTGGTTAAAATCTGGCTGGCCTTCCAGCCTTGGGCGATACGCTGACAGACACGATTGAGGGGCGTGTCAGCATATTTTGTGGGGGACTGTTAGCCCGTTCTTGGTTCGCGCCTGCGCGGGCCTTAGAACGGCTTACGGGAAAAATATGTTGATGCGGCCCGCGTGTCTGGCAGTATGCCCGTCTAGCTGGAATGGCATTGCCGACAGATTGCGCCGGGAAAGGTCTGGAAAGCCCCTGCGCAAACTTGAAATGGCCTGAGCCGGTCAATTCTGCGATTTGTAAAAACGGGATCACGGTAAAACCTCACTTTGTAAGAGTGGCAACGCAAAAGCGGAAAAAAGCCCAGCAACAAACGATCATGGCAACAACCCATTCGGGGCCGTTTATCTGCGACCAGTACGGCATTGATACCAGCGCCAGAAGGCAGGCCCATTTGCAAAATCTTTCGGCAAAGCCGGGGCTGGTTGTGCGGGGAGCGAAATAGATTTCTCCCCGGCTCAGGCTTGGCAAAGCCATGCTCTCGTCATACATGCGCCGCCATTGCCATGTTTTGCGCCAGCATAGCGGGGCAATCAAGCTCACTAACCACGGCGAAACAGCATGAAGGATTTTCTTGCTCCACCCGTAATAGGGCGGCAGGAAATAGCCGTAATATGCTGCGATAATGGCGCAGCATCCGTAGCATGATAAAAGCAGCAATGGCGTGACTATGAAGCGCACATCATCCCCCGGTTATATATTCGTCAAGAATGCGCCCGACATTCACTTTCGGACTCGTAAAGTCGTAAGCTTTCGGCTGCGGCTTGTTCCGATAGTGCGGGTGAACGTCAAAGAATGGCTTGCCGTTCTTGTGCCGGAAACGCCGGTCTAAAAAGTAAGCTGTTTTGAAGCAACTGACGGGATGCGAATTGGCAAGAATCAGCACTTGCGCCGCCGGGTGCATGGTCATGACTTCATCCGGGGTTATCAAGGGGCGGCTCTGCACCATATCCTCACGGGTCAAGGCATGGGGACTGCTGAAAAGGCTGGCCCTGAGTTCGGCGGTGTTCTGGCTCAGGCTTTCCACCGTCCCCACGCCGCATAATTTTGAAACATATTCGGCGGTCATAAGATCGCGTGTGCCGAATATCTGAATAACGCCGCTATTGGCTATGAAGGTTTGCCAGCGGCTTCCGTACAAATCGGAAAGCTGGCTTAAATCCTGCGCCACGCAATGAAGCTGCATGCCGTATCCGGCCATGAGGCCATAAGCGTTTTCGATTACGTCCAGCTTTCCGAGTGCGCCCATTTCTTCCAGCAGGAAATAAACAGGCGGCTCCGGCTTGCGCTCGAAACGGGAAACAGCGGTGATGGCGACATTCAAAAGCAGCCTGAGCCAGCGGCTATAGGTCGTAAGCCGTCCGGCTGGCAATACAAGGTAAATATCCGTTTTGCCGTTTTCAAGCTGGCGAAAATCAAAATCCGATTGGGAAAGGCTCGCCTGAATACGGGGGCTTTCAAGAAAGTGCGTATTTTGCTGCGCCGTGGACATGACGCTGGCGCGTTCCTTATCGGCCTTGCCCGATATTCTACCGGCTGCGGCCCGGACATGCTTGTTCGGGCTTTGCGCCATGCCGGGTTTGACAAGATGCCATTTCTTGTTTTCATCCTGTTCAAACTCGCCGCCGACAAATGCAGCAAATTCCTTTTCTCCGAGATTAAGCAATTCGCGGACTCGTCCGAGATTGCGGTTTTTCTTTTCACTGAGCGTAGAACAAACATAGAGGATCAGGCCCATGATAAGCGCCCTTGCTTCATCGGGCCAGAACGGTTCTGTCTTGCCGTGCGTCATGATGAGCGCGTCCGCTATCAAAAGCGCGTCTTCTACAAAATCGTCATTATCGGGGTTAAGCCAGTCCAGCACGTTAAACCGGGCCGGTTTCATATCAAGCTGGGGGCATGCGATATTCCACGGATCGGCAATGTAAACGTCATGCCCTAAAACGTCCCGGCGATAACGGGCCGTCATCATGGCCAGTTCGCCCTTGGGGTCGATAACCACCATCGGCCCTTTGTGTGACAGGATTGCCGGCACGGATGCGGATACGGCCTTGCCGCTTCTGGTCGGAGCCACGGTCAAAAGATGCCGCGCCCCGCCATAGGTTACGGGCCATGCGCCTTCACCTTCATGGATTGGCAAACCGTAACCAAGAAGCAATGCCCCGTGAGGGCCGTAGCCGCGCTTGTTTAGATAAGGCCGCGTCCCCCACTCGGCGGAGCCGTGAATTTGCAAGTCACGCTGGAATATCGAGCCTGTGTTGCCTCTTCTTCCCGCCATATCAGTTTCCCTTTTTATCGCAGGGGCGCACCGTGATGGCGCGTTGCTTTGTATAAGCACCGGCCAGAACATTGAAATAGCGTTCAAGGTTCCTGCGAATGCTGCCCTGATGGTGTGTGTAATTGTCCGTGAGGTCTTTCAGGTCGCTTTCATCATAAGCGCCAAGCCAGTAAAGAAACGTCAGGGTATCTTTTTTGTGTGCGTGTAGTTCTTCCCTGCTAATAAAATCACCTAAAATATTATAGCTGGCGACTCCATCAGTGATAAGGATGACGGCTTTCTGAGAATGGGGATAGGCTTCCATCTTTTTGTAGGTATCAAGCAATGGGCGGAATACCTTGGTTGATCCCCCAGCCTTGATTGACCCAAGCCGGAAATTCTCAGGCTTGCATGCGGCTGTTGTGCCTGTGAAATGCCATGTGAGATCATCCGCAAAACTGCCAACTTCGCAGTAAGCCGTATCCGGGAGCATGTCGATAAACTCATAGGCAACACGTTTTACGTCTTCTATGACGTTCTGCATGCTGCCGGAACGATCCAGCAGGATCGTAAAGCGCATGGACGGCGCGGCCATAGTAACGTCTTCATAGTCATAGCAAAGCTTTTCACCGTAAGCGTTGGTAACACTAAGCTGCGACAAGGGCGGTGTTACAAAATTGCCGTTCTTGTCCTTGAAGGATGTGATGATCTGAACGCCCTTGGCATTTTTCAATGCCTGTATGATTTCAGCCGTGCCGCCGCTAAACCCGATAACAACGTCATGCAGCGGATCAATGTCCCAACCTGAACGGATGGCAACGCCGTTTCCGTCCCGCAAATCAAGCTGCTCTACCATCTTGATAAGCTGGTCGCTGGGGATCAGGCTTGTATCCCTCCTGATTTTCAGGGAAAGCTCTTTTTCAAAATCGTAAATGCTTTCTATTTGAATATGCACTTCCTTGGGTTCGCGCACAGGGGAAACGACTGTGTAATTCTGTGCCGATGCGTTCAATGATGTGCTGACAATCAAGGCGGCTAGTAAACTGGCTGTCCGTTTCATTGTTTTCCTCCTTATAGAAGATCGTCCAAGTGGGCGGTTGTTTGGGCCGCGTCCATGATGGCGAAGTCCAGGATGCCTTGTGCAACGGCATCCATTACGCCAGTCTTGGTGAGATAGTTGAGGTAAATCTCATCCTGATCCGCGTGGATGTTGTAGATTTTGAAGGTGCTGCACATATTGGCGAGTTCCACCAAATTCAGTTCTTTCGGAACATCTTGGGGAACCTGAACCTTGATGGCCTCGTCACTCTTGCTGCTGAAAGGAACGTGAATGGCAGGGCCGATCCAGTACAAGCGATGATCGTCCGACTGTGAAAGCCTTAAAGTCGTGTCGATCTGCTGAAAGGCCAGAACCAAATCCGAGAAAGTCGGCTTGAACTGGATCAGGTCAAGAACGGCTTGCCCTTGTTGTAAAAGCTGCTCTGGTGTGCCGCTCCATGTAACGCGGTTCGGCATGGCAGACAGGATAATAACGATCTGCGCGTCCCTTGTGGCCCTGCGGTTTTTCAACTGCGTAAGCTGGCCCAGCAGGTGCTTGGCCGTTTCCGCTGCGGCTTCCGTATCTTCCACAGTGCCGCCGTTCTCGATCAGGACAAAGATTGTCTGCTTGGCTTCGTTCCCTTTTTTGGCATGGGCGCATGCCGGAAAGAACATCAATGCTGTCATGGCGATTAAAAGCAGGTGTTTCATTTTGTTACTCCTTCCATGCTTGTTTGAATTGGTGGGCTGTCTTGGCTGTTATCAGGGCAATCACGGCGTTGATGATCGCCATGAGGAATGAAACGAAAATCCCAAGCCCCTTGTTTTGGGCCAGATAGCCCATGAATGCGCTTGTTGTGCCGGTGTTATAAAACGGGCTGGTGTTTTCGCTTTGCGCTATCAGCGTGTAGAGATTCACAACCTCAACAGCGAAAACGAGGATGAAAAGGAACGCTGCCAGAACTGCGTAAATCTGGTTCAGCGGTTTTGAAAGCCATGCCTGCGGATCATGATGAATGTTGTTTTGCAGGATAGTGTTCCAGATATAGATGGGCGTGGCGCAGCTAAAGAAGGCCAGTATGCCAGCCAGCAAATGGCTGACCGTCATTTCATCGTCTATCAGGGAAAAGATAAAACCGATTCCGGCCAGTTCGCTCAGGTAAACATCGGACAGGATGCCGATTGTATCCGTGTAAACACCGTAAAACAGAACCCATACGAGAAATTCCAGAATCAAGCATCCGATAAAGGCCGATAGGTATTTGAAGGGCGTTCCCCCTCCCTGCGGTGATAGATAGTCAAGATCATATTTCATGGTTATGGCTCCTTCTCTTTGCAAAACGCACATTATTTTTGTACGTTTGCCTGATACTCGGATTGTGGTTGGAAGAAGCCTTTAAAAGCAAAGATATAAACGGAAAGACTGCGGAAATTGGAAGCCAGTAAAACAATGAAAAATAAAAGAAAAGTGGCTTTAAAAGCGGGTAAAACAATTACGCGCTTTTCATTTTCACCCTTCCGGCGCAATCAACTTCGCTGGGCGTTGCACTGCTACAGGTGGCGAAAAGATATTAAGTGGCGCAATTACAGCTACGAGATACGCAGCGCATTAAAAATGAAGGATGATGAAAAAGGCATAAACGAAAAAGACCCTTTCAACTGGCTTATAGGGGGCATCGAACCCAAGCCTGAAAAGCTGCTGCTCTTTGAGAAGTTCATCAGAAAAGTAGCTCCTGAATACGAAAAGAATTTCACTGAACAAGATTACTATGTGCAAGCCGCTAATTTCTTCTCTCACTTTGATGGCGACAGCCTGATTGACATAGATCAGCAAACAGCATTAGAAAACGAATTGGAAGGGCTTTCCCAGCAAGCACAGGCTATCGAAAACCTCTCTTTTGCGATAGTTGATGATAAAATGGGCGCTGTGCCAGTGATTACATTCAGGCAACTTGGTAAAACCCCCTGTCTGCTTGCTTATTTCTTCCTCTTATATAAGCCCAAAGGTGAGGATTTTAAGGACTTCGAGAAGAATCCTCCGGCAGATATTGATTTAAGAAATGATTATATGGATTACCTGTTGGAAATAAACCAAGAGCAAATTGCTGAGTGTCATATTGGTGTTGTAACACCCAATAAATATGGTCAACGGTATATCGGCATGTTACGAAGCATGCACAACATGCCAGCCCTCATGAACAGTACGGTTTTAAGTATAGGAAAAATTACAGAACCATATTCAGGATACCTTACTGAAAAAGATGACTGGCATGAAATGGGGATGAACCCAGCGATTATTTTTTATCCTGAAAGCAATTTTCTAGGTTTAAAAAAGCCGGACACTTATCCGGGAACTGTAAAGTTTGTAGCAACAGGAACAGTAAGAACTGCCATAGCTTTTAAAAACAATCATCTTCAAAACGTAGTATCCCAAATGAAAGAACCGATAGCATGGTAGAGAGTGGAAAAAAACGCAAAGTATCTGAACAGAGTCACGGGGATCGGCAAAAACCGCCGTCCAATATTTTTATTGCCGTGAAAATGAACAAACAAACAGACATTGAAAAGGCACTAAAGGAAAATCCTGAATGTATAAATTACCAAGAAGAAGATACGCTCATGACTCCGCTGCACTGGGGTTGCGCCAACAGAAGCCTTCCCACGGCAGAACTTTTATTTGAACAAGTTGATATACAAGTTGATCCGTGGCTAAAGGATACATGGGGAAGATACCCGATGGATATTGCTCTCACTACAGGCAATCAAACGCTAATAGACATGCTTCACAAAAAAATGTTCCCGGAAGATTACGAACATGATTTTGATCCGCTTGATCCTCCAAAAGGCGCTTTGTTTGCTATCTCTTCAAAGTTTGGTGAAGAATAATTTCTTCTGATTTACTGGTTTTTTTTCTATTTAAATCAGCTTTTTAAGCCCTTCCTGTTTCCGCAGTGTTTCCGTTTATAAAATTGCATATGCCATAGCGTTTCCTCACCATAACGGTAAGGAGGAACCGCTGTAATGCTTGCTGTATATAAGTTTCCGCTGTTTTACGTTTACCAACCGTTAAAACTTGCGGTTGTATTATGTAATATATCCGTTTGGATAGAGGGAAGCAAAGGTAAGTGCTGGCGGCGTTCTTTTGATCTGGTTCTTCGCTGGTGCTTACTACAAAAACAAAGTTCCCTTATCCCTGCGGATCATAAGCTTCTCAATATTTCTGGAATAATCGTTCCAGCCTATCCGAACATTGCTTTCCGCTACGCTCCTGACAGGGGAGGTATGCCTTTGTGTAACCTGAGTACGGGATGCAAAGCATGAGTAAGAAGCGGACAGATATTATGCCTGTTTTGAGGCTTCATCCGCCGTCCGGCATGGATGCAGAAAACAATCCCCATATAAGGGAATTAGTTAAATTTTTGGCTCGCAGGGCTGCCGAAAGGGACTATAATGAACTTCTCAAACAGGAAAATTTTTCGCAAATGAGGGGGAATCCTGATGACTAAAATTGCCATATATGCTCGTTACTCATCCGACATGCAAAGCGAGGCTTCAATAGAAGATCAAATCCGCTTGTGTCAGGAAAGGATCGAGCGCGAGGGCTGGCAGGTTTTTAACTGCTATACGGATCACGGCATATCCGGGGCCAGCATGATGCGTCCGGGCATACAACAGCTTATGCAGGATGCCGCTGCGGGTAAGTTCGATATTATCCTTGCCGAAGCTCTTGATCGCCTTTCGCGGGATCAAGAGGATATTGCCGGTATCTACAAGCGCGTTCAATTCGCCGGGGTTAAAATCATTACCCTGTCCGAAGGCGAAATTTCCAATCTTCACATTGGCCTGAAAGGAACCATGAATGCCATGTTCCTGAAAGACCTTGCCGACAAGACACGGCGCGGACTGCGTGGCCGTGTGGAGAAAGGCAAATCCGGCGGCGGCATAACCTATGGCTATGACATTGCAAACACGATGGGCGAAGATGGCGAAGTAAAACGCGGCGAACGCACCATCAATGAAGATCAGGCCCGGATCGTCAACCGCATATTCAAGGAATATCTGGAAGGCAAATCGCCGAAGGCCATAGCTGCCGGACTGAACAAAGATGGCATTCCCGGCCCTACAGGAAAATCATGGGGTTCCAGCACCATCTACGGCAACCGGCAACGCGGCACGGGAATCTTGAACAATGAACTGTATATTGGCGAACTGGTATGGAACCGGCTGCGCTATATCAAAGACCCGGACACCGGCAAGCGCGTATCACGCATGAACCCGGAAGAGGAATGGATCAGAAAGCCCGTTCCTGAACTGCGCATTGTCGATCAGGAAACATGGGACAAGGTAAAAGCCAAGCAGGGCAAGATCAAAAAACAGCATGGCGAATTTTGGGGGCGGCAACGTCCGCGCTACCTGTTCTCGCACCTGCTGAAATGCGGCTGCTGCGGCGGCGGGTTTAGCACGGTCAGTAAAGACAGATACGGCTGCTCTACGGCCCGTAACAAGGGAACCTGTGACAATCGCCGGACGGTTTCAAGGCAGGTTGTAGAGGCAAGCCTTTTGAATGCCCTGCAAACGCATTTAATGGAGCCGGAACTGTGCGAAGAATTTTGCAATGAGTATGTCCGGCACATGAATGAACTGCGTATGGAGCATAACGCCTCTATTCACAGCCACAAAAAAGAACTGGCGAAAAAGGAACGCAGGAAAGCACAGATTATCGACTCTATCGCTGACGGTGTACCGGGCCACATGGTCAAAGATGAACTCATTGCCGTTCATAACCGTATGGAAGAACTGCAAGGGCTTCTGGAAGTCAAAAAAGAAGCCCCTACGCTTATTCACCCGAATATGGGGGCGCATTACCGTAAAGAGGTTAAGGCGCTCATAGCATCCATGAACGATCCTGAACACCGCCATGAGGCCGCTGAACTGGTTCGTAGTCTTGTTGATAAAGTGGTTTTCCTGCCCAAGGAAGGCTCACAGGACGGCCTTACAATGGATTTACATGGTGATTTAGCCGGAATCCTCACCATAGCCCTGAACAAGGGCAAACCCCTGAGTGAGGATGATGAAATTTGTAAAGAGGTTCAGTTGGTTGTCGGAGGGCATAACCAACAGGATAAAGCGGTTGCCGGGGGCGACTATCCCCTTGTAACTGCTGACGCAGTTAAGATGGTTGCGGGAGTAGGATTTGAACCTACGACCTTCAGGTTATGAGCGTGATTCTGGCAAATAATGACAACATACAAAAACAAAATACAACAAAGAAATCAAAAGGTTAGGTAAAAATCATTGTTGTCGTAAGTCGTGAATTGTTGTCCCTTTTTGCCGCCAACTGTCCCACCAGTGTCCCTTGAAATGCCATTTTAAGATCCATCTTCATCGGCAACACGGAACGCATTTTTCATTACGCTGATCTCACGCGCTGGGAATTTAAGCTGCTTTGCGAGATCCGGCCATGTGCGTACAACCTTGATAATTTCTGCGATAATCTCCTTGGCGCGCTGCTCACTGATACGAAAAACAGGGGCAATGCTGCGCGCTAGATCAAGATCCTGACTGTTATCGTCTTTTGAAATATTCAGCGCAAGGCCGCCGCCGGAAGCGACCGGATTCATATCATAAGCTGGCGAGAGCGACCACCCCCGATCCGTTAGCAAAAAACCATGATTGCGCAAATGATCGTCTGTATTCGACACGCAGATATAAAAAACAATCCGCCGCCACAGCTGCTCCAGATCCTCATTCACCTGCGCGCCGTTTTTCATCAGGAAAGCCGCAAGATCAAGATAGCTCACGCCTGTATCACCGCCGTCACCATCTTTTTTACCAAGTAAGGTCATGGCGGAAGCAAAATGAATGCGCTCCTGTGCCTCGGTTCGATCAAAACGCCTGGACAAAAACGTATCGTATTCACCGGAAAAACGCTTAATTTGCGAAGT
>PFTR01000123.1:0-1361 GCA_002789675.1 Alphaproteobacteria bacterium CG_4_9_14_3_um_filter_47_13 | reverse complement strand
ATTCCGGCAGTTTGTGCCAATTGATAAACCAGATATTCCCACTTCCCGATATTGATTTCATCACGGCGAGACGGAAACTTTGCAATCCACGGATGGCCACTTTCATCCAACACACTGGCCTTCGGGCGTGCGCCGCCAAGCGAGCCGCCCGGCGCAATCAGTAATTTGAGCCATGTCATGTAATCCTGCTCGCTCTCAGCATTCTCACGCTCCAGCTGCAAACTGGCATATTCAAGATCGCGCAATTTTGTCCATGGTGGCGCGGCCATATCAGCCTGATCATCAAGAAACGGCGAATCTTCTGACAGCCGAAAACGCAGCGCACCCATCCTGTGTCCGTCATACACGCCAAGAAGATAATCAGATTCCATTAAAGGACGCGTATCCCGATCTTCAACTTTTGCTAACTGTGCTTCACGACGCTGCATCAAAACCCGTCCCCAGCGGTCGGGAGATGAATCAAGAAACAACCCAAAATTATCATGCCCATCACGTGCATATTGTGGTCCGGAAAACAAACCAAGATCAGGATCCAATAATTGTGCATACGGAGATTTCAACCAGGACGGTTCATATTCAAACGAGAAAATTTCTTTGCCTCGCGATGGCGCAGCATAGAGTGTACCCATAAGCACAGGGTCAGCCATGCCCTGCCAATGGGCACAGACTTGTATCGCTTTTTGTGCCATATTTTTTTTTGGTTTTTTACTCATGATTTTGTCCGTTTTGGCACGCGTTCTTTTGTATGAGTCAGATCAGCGTCCTGCAACCTCCGCCCCAGCGGATCATCCCCACCGATTAACAGCAGATCTTTTTCCAAGCCGAGGCAAAACAACACACTGGCATACGCGCCCAGTGTAACACCACTTTCGCCGCCCTCAACTTTGCGCAGCGTTGTGCGGCTCATGCCAGCCCGCTCGGCCAGCATGGTCGTTGTAATTTTCCGGCGTAACCGCGCCAGCTTGATATTCTCCCCCAACTCTTTCAGAATATCCTCCAAAGCCGGAGATAAGGGGGCTGTTTTTCTAGTCATAGTAAAAACCTCTCAATGGTTACTATTATAGCCATAAAATGTTGTAAATGTCCAATATAATAACCATTGACAAATCAAGGGCTTAACGTTATTTCACAATAATTGTTCGAAATCGTTTGTGTTTGTATGAGCGTATCCTGAAAATAATGAGGGATCAAAAGGATAGCTTTCCAGTGCTAATAATCTTGTAAAATTTAACAAAAACTGCAATCCTAATCTTAATGAAAAATGCTTTCTTAGAGGTGGTCCTACTTTGTTGGACAGGTTGGCGGCGTTTTTAAGGTGGAATCCCGTTTCAACAATTATGCCGCCATTGCGTAAATTTCTT
>PFTR01000158.1 GCA_002789675.1 Alphaproteobacteria bacterium CG_4_9_14_3_um_filter_47_13 | reverse complement strand
GAAACGGGATTCCACCTTAAAAACGCCGCCAACCTGTCCAACAAAGTAGGACCACCTCTGTTGTTGTTTTGGCAGCAATGGCAGGGGGGGGAGCACAAACCGTTTTCTGCCTCCGGTCTGGCAAAGGATACGTTTCTGCCGGAACCAACGGTTTCCAAAGTTTTAAAGTTGCTTGCCAAAGGTGGTGTCATTACGTCAACACGCGGGGTAAAGGGAGGTTATATGCTAAAATGCAAACCTGATCAGTTATATGTGCGTGATATCATTGCGGCGATGGAAGGGCCTATCATGCTGACCTCCTGTGTGAAGGGAAATTCTGAAATCTGCGGAATTGAAAGTATATGTATGTTGCAGGGGCGCTGGAATCCGGTGAATCAGGCCATTGAATCGGCGCTCGCAAATGTTGCGCTATCGGATATGATCCCGGCTTTACAAGCAAGGCAGAGTTTATGAATAGTATAATTTCCAAAGAAACCATTCGGCAGGTTGCCGCGCTTGGGGAGAAATACGAGGCAGGCTTTGTTACTGATATTGAATCGGATAAAGCCCCCTTGGGACTGAGCGAGGACATTGTCCGCTTTATCTCGGCTAAAAAGAAGGAACCTGAGTGGCTGCTGGAATGGCGTTTGAAGGCCTATGCACACTGGCTTAAAATGCCGGAGCCGGAATGGACAGATTTAAAGTTTCCGCCGATTGATTACCAGAAATATCATTATTATGCCGCGCCGAAATCAGATAGCGACCGCCCGAAATCTCTGGCCGAAATTGATCCGAAGCTTCTGGCAACTTACGAGAAACTGGGTATTCCTGTGCGGGAGCAGGAAATGCTGGCGGGTGTGGCTGTGGACTATGTTTTTGACTCGGTTTCAGTGGCAACAACCTTTAAGAAATCACTTGAAGAAAAAGGTATAATTTTTTGTTCTATAAGCGAAGCTGTACAAAACCATCCTGATCTGGTGCGGCGTTATCTGGGATCGGTTGTGCCGTATCATGATAATAAACATGCCTGTTTGAATAGCGCGGTTTTTACGGATGGCTCCTTTGTTTATATACCGCCCGGCGTGCGCTGTCCGATGGAATTATCAACCTATTTCCGGATTAACGAGCTCAATACAGGACAGTTCGAGCGGACACTGGTGATTGCCGATAAAGGGGCATATGTCTCCTATCTGGAGGGGTGCACAGCACCGATGCGGGATGAGAGCCAGCTTCATGCGGCAGTGGTGGAGCTGATTACGCATGATGATGCGGAGATTAAATACTCTACCGTGCAGAACTGGTATCCGGGTGATGAGAATGGCAAAGGCGGCATCTATAATTTTGTGACCAAGCGCGGCATGTGTGAAGGCAAAAATTCACGGATCAGCTGGACCCAGGTTGAAACAGGCTCGGCAATTACATGGAAATATCCAAGTTGTGTACTAAAAGGGGATAACTCTGTGGGTGAGTTTTATTCCGTTGCAATTACAAATAATTACCAGCAGGCCGATACCGGTACAAAAATGATTCATATTGGCCGTAATACCAAAAGCCGTATTATTTCCAAAGGCATTAGCGCAGGTCATGCCCAGCAGACTTATCGCGGTCTCGTTAAAATCATGCCCAAAGCAACAGGCGCACGGAATTATACACAATGCGATAGCCTGCTCATTGGTAAAGAATGCGGCGCGCATACGATTCCTTATATCGAAAGCCGTAATCCTGACGCGCAGCTCGAGCATGAAGCCACCACCAGCCGTATTTCCGAAGACCAGCTCTTCTATTGCCGTCAACGCGGCATCGGCGAGGAAGAAGCTGTTGCCCTCATTGTGAACGGCTTTTGCCGTGATGTTATGCAGCATCTACCCATGGAGTTCGCCGTCGAAGCGCAGAAACTGGTGAGTATTAGTCTGGAGGGGAGTGTGGGGTGATAAAGCCGTCATAAAAATGGATAAGAATTTCTATGTATATATGCTCGCCAGCGACCATTACGGAACGATTTATATTGGTGTGACATCAGATTTGCCGAAAAGGATATGGCAACATAAAAATGGCGTGGTAGAAGGGTTTACAAAAAAATATGATGTTCATAATTTGGTTTACTACGAGGAACACCACAATGCAGAAGCCGCAATTATCCGAGAACGGTAAATAAAAGAATGGAAACGTGATTGGAAGATCAATTTGATAGAGCGCAACAACCCGCATTGGGAGGATCTCTATGAAGATATTTGTAAGTAGTGCATTGACTTCATTGCTTTGGTTTTTGTTTGTGTTTGCCCAATATCTTCTTCCGTCATTCCGGCGGAGGCCGGAATCCATTTATCCATTTGCACACGTGTCAGGATGGACTCCGGCCTCCGCCGGAGTGACGGTTAAATTAATTTTGAAGAGGAGGAGCTATTAATGGAATCAGATAAATTTATAGCAAAGTCATTGGAGCAGATTATCAGTGGGGTTGGGCAAGCACAGGCAAGCAAGGGTAGTGAGAGAATAAATCCTCATATTTCCGGCGGAGTTCCACAAGGAAAAGCCTTTGGTGGCGGGCATGTAGTGCATTTCGTTGAATTTGACATAGCAGTGACAGTGGAAGATAAAAATAACGCAGATGCTGGAGCAAAGATTTCAGTGCTCGGTGCTAGCCTAGGCGGTAAGATAGATTCTGGAACGCTTTTACAAACAGCTACGAGAATTAAGTTTGATGTACCTATATCGTATCCCGATGGAGCTTCTAATGATCAAAATCAATAACCTACACGCCACCGTAAACGGCAAGGAAATCCTCAAAGGGATTAACCTTGAAATTCCAGCAGGGGAAGTTCATGCCATTATGGGGCCGAACGGGTCGGGAAAATCGACATTGTCGTATGTACTGGCGGGGCGGGAAGGGTATGAGGTTACGCAAGGCAGCGTCACTTTTGAAGGACAGGATCTGCTGGCGATGAGGCCGGAGGAACGGGCGGCGGCGGGGTTGTTTCTGGCGTTTCAGTATCCGGTGGAAATCCCGGGGGTGCAGATGAGTAATTTTCTGAAAACCGCGCTCAATAGCGTGCGGAAACAGCGCGGAGAGGATGAACTGGATGCGCTTGCCTTTCTCAAGCTGGTGAAGGCAAAGATGAGGGCACTGGGCGTGCATGATGATATGCTCAAGCGTCCGGTGAATGTCGGTGCTTCGGGTGGCGAGAAAAAGCGTAATGAAGTGCTGCAGATGGCGATGCTGGAGCCGCGCTTTGCGGTTCTGGATGAGACCGATAGCGGGCTTGATATTGATGCGCTTAAAGTTGTCGCGGATGGTGTGAACAGCCTGCGCGGGGCGGATCGTTCGTTCCTTGTCATTACGCATTATCAGAGATTGCTGGATTACATCAAGCCGGATGTGGTGCATGTGCTGGCGGATGGCAAAATCGTCAAGACCGGCGGCGCGGAACTTGCGCATGAGTTGGAAGAAAAGGGCTATGCCGGATATACGGGACAGGCGGCATGATAGGACTCTCGCCGGAAAATCTGCCAACGCCGCGTCAGGAAGACTGGAAATATACCAGTCTGTCCCGCGCCATTCCGAAAAAGCTTGTGCCGGAAGCTGCGAAGTCATCCATACTTATCCACAGAAACAGGGGACAAATCTGTGAACAAGGGGAGGATATCCTGTTAACAGGTCAGAGCGGGATGTTGCATAGCCCTGTTTTAAAAGTGGTTCTGGAGCAGGGGGCAGAACTGACCCTGATAGAGCGCCATGAGGGCGTAGGATCTTACTGGAAAAATATGGATATGGAGATTATTCTTGGTAAAGAGGCAAAATTTCATCATATCCGTCTTATTGAAGATAGTGTTGAGGCTGTTTCGACGCTAAATACACGGATTAAGATGAGCGAATCCTCTTTTTACAGTGGATTTTATCTGATTCAGGGTGGAAAGCTGGTTCGAAACGAGATTCATTGCCTTATTGAGGGTGAAAAAGCGCAATGCCATTTCAATGGCATCTCTCTTCTCCAGGGAGAACAGCATGGCGATACAACCCTTTGCGCCGAGCATAAGGCGCAGTATACACGTTCCAGCCAGTTTTTCCGGACGGTTCTTGATGATCGCGCCAGAGGGGTTTTTCAGGGTAAGGTGTATGTGCATAAAAATGCGGATAAAATCGAGGCCACCCAGCTTTCCAACGCGCTCCTGCTTGCGGAAGGCACGGAAATGGATACCAAGCCCGCCCTTGAAATTTATGCGGACGATGTGAAATGTACGCACGGCGCGACTACGGGCAAACTGGATGAGGCCGCCCTGTTTTATATGCGTAGCCGGGGCATGAGCGCACAGGAGGCACGCAGGCTTCTTATTGAGGCTTTTGTAGGGGGTGTTGTGGATAAGCTTGAGGATGAAGCTGTGAGAGAGATTGTATATTATAAAGTACAGCAATGGTTGAAAAGGAGGCCTGATGACATCTGAATTGATCAGAAGTGCCCGGGATTTGCGCAATAATCATAGGGAGGCAGAAGGGCGGGATAATATGGTTCATAATCCATGGCGCAATGACTTTCCCATCTTGAAAAATAATGACATTGCCTATCTTGATAGTGCCGCCAGCGCCCAGAAGCCGCAGACGGTGATAGACGCGATGACAGATGTTATGAAGCATCATTATTCTAATATTCACAGAGGGTTATATAATTTTTCTCAAGTAACAACTAAGGAATTTGAGGCTGCCAGAAAGACTGTAGCTTCCTTTATCGGGGCGGCTTCGGAACGGGAAATAATTTTCACCCGCAATGCTACGGAAGCGATTAATCTTGTCGTGCAGAGCTGGGGGCGGATGTATCTTGCGCAGGGGGACGAGGTTATTCTTACTGAAATGGAGCATCACGCTAATATTGTGCCGTGGCAGATCCTGCGTGACCAGATCGGGATTGTGATAAAAGTGATCCCTGTTCAGGAAGACGGAACTCTTGATCTTGACAGGTTTGAGGCGCTGTTATCCCCACAGACAAAATTTGTCAGCCTTGTGCATGTTTCCAACGCCCTTGGCACGATTAATAATGTTAAAAAAATCATAGGGATAGCTAAAGACTTTTATCCTGAAATTAAAGTAATGATTGACGGATCACAGGCGGTTGTCCACAGGGCTGTCAACATGAAGGAACTGGGCTGTGATTTTTATGCTTTAACCGGACATAAATTATACGGGCCTACGGGAATTGGCGTTCTTTGGGGAAAATATGACATACTGGAATCCATGCCGCCTTATCAGGGCGGCGGTGATATGATTGAAAAAGTCAGCTTTGACTATACAACGTACAAAGAGCCGCCGGCACGGTTCGAAGCAGGAACACCTGCGATTATCGAGGCTATTGGCCTTGGCGCGGCACTTGAGTATATCAATAATATCGGGATGGCAGCGATAGAAGCACATGAAACGGTGCTTCTGGATTATGCGAATAAGGCGCTGGCAAAAGTGGAGGGGCTTCGTTTTTATGGCACAGCACCGGAAAAAGTAGGGATTCTTTCTTTCACGGCGGATTGGGGACATGCCAGCGATATCGGAATGATCCTTGACCAGTGCGGTGTGGCTGTACGTACCGGACATCATTGTTGTCAGCCGCTAATGCAGCATTTTGGGATTGATGGAACAATTCGTGCGTCATTGGGATTATATTCGAATCAGCAGGATATTGATGCTCTTGTTGCAGGACTGGGCAAAGCGAAGGGATTATTAGGATGAAAACAGAACCGATTGCAAACGAAGAGATGTTGAAAAACGCGATGGGCAAAGAAGAATATGACGATCTGGCGCAGCCACCCAATGCAGAAGTGCCACAGAACCATATGTCATGGCCGGCGCTTGAGGCGGCATTGCGTGAAATTTATGATCCTGAAATCCCCGTCAATATTTATGAGTTGGGGCTTATCTACAAGGTCGAAATTACCGAAATTGAGGATGGATCTATGGATGTCTTTGTGGAAATGACCCTGACATCCCCCGGCTGCCCTGTGGCGCAAGAAATGCCGCAATGGGTACAGGGTGCGCTGTTTCCCGTGGCGGGTGTTCGAAATGTCGATGTCGAGATTGTCTGGGATCCTGTCTGGGATCCGTCTATGATGGCGGAGACAGCCAAGTTACAACTGAATATGTTCGGATGAGGGATTAAAGATGGCTGAGCTGATTACAATAACAGACCGCGCTGCGGAAGAGCTGAAAAAGCGCACAGCAATGAATGCGGATGCGATTGGTGTGCGGTTGTCTGTCACCAATACAGGCTGTTCCGGTCATAAATACAAGATGGAACATGTTTTTGAAGAAAGCCCCGCCGATGACGGGTTTGAACATGCCGGAGCAAAGCTCTATATTCCGAAAATGTCGACTTTGTTTCTGGTCGGGATGGAGATTGATTATAAAGATGACAATCTGGCCTCGACTTTTATTTTCAAGAACCCCAATGCGGAAAGCACGTGTGGTTGCGGCGAATCTTTTAAAGTGAAGGGGGAATCTGCATAACAGACTCCAGTGCTTGCGGGATCGGGCGGTGTTCACTTAGGGCACGCCGCCACTTTTTTCCATTATATTGTCCCTGATACAGGCCGATGAGATGTCTTGTTATAGATTTTTCCGGTGTGCCGTGGATACGGTTTTGCTCTTCGATATAGGGAATCATGGCGCGGGCAATGTCTTCACGGGGTAGAATGTCCGTGTTTCCGAAAAATGTTTTTTCAATGTCTGTCAGGAAATAGGGGTTCTGGTAAGCCTCCCGTCCGATCATGACACCATCAAGCGTTGGAAGATGTTCTTTAATATTATCAATAGTTTTTATACCACCATTGATAATAATATTAAGCTTGCCATGCTTCTTTTTGATTTTGTTCACAATATCATATTGAAGAGGTGGAATTTCACGGTTTTCTTTTGGGCTTAACCCTTTTAGCCATGCTTTACGGGCATGGATAATGAATGTCTGGCATCCTGCATTAGAAACATCATCTATGAATTTGTTTAAAAAAGAAAAATCATCACAATCATCAATTCCAATGCGGCATTTGACCGAGACAGGAATCTGGATAGCGTTTATCATAGCGCCGATACAATCGGCCACGCGCTGTGGCTCTTTCATGAGGCAGGCACCGAAACTGCCGCTCTGGACGCGGTCGCTCGGACAGCCGCAATTCAGGTTGATAGCATCATAACCATAATCTTGTCCCATGCGGGCGCAAAGCGCCAGATCCTCGGGGCTGGAACCGCCAAGTTGCAATGTAACCGGATGTTCGGCCTTGTCAAAACGCAGGAAACGATCACGGTCACCATGGATCAAAGCACCCGTTGTAATCATTTCCGTGTAAAGATGGATGTGGGGTGCAATCAGCCGCAGGAAATAACGGCAGTGTCGATCCGTCCAGTCAATCATCGGCGCAACAGCGATATAAGGTGATTCCATGTTTATAACTTTATGTTCCTGATAGAAGGACTCTTGATCCTTTGCCTCTTTATTCGCATAACAAACGGCGTTATAATGCTTTATATAAGGGATAAAAGTCCAGTTTTCATGGCATTCGTACATATAAAAATTATTCTGTTGCTCCTCTTTTTTGGGTTTTTAAATCCGTCCGTGGTTTTTGCTACGGATTCTAATGTTGCGGAGGAGGTTGTCGCCGGGGGATTCCGGGATACCGAACTTCCTTTACCACGCTTTGTTTCTTTGAGATCAGATAAGGTTTATGTCCGTGCGGGACCCGCGCTTCGGTATCCGATCAAATGGATTTATAAACGCGAAAATTTACCGGTAGAGATTATTCAGGAATTTGAAAGCTGGCGCAAAGTGAAAGGCTTTGACGGAGATGAGGGCTGGATTCATAAATCCTTATTGTCCGGAGAGCGCACTGTTCTTGTCAAAGAATCCGATGATCTAATTCCCATGCGCGAAGGGTTTAGCCATGAAGCGCGCATGATTGCCCGTCTTGAACCTTCTGTTGTGGCGCGGGTTGATAAATGTAGCCAGGCCTGGTGTCTGATACGCGCTGGAGGATATCATGGCTGGGTTGAAAGAAATTTACTTTGGGGCATTTACGAAGACGAAGAATTGAATTAGTCTGTATATAAAGGGTGGTTACGATACCTTTCCACAGAATCACTCACAATGTTACCCACACTCTTTTCTTGTCTCTTCAACCTGTTCAAAAGATCATCATGTCAATTTTAATCAATAAAGCTGATTTTACCGGCCATATTTTCCATCATCTCACCTCCCACGCCGCTCTCGCAGGAGGGCAGATTGACGGGATGAAAATGATTCAGCTGCTGGCAGGAATCATAACAGAAACCTTATTGTTGTTTGACGAGCCTGATGAGGGGCTAGAGGCAACTTATGATAAATTGGCGCTGCTTCTGGAGTGTGAGCCTTATCCGGGGCCGATAGCAGTCAAGGCTTTACCACCTTCTTATGTGATTGATTATGAAACAGAGCAGGGACGCGGCATCGCTAAATGCCTTTTCGAGGACTGGCTGGATTGTGCCTATGCCTTTCATGAATTGATTGTGTTTGTAATCCATAATCTTATTTTGCGGATGGAAGAATCAGGACAGCTGCGCAGTGAAACATTCCGGCTTTTTATAGAATGTACAAACCGCTGTATGGCTTACGAAATTGCGGCACAGGAATTGTGCGATATTGTGATTGATAAAAAAATCGGGCAGGACTCCTGGAGTCTGGCTGAAAGTGTCAGTGGTCTGAGTGCTTTTGCGGGACGTTGTCTTGCCCTGTCCCAGAATGCCTGTGAGCTGTTTTCAATGCCGATGTTGCCGGACAAGCTGGATCAGGTGGCTTATGTGATGACGCAGGAAGCGATCCGTCTGGGGATTCCGGCAGGAACGGACTGGCGTTTTGGGCTTGCTGCGAATGATCATGGCGTGGCAGCACCTTATGAGTTAATCAATAGTCTTGATCCGGTATGCCACGAATTTTTTGGGGTTATACAGCTTCATGGTCTGATGGATCAAGCGGTGGCCTGTGCCAAGGCAGCGGGAAGAATGCTGGCTGTGGCGGCAGGAGGGGAGGCTCCCGAGATCGAGCCTGTTATAGCCAAACCGCTCGCCATGGCGGCAATGACAGATACTTATAAAACAGTTTGCACGCAGGAAGCCATTCTCTCTTGCTAGGCAGGTTTGAAAGTCGTATAAATTCTCTATGAAAACACAAACGGCGATAAAATCTGATATGAGCTATAATAAAAAATCCAGTTACACCTACGAGGATATCCTTGATTGCGGACATGGGAAACTGTTCGGAGAAGGCAATGCACGGCTTCCTTTGCCGCCGATGCTCATGTTTGATCGTATTACGAATGTTCAGGACTCTGGCGGTGCTTACGATAAAGGCGTGATTGAGGCGGAATTTGATATCAAGCCCGATCTCTGGTTCTTTGACTGTCATTTTGAATCCGATCCGGTAATGCCGGGCTGTCTCGGGCTTGACGCGCTTTGGCAAATGCTGGGGTTTTATCTTGGCTGGACGGGGGCACAAGGTTCCGGGAGAGCGCTGGGGCTGGGGGAGCTCAAACTTACCGGGCAGGTTCTGCCGAATGTTAGGCTCGTTAAATATGTTGTTGATTTAAAGCGTGTGATTAACCGCAAGCTTGTTCTGGGTATTGGTGATGGCGCAATGTATGCAGATGGCACTCTTATTTATGAAGCAAAAGATTTGAAGGTCGGGCTGTTTGCAAACCCGAACGCTTTATAGTCTGAGCATAGAGATAGTTTCCTGGAAAGTATCATAATTTTAAATCTTATAAAGGCTGCGTAACTTCGGGGCTTCACGTAAAACGATATAAAAGAGAAGTTGAAGAATGACAGAGTATCCACGAAGAGTTGTAATTACCGGTATGGGCATTATTTCATGCATTGGCAACGATGCCGGAACGGTACTTGAGTCACTGAAAGCAGGGAAATCCGGCATAACTTTTTCGCCGGAATATGCGGAAATGGGATTTCGCAGTCAGGTCTACGGTAGGCCGGAGATAGATCTTGCCGCGAATATTGACA
Source organism: Alphaproteobacteria bacterium CG_4_9_14_3_um_filter_47_13 (assembly GCA_002789675.1). GTDB lineage: Bacteria > Pseudomonadota > Alphaproteobacteria > Micavibrionales > Micavibrionaceae > UM-FILTER-47-13. Next base: position 4,108 of record PFTR01000158.1, on the reverse strand, counting down.
AGAGATTGCTGCGTTTTATGGGGGATGGTGCGGCTTACAACCATCTGTCGATGGAGCAGGCGATTGCGGATAGTGGTCTTTCCGAATCAGAAATAAGCCATGAACGTACGGGCATAATTATGGGCTCCGGCGGCCCTTCAACAAAAGCGCAGGTCGCAGCAGCAGATATCTGCCGTGAAAAAGGGCCAAAGCGGGTGGGGCCATTTGCTGTGCCTAAATGTATGAGTTCGACATGCTCGGCAACAATTGCCACGAATTTCAAGATCAAGGGTGTCAATTACTCGATTTCTTCGGCATGCTCGACATCGGCGCATTGTATTGGCAATGCAATGGAGCAGATATTGCTGGGTAAACAGGATGTGATGTTTGCGGGCGGGGGTGAAGAACTGGATTGGACATTATCCGTTTTATTTGATGCCATGGGCGCAATGTCTTCCCATTATAATGAAACACCGGAGAAAGCGGCGCGGGCTTATGATGCGAATCGTGATGGTTTTGTTATTGCCGGCGGCGGCGGCGTGATTGTTCTGGAGGAGCTAAATCATGCCAGAGCACGGGGCGCAAAAATTTATGCTGAAATTACCGGTTATGGCGCGACATCTGATGGGGCGGATATGGTTGCGCCAAGCGGTGAAGGGGCTGTCCGTTGTATGAAGCAGGCACTGGCAACGGTCAGGACACCTGTAACTTATATCAATACGCACGGGACGAGTACGCCTGTGGGTGATACCACCGAGCTTGCCGCAATCCGTGAAGTTTTCCCAGAAAAAGAGGAAAGGGGCTTGCCCTACATCAGTGCCACAAAATCAATGACAGGGCATTCTCTTGGTGGAACAGGCGTGCAGGAAGCGATATATAGTCTTTTGATGATGCAGGAGCGGTTTGTTGCGCCGAGTATTAATATCGAAACACTTGATGAAGGCGCAGAATCTATGCCGATTGCACGGGAGCGGATTGATAATGTTGACCATCAAACGGTCATTTCCAATAGTTTTGGCTTTGGCGGCACGAATTGTACGCTGGCATTTTCGAGGTTTGAAGAATGACTCTGCGAGTCGCTGACATGCCTCATTCATCTAAAATGATAAGAAAGAGAAGGGATGTTTTTTCCTTCGTCTCTTTGCTGTTTAAAAGGATCGTTATATGACTTTAATGCAGGGAAAAAAGGGCTTGATTATGGGGGTGGCCAATGATCACTCCATTGCATGGGGTATGGCCAAAACCCTGCACGATCATGGAGCGGAGCTGGCTTTTACCTATCAGGGGGATCAGCTTAAAAAGCGGGTTGCGCCGCTGGCCGAAACCGTGGGAAGCCAGCTTGTTCTGCCTTGTGATATCTCCAAAGAAACCGAGATTGCCGATGTTTTTGTCGCGCTTGAAAAAGAGTGGGGCGCGCTTGATTTCCTTGTTCATGCAATTGCTTATTCGGATAAGGAGGAGCTTAAGGGGAGGTATGTTGATACCACTCTGGAAAATTTTTTGCATACAATGCATATCTCCTGCTATTCCTTTACGGCGGTCATGCGCCATGCTGCGCCGTTGATGAAAAATGGCGGGAGTGCTTTGACCCTGTCTTATTATGGCGCAGAAAAAGTCATGCCCAATTATAATGTTATGGGTGTGGCCAAGGCTGCGCTCGAGGCTTCGACCCGTTATCTGGCAGTTGATCTGGGAATGGATAATATCCGTGTTAATGCGGTTTCTGCGGGCCCCATGCGAACTCTGGCAGGGTCAGCCATTGGCAGTGCGCGGCAGACATTCAAATATAGTGTGGCCACATCCCCCTTGCGCCGGAGCGTCGGGCTTGAAGAACTCGGCGGGACAGGACTTTATCTTCTGTCCGATCTTTCTTCCGCTGTAACGGGTGAAGTCCATTATGTCGATTGTGGCTTTAACGTCGTCGGCATGCCCCCGCATGAAAGTCTTGCCGATCTTGCAAAGAACGGCAGTTAATGCGTCAGGCATTTAAAAATTATAGCCAAATTTGGCGTAAATAGTATAGTCACGAGATAGAAAATGTTAGATTCTATATAAAACAGAAAGGATCTCACATGACACACTCACACAGACGCCACGATATATCCGATAAAACATGGGCTTTACTTGAGCCACACCTTCCCGGTCGCGAAGGTAGCTGGGGCGGGGTTGCTAAAGACAATCGCCTGTGTTTATCAACGCCGTATTCTGGATCATGCGCACGGGCGCGCCATGGCGTGATTTGCCGCCGGATCTGGGGCATTGGAGCAACACACACCGGCGGTTTATTCGTTGGCGCGACAAGGGTATTTGGGAGAGATTGCTGGAAACCCTGATTGACGAGCCGGATTATGAATGGCTGATGATCAATGTATCCCATTGCAAGGTTCATCCGCATGCGGCGGGAGCGCGGGGCGGCAATCAGGAGATGAGCCGTACAAAAGGGGGCTTAACACCAAGATACACCTGGCCGTGGATGCGTCTGGTATGCCGCTCCGAATCATTATTACACAAGGTACCAGAGCGGATTGCACGCAAGCTGGTCGCCTGATAGAAGGGCTGTCGGCAGAATATCTCCTCGCTGATCGCGGTTATGATACGAACGCCATTTTGGAGCAGGCGAAAAATCAGGGTATGGAGGCTGTTATTCTCATAAGAATGTGAAATGCAGACGCTTGCTGCCTATCTGAAGATGGCAGAAAAGACGCTTTATGTTTCCCGCTATGGCCTGACCGTGCCGGAGGAACTGGAAAAATTATGATTGGGGAAATCTCATTTTTTATGGTTGAGTGTCATAGAAAGTAATCATTTTTCACAAAAAATGCTGATTTATAATTAAAATTCATAGAAAGTAAGCATTTTTCAGGATACTATGACTTCTGTAACCAGGATTTACAGGAAGTAAGCGTTTTTCATGGCGGATAAGAAAAGTAAGTATTTTTCGGAAGCTGTAACCGTTTTTCAGGAAAAGCGGCTGCCAGAAGCTGCCGTTCCTGTCGGTTATGCCGCCCTCATACAGGGGCATAGGCTTTCTGTTCCTCTGCCACGGATTTTATCGGCTATTGGCACACGTCACAGCATTTTTGAAAAAGACGGGTGGCGTATTTTTACGCCCCGCCATATGCCGGATGCAACCTTGGAGGGGAATCTCGTTTTTGCCCTGAAATATGAAGGGGTGGATTTGGCTGTTTTGAAGCGGCTTTTTGAGGCCACTAATCCCCAACAGATAGTGGCCATGATTGCGGACAAGCCAACCAGCGCCTATATGCGCCGCATCTGGTTTTTGTATGAATGGCTGCTGGACAGGTTGCTTGATCTGCCCGATGCCAAAACAGGTTCTTATGCCGAAGTGCTGGATACAAAGCTGCAATATGCCGGGGAGGGTAAAAACTCCACACGGCACAGGGTTAAAAACAACCTTCCGGGGACGCGGGATTTCTGCCCCTTGGTGTTTCGTACGCTTGAACTTGAAGCCTATATCGAGAAAAATTTGGCGGGCAGGGCACAAAAAGCAGTCGGCAATATCTCTGCCGATATTCTGGCGCGGACGGCGGCTTTTTTACTGCTGAAAGATTCAAAATCCTCTTATGCGATTGAAGGGGAATCTCCGCCGCAAGACCGTATTCAGCGTTGGAGCCGGGCGATTGGCGAAGCCGGAAAGCAGCCCCTTGACCTGCAAGAACTCCTGCGCTTGCAGAAAATCGTTATTGGTAACGATGATCGTTTTATTAAAATGGGTCTTCGCACGGAAGGCGGATTCGTAGGAGAGCATGAGCAGGGAAGCCGTTTGCCTCTGCCTGAGCATATCAGCGCAAGGCATGAGGATTTATCAAGTCTTGTTCAAGGCATGATCGATTTTGACAACCAGAACGCGGCCAAGCTGGACCCCGTTATGGCGGCAAGCATTCTGGCTTTCGGGTTCGTCTATATTCACCCGTTTGAAGACGGTAATGGCCGAATTCACCGTTATCTCATCCATCATGTTCTATCAGAACGCGGCTTTAATCCGCCGGGCGTTGTCTTTCCTGTATCTGCCGCCATTCTGGAGCGCATAGACGAATATCGTACCGTCCTGGAGACTTACTCCAGGCGGCTGCTCCCCCTGATCGAATGGGAGCCAACTGATAAAATG
>PFTR01000089.1 GCA_002789675.1 Alphaproteobacteria bacterium CG_4_9_14_3_um_filter_47_13 | reverse complement strand
ACTTCTTCATTTTCATTTTGTACCTCATGCTCGTTTGCATGAAATGATTCTACAGGATTTTTACAGTCTTTTGCAGAGGGTTCTATAGTATTTATAACAAAAGCAAAATCAATTTTATCAATTCCTAACAGGACATTAAATATTATTTTCTATAATATAACTATAGGCAGGAGCAAAAACTATTTTTTATAGGGCAAAGCAGGAGAGATAAAAGTGAATATTCTGATCATTGAAGACTGCAAGGCAGAAGCCCATATTCTCGGACAGACGCTGGAGAGAATTATGGATGAAAAGCCAAGGATTTATCATAAAACGACTTTGAGCGATGCGCTACACATTCTTGAGGAAATTCAGGATGATCTTGATCTTGTGTTTCTTGATCTTAAGCTGACAGATTCTCCGGAGTGGAGAAAAACCTACGACAGCATTGCGCCTTATGCAAAAAAAGTACCGATTATTGTGATGTCCGGTGATGATAATAAAGATACCATGCGCGAGGTTCTTAAAAATGGTGCCGAAGACTATATTGTAAAAGGCAGTAAAAAACGTCATGTCGATGTCCTGAAAGAAACAATCGATTTTGCCCTGTGCCGTCATCAGGCGACCAGAGCGCTTGTTAATGAAGTTGTCCGTGATGAACAGTGCATCCATTGGCTCAGCGGAGGATATTCTGTAGAATAAAAATTTCGCGCTCTGGCTTCAGGGCTTGTAAGGTGACGGTGCGGGCGGTTGCAGCAGCAAGAGCTGGTTCAGCCCCCTGGCCTGAAATTGTATCCGTCAAAAATGCTATGGTGCAACCGTCAGAAAACTGCCGACATCCACGATGCTTGATGTATTCATGCGGTAGAGCTCAGCAATTTCGGATGCGGGAAGGGCGCGATTGTAGATGCGGATATCGTCAAGTTTTCCTTCCCACATACTATTGGGGAAAGCCGCACTTATAGACGTCCTTCTGCTCGTATTCGTAGGGGTGGCATTTACCTGGAAATCAAGAGGTAGGGATGCTTGTTCATTATCCAGATAAAAAGTGGCATCCAAGCCTTCTGCTGTAAATGCAACTTGCCTCGAAAAGTTGTTATTGGCGCCCGTTAAGCCTGAAAGTTTTCCAGAGGATACTGTTTCCGTAGCATTTGCGTGTCTAAAAACAATCTCGCCATTACGCAAGTATAGCTGGTAATCTCTTACAACAATGGCGCCAGATTCTGCAAATATTGTGCTTTCCGTTTTCGTGGAAAGTGTTTGAATCTTGCTTATTATAGAGATGTTATTATCTATTAGTAAACTGGCTGGATTTCCGTATGTAATTAAATGATTAATCCCGTCAAAATCCAATGCTTCTCTATTCTGCCCTGCAACCTGATTGGCCAGTGAAAGACCGCCCGTCAGCGTGCCATTATTGCCCTGACCAGAGCGGTCATAGGCTGTTGTATCCGTTGTCCATTCGGTGTCAAACGTCCAGTGTCCGGCCAGCCCGTCATTGATCGGCGCGCCATAATATATTTGTGGGGTGATACCAATATCAGGCGTATCGGCATCAGGGCCAGAGGCTTGACCCCACCAGTTGTTACGCACGGATAGCGTGCGCCCGTCATAGTCCACGGCAAGATCTTCCAAACCGTTACCCGTCAGTACATTGTTACCGGATGAACCCAGGGCTCCGCCGCCAAGATCAACCTCGAAAAGACTATCCGTATCATCATAAACGGCGATGCCGTGCTGGGTATTGGCTGTGGTTGTTGCGCCTTCAATATGTGCGCTGATTGCTCCGTCATTGGTACCGTGGATGAAAATGCCCATACGGTTATTGGTGGCATTTACATTCTGAATGGCCACATTCTGCGCGCTTGCACCCATGCCGTTGGCGCGTATGACGATACCATCCCTACTTGCCCCATCCACCGTCACGCCGACAACATCAATATTGTCTGCCGTGATGATGATTCCATCGCCATCAGCACCGGTGTTGGTGATGACTGGCGCAGATGTGGCCGGGGCGAGAATGAAGTCTTTGAAACCGGTGCCGGATGCGTGGGTAAAATGTCCGCCATTATAAATGAAGTCGGTGCCGGAACCGATAAGCCGGACACCGATCTGATTGAGGGTGATACCCTGATCCTGCCCTGCCGTGGTGCCATCACCTGCCTGCACATAGATCATATCATAGGGCTGCATCGCAGTTTCAGCATCTGCCAGCGTATTAAATGGCGCTTCTTTCGTTCCGCTGCCGCCCGGTGCGGCCATGTTGTCCACGTACAGTATGCGCTGCTGCACGCCAGTGGCTGTGTTCACAACCGGGGTCGCAGTATCCGGGGAAGTCTTCGTGACCTGCGCCCCGGTGACGACATCCACATCCCGTACCGGTGCAGCGGTCATCCGTGCCTTTAAACCGGTGTCCGGTTTTTCGGTCTTACCGAACGGCACGCGCAAACGTATCCCCAGCCAGCCCTGCTGACCGCGCTTATTGTCATACTGTCCTTCTGCGGTTAACGCAATGTACTCAGTGATATCATAATGGGCACGCACCCGCCCGCCGGTTATTCCCTGACTGCGATCCGGCCCGAAGGTAAAAGCGCCGGAATGCAGCCAGAAATTCTGGCCGGGCAACTTAAAGCCGGCCTCAAGATCCATCCCCAAAAGCGGCTTCTCACGGATCACCTGTTCGCCGGCGACAGGCACAAAAATGCCGCCTCCCGACAGGAACGGATTGCCGATGGCCGCGCCGGCCGGGGTGCCTGTCGCCACTTCTTTCTCACCGCTTAAGGGTGTATAGATGTTCGAGCGCACTTCCCATTCTTCAGCCAGCCATTCGGCGCCGAACGTCATCTGGGAGTGGAGCTTGTCTGTCTCGCCCGAGCGCAGACGGTCGAACATGGCATAGCCACCCAGAATGCCACCGGTCTTCATTTGACGGATGCCGATTCCGGCATTTCCCTCGCGATTACCGTTATTATCGGCTTTAAAGCGCATATCACCAAAAAGAAGCCGCTCCTCGCTACATGCCAAAGGCACGAAGGCGGATACTTCTGCAAGATTACGCTTGCCAAAGCGCCCGGTCGTGTCGATATAGCCCTGATAATGCGGACAGCTGTAATGATATGTTTCTTCTGCCTCAACAGAGGTGGTCCCAGAAAATCGGACATGTTGCTAAGGTGGAATTCTGACATTAAAACGAAAGGGATCTACCGA
>PFTR01000070.1 GCA_002789675.1 Alphaproteobacteria bacterium CG_4_9_14_3_um_filter_47_13 | reverse complement strand
GGTAGATCCCTTTCGTTTTAATGTCAGAATTCCACCTTAGCAACATGTCCGATTTTCTGGGACCACCTCTGTATTAGACCGTGAATAAAACAGTATCACAATGTTTAATGATTGCTACGACAGTAGTATGGATTGTGCTGTCTTGCATTGTACCTGATGTGTTGAGTGATAAAAACTCTTTCCTAAAAGGGTTCGTAACGCATGAGCTGTTAGGGTTTTTGGGAGTAATCGTAACGATAACTTTAGCTTCAGCAGCAAATCTTCATTTGAAATTGAATGAGTTAGAAGAAAAAGTACAAAAGCAGGTGTTTTCTAAAACGCGAGCTATGGTTAAAAAGTCAGCATATTGGCTCTTAGGCATGCTTTTAATTGCTTTTCTTCTTGTTGTTATAAAGCCCGTTGTAGCCAATTCTAATACCGTTGAGGCGATATTTAATGGCGCTGCTCTTCTAGTAGTTTTTTTTAACATACTTGTTTTGATTGATCTTACGCAGTCTGCTTTTTCCTTAGAGCCAAGCATAGATAAAGACAATTAAAACCTTCCTGAAATTTTAAACGAGGTATTTTCGTTGCCCGATATCGAACTCAACTGGCCGCTGGATCTGCGTCCAGGGGAGCAGAGTTTTTACATCCGTACGCTCTCGACCAAGTTTGAAAACCCGCTCACAGGCCAAGTGCAAGTTTTGGAGCGGGATGCGGCGCGCTGGGTGACAAAGCTCTCGCTGGTGCGGGCGGAGCTGGACTCACGCAGGCTCGATGCGTTGCTGGCGGCCTTACGGGGGTCGGTCGGGCATGTGTTTGTTCCGGATTTTCGGAGGCCATCGGCAAAAGGCTCTCTGGCCGGAAGTCCACAATTGGTGAGCGGCACCGGAAATACAATTACGATTAACGGCTTCACGCTCGATGCTGTTGGCGTTTTAAAGGCTGGTGATCTGATCCAGACCTCACCGGGGCGCAGCCATATCACACTGCAGGATGTGGATGCAGATGAAACCGGAGAGGCAGCGGTGGCGATTGCGCCGCGTTTGCGCGAGGCTGTGACGGTCGGCCCGCTTGTCACAGATAACTGCCGCGTTCGCATGCGCCTGGTGGATGATGATGCAGCGGAGAATGCGACAGACAATCGCCGTTTGAGCAGTTTTGATCTGGAATTGATTGAGGTGCTCCCGCAATGATTTTAGATTGGCCGGAGGGCATCTATCCGAAAAGCCAGAGCTTTTATATCAGGCACAGATCAACGCGGTTTTTATCTACGCTCACTGGACAGTTTGATGTACTGGAACGTGAAGGCGCGCGCTGGGTGGCGGAGTTTACGTTTGAGCTTGAAAATACCCGCGCTCGTAAACTGGATGCCCTGATAGCTGAGCTGAGAGGCGCCGTTGGACAAATCCTTGTGCCGGATTTCAGGCGGTTGGTATCGAAGCCGGTTACGATGAGCATGGATGATTATGCTGATGAGATTGGCCTGACATTTTTTGATGATCATTATGATTTTGATGATGATACCAATGATGACGGCTTTCTTACCACAGAAGAAAGTCCGCCGCTGGGCGCAGAAGACAATGCCCTCTTTGGCGGTGGTTTTGATTCGGTGCTGATTTTTTATGATGAGACCACACTATTGACGGAAGCGGGCTTTGTGCTTCTGGCTGATAATGTCGGCATACCCTTTGAAACAGACAGAGGCTTCTTGCTCACTATTGAGCATGGGGATGCATTGGAGATTGCAATCGAGGAAGGCTATGGCCTGCAGGCGCAAAACGATGATGATCTTCTGGTGCAGGTTGGCGGAGCTTTCTTTGAGGGTGAAGGCCAGCCGACATTAATCAACGGCTCTGACCGCACGCTGCAAATTAAGGGCTTACGTCCATATACAAAAGTCATTCCTGCCGGAGAGAGCATTGCTCCTGCCGCCGGGCATGCGCATTTGATCTTGCAAGATGTGATCACAGATATTGAAGGAACAGCCTTTGTCCCGATTGCCCCAAAACTACGAACAGTCATTACCGAACAGCCGCTGGTGCTGGGCGGCGTGACCGTCTTGATGCGTTTAACCCAGGACGATGCAGGAGAAAACCGCACCGTACCGCCGAACAGATCTTCTTACACCCTGAGCTTTGAACAAATCCTGAATTAAATGTCTGAAAAACGCCTTGATGAAACTCTGTCTGCCGAGACGGAGAAGCAGGTCGTGCGCCCGATTATCCTTGCCGAGTTTGATTTTGGTGAAACGATTGACCGGGCTTGGAGCGGTATCGGCCAGCTAAGCTGGGATAGCAAAATCTGGTACGGGGCTGGCAATCTGGGAAAGGTCAGTACGGTTGAGGAGACAACAGAATTAAAGGCTACAGGGGCAAGTTTTCAGCTCAGCGGTATTCCTGCCGATCTGATCACAAAGGTCAGCACCGCTAAAATTCAAGGGTATAAAGCGCGGATGTATCTAGGCTTTATCAATGAGGATTTTACCACGCTGATTGCCGATCCGTTCCTGATTTTTGATGGCCGCATGGATACAGCCGAAATCGCTGATGGTGGCGATACGGCTACGATCACGCTGACTGCCGAAAGCCGTCTGCGAGACCTGGAGCGTGTTCGCACCCGTCGTTATACCGATGCCGATCAACAATCACGCTTTCCTGGCGATAAGGGGCTGGAATACGTGCCGTCCCTTCAGGACAAACAAATTGTCTGGGGCAGAGCGCCCGAGTGAGATTAATGATGATTGCTATGTTTTTCTGCGTATTCGTCAACAAGCGAGCGGATCATGCGTTGATAAGGAACATTCAACCTGGAGGCCTGTTCCTTGAAGAAATCAATGCTGTCGCGGCTTAAAGAAAGTGTAATTTTGACCGTTTCATCTTTTCTGACCAATTCATGCGGAGCGGGCAGGAAATCATCCAGCAGTTTGAATTCCCCGATCTCACCCTCGGTGTATTTAACTGTTTTCTTGCTCATAGATCTTACGTCCTTTCCGCCAGTATCCGGCACCAATAATTCGGATGACATTGTCTCTGTACGTAAAGCGCACAGTCATTATGCCATCACCCACTTTACCGAAACAAAAATAGCGTTTTTCTTTATGGCTATGATCCAGATCCTCAGCAATCAAACGCTTGGGATCAAAAAACGCTTCCTGCGCTTCGTAAAATGAGACGCCATGCTTCTTTTGGTTGGTTGCATCTTTGCTATCGTCCCATTCAAAGCTCGGCTGTT
>PFTR01000118.1 GCA_002789675.1 Alphaproteobacteria bacterium CG_4_9_14_3_um_filter_47_13 | reverse complement strand
CCGGATTATATCAGTGTCGATCAACGGCTTTTGAATGCACATGGTGCAGATATTCTGGCAGGGAATTCAGGCACATATTTTATGAATGTCACTAATCAGGATCGCTCTATCGGTGCGCGTATTTCCGGGTTGCTGTGCCGGAAATTCGGGGAACGCGGCCTTGCGGCAGACACGATAAAATTAAAATTCAAAGGCGTTGCCGGACAGTCTCTTGGTATTGGTCTTATACAGGGCGTAACCATTGACCTGGAAGGCGCGGCAAATGACGGGGTCGGAAAGTCCCTTTCCGGCGGGACGATCATCGTGCGCCCGGATGATTATTCTCCCATGCAGGATTATACGCAGGAAAATACAATCATTGGCAATTCCTGTCTTTATGGGGCTATTCATGGGGAACTTTATGCCGCAGGGAAAGCCGGGAACCGTTTTGCCGTTCGTCTGTCCGGTGCAACGGCAGTAACAGAAGGCGCAGAAGACCATGCCTGCGAATATATGACGGCAGGAACTGTCGCCATTCTTGGGGAAGTCGGAAGGAATTTCGGCGCCGGGATGAGCGGCGGGGAAGCGTTCGTTTATGATGAAAAAGACCGCCTGAAAGATACGGCCAGCGAAGACGTAAAAGACAAAATCCAGACGCTGGAAACAGGAAGTGAAGAAGAGCAAAAACTGAAAAATCTTGTCACCCGACATGCAAATGCGACAGGCTCTTTATATGCGCAAAAATTATTACAGGACTGGGACAATGCGGTGAAGAATTTCCGTTATATAGCGCCACAGAAAATGAAAATAAAATCGGCACCAGCCATGAAAATATAGGAAAAAGAAAATGGCAAAACCAGAACTTTTACAATACACGGCCAAAGACCGGAAAGATTCCCAAAGGCCAGCGGAAGAGCGTATCAAAGATCACTGGCCGATCGAGCCGCGCCTGCTTTTTGCCGATCTGATTGATGAAGCCTCACGCTGTGGCCAGTGTGGTGTTCCCTCCTGCCATACAGGACTGTCCTCTGTTTATACAGGCTGTCCGCTTGAAAATAATATTCCGGACATTCACAAGCTTGCGGCTTCCGGTGATCTTGAGGCGGCTTATAAAATATCGTCATCAACCAATCCTATGGGAGCAGTTACAGGGCGTGTCTGCCCATCGGCAAAATCCCTTTGTGAAAGCTCCTGTGTCCTGAATGAGAATACGGGGTCTGGTCATGGCTATGTGTCTATCCGGCGCATCGAAAATGCTGTTCATGATCTGGCATGGGAAAATGGCTGGATCAGGCCGATCAAACCGCTTCATGATTATAAAGAATCAATTGGCATTATCGGCAGTGGACCCGGGGGATATGCCGCAGCAGAAGGTTTAAGAAAACTTGGTTATAATGTCACGATCTATGAGCGGAGTCCGGTTGCAGGAGGTTTGCTGACCATAGGAATTCCCGAATTTAAACTCGAGAAAAAAATTGTCGACAGGCATTATAAATATCTGGAAGAGGGCGGCGTTACCATCAAATGCAATAGCGGTATCGGTGATACCATTAAATTTGAACAGCTTCTAAAAGAGCATCAGGCGATTATTATTGCGACAGGAAAATATAAGCCCAAAGATCCCCGTCTTGAGGGGAGTGCAAAAGATCTGGCAACGCCAACGCTGGAATATTTGGCGCGCCAGAATCTTCTGAACCGGGGAATTAAAATGGATGATCGTTATCCGCCTGAAATATTCGATGCCAAAGGGAAAACGGTTCTTGTGAATGGGGGCGGGGATACGGCTATGGATTGCGTCCGGACGGCGATTAGACAGGGCGCAAAGAAAGTAATCTGTCTTTATCGGCGCGATGCTGAAAATATGCCCGGTTCAGAAAAAGAATTTCAGGCAGCAAAAGCAGAAGGGGTTGAATTCAGATTCATGCATCAGGTCAAAGCTGCTGATGAAATGCCCGGCGGCGGTTTCATGGTGAAAGGTGTCAAAACGGCACTGGGCGCACCGGATTCTTCTGGCCGTCAGGGGATGGTGGAAACGGATGAAACTTTTGAAATTCAGGCCGATATCATGATTAATGCCATCGGATTTGATCCTGAAAATCTTCCGGTTCTGTTTAATGTGAGCGCGCTCCCTGTCACCCGCCGGGGAACGCTGGATGTTCAAAATCCTGTTCTTGCGCCCCATAGTCATGTTGTTGTCGGCGGGCTTGTGACTGTTTTCGAGCGGGCTGGAAACACCATCCCTGTTTTTGCAGTCGGCGATATTGCCGGATCAAATCTGGTTGTTGAGGCGCTGAAAGGGGGACGCGATATTGCACCGCACGTTCATAAGGCGCTACGCTCTCCTTGAGAGCGTTTAAGCCGCTTTTCTGAGCGGGTGTGAAAATTCATGGAGTAATGCAGACATCGCATCAGCAGAATCTGCGCCCCGTAGACATTCACAGAGTACTCTATCCCGCAACATACGGGAGACAAGAGCAAGGCGCTGCAGGTTATAAGCACCTTCCATTTCTGGAGAAATAATAAGAGAGATCAGATCCACGGGTTTGTGATCGACCGCGTTATAGTCTATGGGCTGTGGTGCACGGGCAAAAAGAATGTAGGGTTCTCTGATATTCTGTAATACCAGATGATGAATAGCCACGCCATCACCGATCCCGGGAGAAACAGAGTCTCTTTCACAGGCGCTTATTAACTCCAGAAGTTTTCTCTGATCCATCCTTATCGCCCGCGCAGCATATCCGGTCATGATATGAAGCGCCTGTTTCTGGTTGTTGGCTTTTAAGACTGGTAAGATTGTATTGATGCTTAAATCATTATATTCGGTCATGATATAGTCCCCACTATCCATTTATACTCTTGGCATTACACGTATAATACAGACAAATCCAGATTTTTTATTTTTTATCATACGCAGGCATGGTGTGCCCTGTGCATAACTCAAGTTTTCTTTGCCAGATCACCTAAAATAGATCGCACGATAGGGAAGGCAAATATTATTCTTATATTTTTTTATTCTTTGTTATCTTTCAGGTTTTTATAGCAGATTTTATCGTCACTCGCATCAAGAGCAAGACATTTTCTAACATCGTCATTACAGGAATTTCTGGAACAAAAATTCCGGGATCATCCATGGTTTTGCATAGATTGCCCCTGAGTTCAGAGGTGGTCCTACTTTGTTGGACAGGTTGGCGGCGTTTTTAAGGTGGAATCCCGTTTCAACAATTATGCCGCCATTGCGTAAATT
>PFTR01000030.1 GCA_002789675.1 Alphaproteobacteria bacterium CG_4_9_14_3_um_filter_47_13 | reverse complement strand
ATGGAAATTAAAAAAGTTGTTTCGGGATCGGGGGTTTAGAATGGGTATGATAGAAGTAGGGCTAATCCATTATCTGATGCTTGCCGGACTGCTTTTTACGATCGGGATTTTCGGAATTTTTCTGAACCGGAAAAATGTGATTATCATTCTGATGTCGATCGAGTTGATGCTGCTGTCAGTGAATATAAATTTTGTGGCATTTTCCGTGTATCTTGGTGATCTTTCCGGGCAGGTTTTTGCGATGTTTATTTTAACGGTTGCGGCAGCGGAAGCCGCAATCGGGCTGGCTATTCTGGTTGTGTTTTTCCGTAATCGCGGCACAATTGCTGTTGAAGATATTTCAATGTTGAAAGGATAAAAGATGAAAAAAGATAAGAATCTCGGTCTTGCTTATGAAGCGGCACAGTTTATCAAGAAAAACCTTGTTCCTAAAATGAAGACTGCGCATGATGTCCATATGGATTGTGCGGTGGATGAAGATGGAATGCCTTCTGTTTCTATTACTGTCGATAATAAAGAGGGGGTTGATGATCTGAATGCAATGTTCGGGGAGGATCTTGATATTATAACACCGGATGCAAAGACCAGAATTGTCCCTATTACAATCAAAACACCGGAACGTTAAAAGGCATTGACCTGACATGGAAATTCTTGCCGTATTCCCGTCTTTGTTCGCATTTCTGATTGCCGGTCTTTTTGGCAGGCAGATCGGCGATGCTGGCGCGCAGTTTGTTACTTGCGCGGGGGTGATACTGGCTGCTTTCTGCTCCTGTGTTCTGTTTTTTGATATTATTCTTGATGGTGATGCGCGGATTATTTCCCTTGCCACCTGGATGACCTCCGGGGCATTCGAGGTTGAGTGGGGGCTGCGGATGGATCAACTCACCGTTATTATGTTGTGCGTCATTAATATTGTTTCGGCCTGTGTGCATGTGTACTCCATCGGTTATATGGCGCATGATCCGCATAAAGGCCGCTTTATGGCGTATCTCAGCCTGTTTACCTTTGCAATGTTGATGCTGGTGACATCCAATAATCTGTTACAGCTCTTCTTTGGCTGGGAGGGGGTCGGGCTGGCCTCCTATCTGCTGATCGGCTTCTGGAATGAAAAGGCCAGCGCGAATAGCGCGGCGGTGAAGGCCTTTGTTGTCAACCGTGTTGGTGATTTCGGGCTGGCGCTCGGGATCATGGCAACCTTTTTTGTATTTGGTTCGGTTCAGTTTGGAGAGATCTTTTCTCAGGCGCCTGATTTCGCCACGCACAGCTTTAATTTTCTGGGGTTTCAGCTTCATTCGATTACGGTGATTTGCCTGTTGCTGTTTATGGGCGCGATGGGAAAATCGGCGCAGCTTGGACTTCACACATGGCTTCCCGATGCGATGGAAGGACCCACACCTGTTTCGGCCTTGATTCACGCGGCGACAATGGTAACGGCGGGCGTTTTTCTGCTGGTGCGGTTTTCTCCCTTATTTGAATATTCTCCGCTGGCCTTGCAGGTGGTCTGTATCGTTGGGGCGCTGACAGCTTTTGTCGCGGCGACCATCGGACTTACGCAGTCTGATATCAAGCGTGTGATCGCCTATTCCACGATGAGCCAGCTTGGCTATATGTTTTTTGCGATTGGTGTTTCAGCTTATGGCGCGGCTATTTTTCATCTGATGACCCATGCTTTTTTTAAGGCATTGCTGTTTCTCGGTGCAGGCTCGGTGATTCATGCGATGTCCAATGAACAGGATATGCGCAAAATGGGGGGGCTCTGGAAATTAATTCCCACAACCTATGTCCTGATGTGGATCGGGAGTCTGGCATTGGCAGGAATCCCGTTTTTTGCCGGGTATTATTCAAAGGATATTATTCTTGAGTCTGCTTTTGCAGATCATAGCTGGTTCGGGATGACTGCTTTCTGGCTGGGGATTGCGGCGGCATTTATGACCGCTTTTTACAGTTGGCGGCTTATTCTGATGACCTTTCACGGCAAGCCTCGCGCTGATCAGAAAACAATGGATCATGTTCATGAATCCCCTTCGGTTATGATCTCGCCTCTGGTGATTTTGGCCACGGGCGCTATTTTTGCCGGAGTGATATTTTATAAGCCTTTTGTTGCCGGAGATTCTCATGCTGTTCAGGAAATTGTTGCGCACGAAACTGAAGTGGGACAGGAGGCCAAAGCCCCTGTATTTGAAGGCGGTCACGAGGATGGGCTCTGGAACAGAACCCATTTCTGGGGTGAAAGTATTAAAGTTTTACCAGAAAATGATACTATTAAAGCCGCACACCATGTCCCTGAATGGGTGAAACTGGCGCCGCTGGTTGC
The DNA here is from genome assembly GCA_002789675.1 of Alphaproteobacteria bacterium CG_4_9_14_3_um_filter_47_13. GTDB lineage: Bacteria > Pseudomonadota > Alphaproteobacteria > Micavibrionales > Micavibrionaceae > UM-FILTER-47-13. The sequence continues at coordinate 12,459 of PFTR01000030.1, read as the reverse complement.
CGGAGTTTTGGGGATTGCATTGGCTTATCTTCTTTATATGTGGCGCGAGGGGCTGGCGCAGAAACTGGCGCATAGGTTCAAACCTTTTTATCGCCTGTCCTTTAACAAATGGTATGTTGATGAGCTTTATGATGCTGTTTTTGTAAAAAATGTCTGGCGGATCGGGCGGATTTTTTCGGTGACAGGTGACCGGAAAACGATTGACCGTTTCGGCCCTGACGGTCTTGCCAGTTTATCTTTGAAAGTGGCAGGAAAGCTTGGGAAGTTCCAGAGTGGCTATCTTTATCAATATGCATTTATCATGATTATCGGCCTGCTCGCGATGGTGTCATGGCTTGCCTTTAAAATGTTGACGGGGGTCTAGCCTATGATTGATTTTCCGATTTTATCGCTGATGACGGCTCTTCCTCTTGCCGGGGCATTTTTTATCTTTTTTATTCGGGGTAGTGAGGAGATTGTGGCACGAAATGCCCGATATACTGCGCTTTATACATCGATTTTTACCTTCGCACTGGCGCTTTATATGCTGGCGCGCTTTGATGGTGGCCTTGCCGATTTCCAGTTCTCCGAAAGATATAACTGGTTCCCTTCCTTGGGAATTTCCTATCATATGGGCGTTGATGGGATTTCTGTGTTCTTTGTGGCACTGTCCGCGTTTCTGACGCCGCTTTGTATTCTGGCAAGCTGGGAATCGATTAAGAGTCGTGTCAAAGAATATATGATTGCGTTTCTGGTTCTTGAAACCATGATGATTGGTACATTTTGTGCTCTTGATGCTGTGTTGTTCTATGTGTTTTTTGAAGCGGTTCTAATCCCGATGTTTATTATTATCGGGGTTTGGGGGGGAGCGCGGCGGGTCTATTCCTCGTTTAAATTTTTTCTCTATACATTGCTGGGGTCGGTGCTGATGTTGCTGGCATTGCTCACGCTTTATTTTCAGACAGGGACAACCGATATCCCGACTTTGATTGAAAACCCTGTGGCACGTGATCTCCAGATGTGGCTCTGGCTTGCTTTCTTCGCCAGTTTTGCCGTGAAAATGCCAATGTGGCCGGTGCATACATGGTTGCCGGATGCGCATGTTGAAGCGCCGACAGCAGGCTCAGTTATTCTGGCTGGTGTTCTCCTGAAAATGGGGGGCTATGGTTTTCTTCGTTTTTCTCTGCCTATGTTACCAGAGGCAAGTGCCTATTTCTCTGAAATGGTTTACTGGCTTTCGGTGATCGCGATTATTTATGCCTCGCTTGTAGCACTGGTACAGGAAGACATGAAAAAATTGATTGCCTATTCTTCTGTGGCGCATATGGGTTTTGTAACACTTGGTATTTTTACTGCGACCACGCAGGGAATTCAGGGTGGAATTTTCCAGATGATTAGTCATGGTGTGATCTCGGCGGCATTGTTCCTTGTTGTCGGTGTTGTTTATGACCGTCTTCATACAAGGGAAATTTCGCGTTATGGCGGTCTTGTTAAAAATATGCCTAAATTTGCTACGATTTTTATGATCCTGATGCTGGGTTCGGTGGGGCTGCCGGGGACAAGCGGTTTTGTTGGCGAGTTTCTAACTCTGATCGGGGCATTCAAAGCCAATAATATGATTGCTTTTCTCGCGACAAGTGGTGTGATTTTGGGGGCGATTTATATGCTCGTTCTTTACAAGCGTGTTGTTTTTGGGGCTCAAATTAACAAGGACGCCGCGAAAATGCCGGATTTAAATCCAAGAGAAATTGCTATTTTTATTCCGCTTGTGGTGTTGGTTATTTTTCTGGGGATTTTTCCGAATTTTGTGCTGGATCGTATGGCACCATCTGTCGCAAAACTTCAGGCACAATATAATGCGGGACTGTATACTGAACAGGGGCTGGAGAGTACGGATCATCCGGAGGTTCTGATTAATGAGTGAATTTGGTAACATGATGGTGGCAACGGCGCTGCCGGAAATTTTTCTGGCGCTGTCTGGTATGGCGCTTTTGATTTTTGGTGTGTTTCGGGGGAATGCCGGGACACGGCTGGTCTGCTGGGGAACCGTTGGGGCGCTGGCTATTTGCGCGTTTCTGCTTCTCGGCATGGACTGGAGCCGTATTGTTGCTTTTAACGGTATGTTTCTTCTGGATCAGTTTACAGGTTTTATGAAACTGTTTGTGCTGATCGGCCTGATTCTGGCGTTGACAATATCGGTGCGATATCTGGAGCAGGAGCGATTTTCCCGCTTTGAATATCCTGTCCTTATCCTGTTTGCGGGCATCGGCATGATGATTATGATCTCTGCCAATAGCTTGCTGAGCATGTATATGGGGCTTGAGTTGCAATCATTGAGCCTTTATGTTCTGGCGGCCATCCGGCGTGACCATGTCAAATCCGCCGAGGCAGGCCTTAAATATTTTGTTCTGGGAGCGCTGGCTTCAGGCATGTTATTGTTTGGGGCTTCTCTTATATATGGTTACACAGGTTCTCTTGATTTTGATGTTATTGCATCGGCGATATCGACGGGGACCTCTGTTCCCGTGATTCTTTTCGGACTGGTGTTCATTCTTGCGGCGCTGGCGTTTAAAATTTCTGCTGTCCCTTTTCATATGTGGACGCCGGATGTCTATGAAGGCGCGCCAACCTCGGTAACGGCCTTGTTTGCCATTGTTCCAAAAATTGCGGCGATGGCCTTATTAATAAGAGTCTTGTTTGGCCCGTTCGGAAATATGATTGATGACTGGCAACAAATCGTTTGGTTCCTCTCTGCCGCTTCAATGATTGTCGGCGCTTTTGCGGCGCTGACCCAGAATAATATCAAGCGTCTGATGGCTTATAGCTCGATTGGCAATATGGGCTATGCCCTGATTGGTATCGTTGCGGGAACGCAGGAAGGGATCGGGGCGGTAATCGTCTATCTGGTTCTGTATATGGTGATGAGCGCTGGAATTTTCGGTGTCATTCTCGGGATGCGCCGGGGTGGTATTGCCGTAGAAGATATCAGGGATCTGTCCGGTTTATCGCGCACCAACCCGATGATGGCCTATGCGATGGCGCTTTTAATGTTCTCTATAAGCGGCATTCCGCCTTTGGCCGGATTTTTCGGCAAGCTTCTTATCTTCAAGGCGGCTATTGCTTCCGGATTTTATGTTCTGGCGGTACTCGGTGTATTGGCGTCGGTGGTGGGCGCTTATTATTACCTGCGCATTATCAAGGTGATGTTTTTTGATGAGCCAGCCGATGCCTTGGATGGACAAAGCTTCTTTTCCAGACGTGCTGTTGTGCTTCTGTCTGTTGTTTTTGTGCTGTTGTTTATTCTGTCACCCGATGCGCTGGTGCATACAAGTTTTAATGCTGCATCATCCTTATTCTTAAAATGAGTGTTGATTTCAAGATTCATACTTACGCTTCCTTGTCTTCAACGCAGGACTATGTCATGGAGCTGGCGGAAGAAGGCCTTCCCGAAGGAACCGTTGTCCAGTGTCTGGAGCAAACCAAAGGTCATGGCCGTTATGGCCGCGAATGGGTGTCACCGCTCGGGAATTTGTATATGTCGATCCTTCTCAGACCGGATTGTCCGGTTGCGAAGGCCGGACAGCTTTCTTTTGTTGCCGCTGTGGCACTGTCTGCCGCGATGGATGACGTACTGGAAGACGGACACCGCAAAACCCTGAAATGGCCAAATGATATCCTGATTAATGGCAAGAAAGTCTCCGGTATTATTATTGAGAAGCAGAATGAGGCCTATGTTCTTGGCATCGGTGTTAATATTCTCGGTGCGCCGGAAGAGGCGACCTTTCTTAAGGCGCTAGCCGGAGACAACCGTCTTGCCATCCATCCGTTCCGTGATAGGACGCTTGAAAAACTCGGCTTTTATTATGAGCAATGGCAAACAGAGGGTTTCGCTTCGATACGGAATTTATGGCTTTCGCAGGCGCAGGGTTTGAATGAAATGCTGGTTGTAAAAATCGGTGACCGGGAAATAACGGGGATATTTCGAGATATAAACGAAAATGGCTTTTTAATTCTTGAGGCTCCCGACGGTAAGAAAATTGACATAAATTCAGGAGAGGTCTACTTTCCTGTTTCATAAATTTTTTAGAAAAAGCAGGAAAGAAAGATAGGTTGAGATGCTTTTAGCCATTGATGCGGGGAATACCAATATTGTTTTTGCTGTCTATGACGGAGACGCACAGCGTTGCGTCTGGCGCTGTAAAGCGGATAACGGGCGGACGGGGGATGAATATGCTGCGTGGTTATTTCCTCTTTTTATGCAGGAAAAACTGGAGTTTGCGGCAATAACAGAGGCTGTCATCTGCTCGGTTGTTCCTGATGCCAATTTTCATTTAATGAATTTATGCCGCAGCAGGTTTGGGTGTGACCCTTTTATGGTGTCGCATGAGACGGTCAGCTTAAGGATCAGTCTTGATAAGCCTGCGGAAATAGGGGCTGACCGCCTCGTAAATGCGCTGGCGGTGCTGCATGATTATCAGTCTCCTGCCATTGTCATAGATTTTGGGACCGCGACAACATTTGATGTGATCAATGATGATGATGTCTATATTGGCGGGGTGATTGCGCCGGGTGTCAATCTGTCGATGGAAGCCTTGCACAAAGCGGCGGCAAAACTTCCTCGTATTACGATTGAAAAACCATCCTCTGTGATTGGCAAAGATACAATCAGCGCAATGCAATCGGGTGTTTATTGGGGCTATGTTGGCATGATCGAAGGAACACTGGGGCGGATTATGCAGGAACTCGGCTGGTGTAAACCCCTTGTTATTGCGACAGGCGGACTTGCCAGCCTGTTTGCCGATACGATCACGGACATTGATAAAGTGGATAAAGATTTGACATTGCGCGGTCTCGTACACATCTATCAGAATAGACTGAAACAGAAGGTTATATAAAGAGTATGGCAAAGTCAAAAAACGATCTGGATTTAAATCCGGATGATCTCCATTTTATTCCTCTGGGCGGGAGTGAACAGTTCGGCGTAAATTTTAATATTTATGCCTATAAGGGGAAATGGATTGGCATTGATCTCGGGATCGGTTTTGCCGGGCCTGAATTGCCGGGGGTTGATATACTCCTGCCGGATCCCGCCTTTCTGGTGGAGCGGCGGGAGGATCTTGTCGCCCTGATCGTGACCCATGCGCATGAAGATCATGTCGGGGCTATTCCTTATATCTGGCCGCGCTTGCGCTGTCCGGTTTATTGCACGAAATTCACGGCGGCTGTGCTGCGGCGTAAATTGCGGGAAGCGCCTGATTGCAGGGATATGGAGATTCGTGTTGTGGCTCCCGGTGATAAAGTCACAATCGGACCGTTTGAGGCGCATTTTATCCATGTTGCGCACTCTATCCCTGAGACCTGCGCGGTTATTCTTGAAACGCCCGAAGGCCGCGTTGTTCATAGCGGCGACTGGAATCTGGATCCTGCGCCTGTCATTGGGCTGCAAACCGATGAGAAATCCCTGTCACAGGCGGGAAATGACGGGGTTCTGGCCTATATCGGGGATTCCACCAATTCCAATGTCGATGGACGTGCGCGTTCGGAAAGCGATGTGGAGACGGGGCTTGATGCGGTTTTTAAAGACTGCAGAGGCCGTATTGTTGTTACCTGTTTTTCTTCCAATATCGCCCGTATCCAGAGTATCTGCAAAGCCGCGCAAGCCAATGGGCGCAGCGTTGCCGTTGTCGGGCGCTCGCTGCATCATATGGTCGGCGCGGCAAAGGAGTGCGGCTATCTGAATGATCTTCCGCGCTTTCTGGAAGAAGAGGAAATCGGGGATATTGCTGCCGATCAACAGGTTTACATTGTTACCGGTTCACAAGGCGAGGGCAGGGCAGCGCTGGGCAAAATTGCTCATGGCCAGATGCGGCACATCAGGATTGGCAAAGGCGATACGGTTATTTTTTCCGCCCGTCCCATTCCGGGGAATGAGAAGGATATTGATGCGCTAAAAAATGTACTGATAGGGGCAGGAATCGAGGTCATCGGGTCAAAAGACACATCGCATATTATTCATGTGTCAGGGCATCCTTGCCGTGACGAGGTGGCCGATATGTATCGCTGGGTTCGTCCCGAGCTTGTGATTCCGGTTCATGGCGAGCGGCTGCAGATTGAAGCGCAAGCTGATCTTGCCCGTAAATGTCAGGTCAAACAGGTTATTGTTCCGCATAATGGCTCGGTCATCCGTCTAAAAAAAGGTGGCTCGGAAATCATAGATCATGTTGCGACGGGACTGCTGGCGCTTGAGGGAAAAAGACTGATTCCCACAGATCACCCTGCCATCCGTGAAAGACGCAAGCTTCAATATACTGGCAGCGTTCATGTCTCGATTGTGCTTGACGGGCGCGGGGATCTTGTCTGTGATCCGCAAGTGACAACCGTCGGGCTTATTGATCAGGAAGATAAACTGGAAAAGAGGCTGGAGGAGGATATTCTGGACGAGATCGAGGATATTCTTGCCGATATGCAACGCGAGGATCGCCGGAATGACCATGCGGTACAGGAAGAAATTCGCATTGGTATCCGGCGGATGCTGAATATTGTCACGGGCATGAAACCAAAAACGTCTGTTCACACTTTAAGAGTCTAATACAAAATAGAAATGAACTTATTTACGGCTATTATCGTTTATCTTCTTGTGTGGTGGGTTACATTCTTTGCAGTGTTGCCATGGGGCAACCAGCCGGAAGGCATGCCACAACCCGGTCATGCGCCGGGCGCTCCTGCGAATCCGCGTCTTGGTTTAAAATTTTTGATAACTTGTGCAATCGCTGCTATGATCTGGGGCGTTATTTTTATTCTGATTAAGATTGATATCATTGATTTTTATGATCTAGCCGACCAAATGATGAAGGAGGATGGACAATGAGAAGAATTATTCTGGGTACTGTTGCTTTGCTGGCCATATCTTTTCCGGCGCAGGCGCAAAATAAAGAAGCGCTGTGCCAGCTTCTTCCCGCCGGACAGACTGTTCCCGGTGTCAATTATGTTCCCGGGGTCGATGTCCATGGAAACGCCGTTGTTCCGGCGGATACGAACCGTTTGATCAGGGAACATGTCGATGTGATCAGGATTCCGGTGCAAATGGATCTGGCATGGAATTTACAGCAGCAATTGCCGCAGGGAACCAAACTTGATGCCACACTTGCCATGATTGATATTTACAAGGGTGGCCGTGTAGAAATCAGCGGAATGGATGTTACAGAAGCGGCTTATACGCTTTGTGGTAAGCAGCAACCTGTTATAAAGGAAGAGAAAAAAATGACTCCGGCACAATCACCACAGTCATTACAGCCACAAACACAGAAACAAGAGCCTGAAAACGGCATTACATGGAGTAGGGAATATTAATGGCACAAGCACAACAGGCAGGGCAGCAAAAGAAGCCCAGAACCGCCATTACCCCGACACGGGATGAAAACTTCCCTGAATGGTATCAGCAGGTCATTAAAGCCGCTGATTTTGCAGAGAATTCACCGGTGCGCGGCTGTATGGTGATCAAGCCTTACGGTTATGCATTATGGGAGAATATCCAGCGTGCTCTTGATGATATGATTAAAGAAGAAGGGGTGCAGAATGCGTATTTCCCGCTTCTTATTCCTCTGGAATTCATTAGCCGTGAAGCCGAGCATATTGACGGCTTTGCCAAAGAATGCGCCGTTGTTACCCATCACCGCCTTGAAAAAGGTGCGGATGGGGGGCTTGTTCCGGCACCGGATTCAAAACTTGAAGAGCCTTTTGTCATTCGTCCTACGTCGGAAACGATTATCGGAGATTCCATGTCAAAATGGGTGCAATCCTACCGTGATCTACCCATGAAGCTGAACCAGTGGTGCAATGTCATGCGCTGGGAAATGCGGACGCGCATGTTTTTACGTACTTCCGAGTTTTTGTGGCAGGAAGGGCATAATGCCTTTGCTTCGAAAGAAGAGGCGCATGAGGATGCCATAAAAATGCTCGGTATTTACGAACGTCTTTATAATGACTGGCTGGCAATGCCGGGAATTGCAGGTGAAAAAACAGCAGATGAGCGTTTCCCCGGTGCGGCTCATAGCTATACGAACGAAGTCATGATGCAGGATGGCAAGGCGCTGCAGGCCTGTACCTCTCATGATCTGGGGCAGAATTTTGCAAAATCTTTCAATATCCAGTACCAGGGCGAAGATGGTCAGATGCATCTTGCCCATACGACATCCTGGGGGCTTTCTACACGGTCAATTGGCGGTCTGATCATGACCCACGGCGATGATGACGGTGTGATCTTGCCACCGAAAATAGCGCCTTATCAAATTTCTCTGCTACCTGTCTTGCGCGATGATCAGGATTCTTCCGAAATTATTGCCTACTGCGAAAAAATCAGGGCGCAGCTTAAGGCAAAAAATATCCGTGTCCATTTTGATAGCAGTGACGAACGGACTTCTAATAAAATGTGGGCGGCAATTAAAAAGGGAATTCCGCTGCGGGTGGAGATCGGCAAACGCGATATGGATGCCGGCGCTGTTACCCATACACGGCGTGACCTCGGACGGGAGTCGCAAATCTCTTGTTCCATTAATGAATTTATCGGGAATGTTGAAAAAATTCTGGAGGATATCCAGCAAACCATGCGCCGGAAAGCACAGGATTTTCAGGACAGCCATATCTTTGATCTGAAAAATATAACTGAAATGAAGGAGTTTTTTTCTGCCGATAAAACAGGATTCGTTCGTATGAATACAGATATCCTGAATGATCCGGCTTTTGCCCTTCTTAAAAAAGACCTTTCCATCACGCCTCGGTGCCTTCCTTTTGAGGATAAGGGGCAAAAAGTGATTATAGGAAAATCTTACTAAAAAATCCTGATTCTCGGGTCTAAAGGCGTTATAACATTCTTGCGCAGGCAGGAATCTTGTCTGGTCGATCTGGAAAATCCCTATTTTTATAGGGATTCTTATTAGAAGAGGGTGAAAACCCTTAATTTAACAACTGTGCAAATTGCATTAAAATATTGAAAAATAACAATTATTTATAGTAATGTGTAATATCTGTCAATAAGTTTTCCGAAAAGCTTGCTTTTAGAACCTATCTCTTTTAATTTCTGCCCATGATTTTTCGTACTAAAATGATGATCGTGACGGCGATCCTTCTTTTTGCCCTGTCACCTTTACTTTCCCCGCTTCTGGCGCAGGCTTCCGGTTTTTCCGGCGCGGATGCGCGGGGGCAGCGCACATTAAGCTTTTTCAATACCCATACAAATGAAACCCTGAACGTGACTTACTGGAAAAACGGGCGCTATGACCGGAATGCTCTGGACGGGATTAACCGCTATCTGCGCGATCATCGTACAGGCCATACCCATGAAATGAGCTATGAATTAATGAATCTGCTGAATGATCTCCAGCAGGAGTTAAAGCATCGTCATCCGGAGCAGGAGATCGTGTTTCATGTCATTTCCGGTTTCCGCTCTCCCGAAACCAATACCATGCTTCGCGCCAGTGGCGGTGGACAGGCCAAACAGTCCCGTCATATGAGCGGTGATGCAATTGACATCAGAATTCCTGGCATTGACAGCGCCGAAATCCGTAATATCGCCTGGTGTATGCAGCGTGGTGGTGTCGGTTTTTATCAGGGCAGCGATTTCGTCCATGTCGATACACATAAAGTCCGCCATTGGAACTGGTCACCCGAAGCCGGTATGTGTGGTAGAACAAGCTCCTGAGACTTGCTTTTTAGCACTAATTTAATGAAAAGTTTGCGTCTGCGTCCATTTCCCGTTAAAAAACATTCATGAAACAGCAATTGCGCATTGGCATCTATCCCGGTACATTTGACCCGATCACCAAAGGGCATTTACATTTGATCCGCCGTGCCTCAAAACTCGTAGATCATCTGATTGTCGGGGTGGCGGCCAATTCAAGGAAACAACCGAGTTTTACACATGCGGAGCGGCTTGAAATGGTTCAAACTGATCTTCTCAATATGCATGAAAAACATTGTGAGATTGAGGTTATGAGTTATGATAATCTTCTTGTTAAATTTGCACGCGATATGAAAGCCTCCTGTATTTTCAGGGGATTACGCGCTGTTTCTGACTTTGATTTTGAATTCCAGATGACGGGGATGAATGCGCGCCTTGATCCCGATATTGAAACAGTTTTTTTGATGGCGGCGGATAAATGGCAGTTTGTCTCCTCAAGTTTTGTCAAGGAGATCAGCAGTCTTGGTGGTGATGTCAGCGATGTTGTTACGCCATCGGTGGAAGCGCAGCTCAACAAAAAATTCGGGAGGTAAAGATGGTCGCCTTGCAGGAAATCCAGCCTCATAAAACACAGCCCGTTAAAGTCGGAACGGTTATTATCGGCGGCGGTGCTCCTGTTGTTGTCCAGAGCATGACCAATACGGATACGGCTGATGTACGGGCCACTTTCGCGCAGGTCAAAGAGTTGTTTCAGGCCGGATCCGAGATCGTCCGCGTTACTGTGAATAATGATGAAGCCGCCAAAGGCGTGGCGGAGCTTCGGAACCTGCTGGAAAAGGAAGGGCTGGATGTCCCACTGGCGGGATGTTTCCATTATAATGGCCATACACTTTTGACTAAATATCCCGATATGGCACAGGCGCTTGATAAATACCGCATCAATCCGGGCAATGTCGGTTTCGGAGCCAAGCGGGACAAGCAGTTTGAGGTTATGATCGAATGCGCCATCAAATATAAAAAAGCGGTACGAATCGGTATTAATTGGGGGAGCCTTGATCAGGATTTATCAACAAAACTTATGGATGAAAACGCCGCGCTTCCCGATCCGCAATCTGCTGATTCTGTGATGCGTGAAGCGTTAGTCCAGTCTGCTCTGGTAAATGCGGAAAAAGCCATAAATATTGGTCTGTCAAAAGACAGCATCATTCTTTCTGCAAAGGTCAGCCGTGTGCAGGATCTTATCGCTGTTTACCGTGAACTGGCACGGCGCAGCGATTTTGCGCTGCATCTGGGGCTCACTGAAGCGGGTATGGGAACGCGTGGTATTGTAGCAACAGCCATCGGCGAGGGGGTTTTATTACAGGAAGGAATCGGTGATACAATTCGTGCCTCTCTTACGCCCGAGCCGAATGCTTCGCGTGTGCTGGAAGTCAAAGTCTGCCAGCAGATCCTGCAAACGATGGGGCTGCGGTCTTTCGCACCGCAGGTCAGCGCCTGTCCGGGGTGCGGACGCACGACCAGCACCTATTTCCAGACACTTGCTGGAAAAATTCAGACCTATCTTGATACACAAATGCCGCTCTGGAAAGTAAAATATCCGGGGGTCGAGGGGATGAATGTTGCTGTTATGGGCTGTATCGTCAATGGTCCGGGCGAGAGCAAGCATGCCGATATCGGCATCAGTCTTCCCGGAACCGGAGAAAGCCCGGTTGCACCTGTCTTTATTGACGGTAAAAAAGCGCACACCCTGCGCGGGGAGCATATAGCCGAAGAGTTTCAACAGATTATGGATGACTATATCAAAAACCGTTACAGCGCCTCCGGTAGAAAAAACAGGGCGGCATAAAAGAAAAACTTGACCTTTGCCAGGGGAATCCATAAGTTACCACTTCTGAAACGGCAATGACCGCTTAGCTCAGCCGGTAGAGCAACTGACTTTTAATCAGTAGGCCGTGGGTTCAAATCCCACAGCGGTCACCATTTCCATCAACGGTTACAGAGACTTTCTGTCTTAAAGTAAAAAATAAAAGTGACCGTAAAGTGACCACGTAAATGACATTTACATCTACATCATCCTTATTCGCAAAAAAAGAAAAGATAGAAGATCTTAAAAATTTTTCTTCTGGTGACCATTGTTCAATGGAATCCCTTAAGAAAATTTGTCAAGATCACAATATAGATGAAAATTTATTGCTTTCACTTGGTGAGACATTAAGTTTTGCATGTTTTCTATATAACATAAGAATCGGAAATCGTATTGGTAAAATTACCAATAGAGAAGTCAAAAGACAACTTGCCAAGATTGAAAGGCAAGCAGGAAAGTTAAAAAAGGATTTGCAAGAATTGCACCCCCAAGTTTCCAGAGAATGTGTTGTAGCATATAGAGAGTTAAGCGAAGAGGCTATGACAGTCGGTGCTAACGCTCGTCTTACAAAAATTGAAGCGAACGACAAAATAAGGCGTTTTGAGGAAATATCAGTATTCCCTGCCATTATAGAGCTGGTTTGCAAGGTAGCAAATGCACAGCTTGTTCCAGCTTCCGCAGGAAGAAATGCTGATGATGCTTTATATGTTTGGGTAAAAGAAGTTAGTAGATTTTGGACGGGTGTATTAAATCGCTCATATACGTTGGATACTCATAATGGGGAGCTTATAACGCCTGCGGGAAAGTTTTTAGCTGATTGTATGGTTTTTGTTGATCCCTCTGCTAGAGGTGGTCCCAGAAAATCGGACATGTTGCTAAGGTGGAATTCTGACATTAAAACGAAAGGGATCTACCGATATGACAAAAAGAAGAAATCACT
>PFTR01000012.1 GCA_002789675.1 Alphaproteobacteria bacterium CG_4_9_14_3_um_filter_47_13 | reverse complement strand
CGCAATGGCGGCATAATTGTTGAAACGGGATTCCACCTTAAAAACGCCGCCAACCTGTCCAACAAAGTAGAACCACCTCTGTTGCTGTTGCATATATTTTATCACGTGACACAGTCGGGGGAACGATTGTCGGTGCTTATAGCCAGTCTCATCTAGATCGCCTCTCACATTTAAAGAATCTTCAATTATCTGAGGACGATAAAAATAAAATTAGAAATATTTTATTGACAACCAACACAATCAAGGGTGATTGTTTTGAAGCAGAACGCTATCAGCAAGAGCATAAAAATATAATGAAATTCAATTTAAATGATTCTCGCTCATCATAAAAAGAAACAAAATTATATGACAATATTATAGCTTAAAAAATCTTTCCTGCCCAGAACAGGCTTCCGACAAGTGAGGCCATAAACAGCAGATGCGCCATAATGCTGATATAAATCGCACGGCGCAAATGACCTTTTTCAAGCCTTGCGGTTGCCCCTTTTGCCCCTGTCCAGCTTCTTTTTATCCCGCTACCATCAAGATCAACAGAAGGCCCCCCAAGACTGACATTCAGGGAATAGGCCATTGCCGTCAGCGGCAATCCTCCCTCCTCATAGGCGGATTTTTCTTTCCCGAACATCTGGCCGATCAAGGCGCGGGTCATACCGCCCGTAGGGGTAAACAGTCCCGCAAGCGCCATTAGAATTCCGGAGAGAATATGCGGCGCAAACCCCATAAGCTTTTCAAGCGCCAGTGCCGTCTTTCCGAATCCCTTGGTAAAACCGTCCTTGCCAAAACGCCAGGCCAGTGCTGCCAGACCTGCATATAAGAAAGCCCCCGGCAACCCCACCAGCAGAAACCAGAAGACCGGCGCAACCAGCCCTTTATCAAAGCTCCGCGCTGCCAGTCCCATCCCCATCCGCGTAATTCCGTAATCATCACTGCCGGATAAATCAGTGCGGGTCGAATGGGCAATTGTATAATAGGCTCCCTTACTGACTTTTTTATCGCGCATGGCAAAATAAAGCTGCAACAGTGAAAACCAGACTGTTCCGCTTGTCAGTGTCAAAGAAAGAAGAACAATCTCGGTCATCCCGTAGAATCCTTTCATCAAAGCCAGTTCTGTTGCAAATAGCCCTATCCCGAAAGCCGCCATAACCCCCATCATTGTTAGTATAAAACCACGGAATAGCAGATCAGGCCCTGCCCGCTCCCGTTTATCCAGCCGGCCGCCAATCTTTCCAAGAGTCTTGTCAAAGACCAGCCATAAAAACGGATTCGCATTGCCATGCATAGGCCCCGTGACCATACCAACAATTCCCGCTAAAAGCCACGCCGCCATCGCTACCGGAAACCGTTCGGGATCAAGAAGCATGAAATGAATATTTTTTAAAAACTCTTCCATAACAACACCTTAAACAATTTTTTTACAAGATTATAAACTATACCCTTGTTTATGCACAGAGACGCCATTATTTATTATTTTGCAGTGCAAAAAATTTACTATTTCAGATTATAATATTAGAAGGATACAATATAGGAGTAAAAAACAGTGCTTTATAAACTCTATGAAATGCAGCATGCTGCCTTGACCCCCGCTCGTTTAATGGCAGAAGTTGCCCGCACTGTCTACCGCCACCCGATGAATCCTGTGGCCTACACCCGACTTGGGCGCACACTGGCCGCGAATGCCGAGATGTTCGAGCGTATAACCCGAAAATTCGGTAAGCCTGCGTTCAACTTACCATTTACAATGATAGACGGAAAAAAAGTAGCCATCACCGAGGAAATCATTGTTGAAAAGCCTTTTGCTAATCTCCTGCATTTCAAACGTGAAACAAAACGCCATGACCCAAAAGTTCTGATTGTCGCTCCTATGTCAGGACACTTTGCCACACTCCTGCGCGGCACGGTCGAAGCGCTTCTTCCCCATCACGATGTCTATATTACCGACTGGACAGATGCAATGCTGGTTCCCCGGGCAGAGGGAAAATTCAATCTGGATAGTTATATTGGCTATGTAATTGATTTTATTCATACTCTTGGGAAAGATACCCATGTCATTGCCGTGTGCCAGCCCGCTGTACCGGTTTTTGCGACCGCCGCTATCATGGAAGCGCAAAATGATTCCTGTGCATCGGCGACCATGACTCTCATGGGAGGCCCCATTGATTCGCGAGTCTCCAAAACTAAAGTGACCGAGCTTGCTGAAACAAGGCCATTATCATGGTTCGAGAATAATGTGATTTCCAATGTACCGTTTTATTATCCCGGAGCGGCTCGCCGCGTTTATCCCGGCTTCATCCAGCTTGGTGGTTTTATGTCAATGAATCTGGACAAACATATTGGTTCCCATATTGAGTTTTACCAGCATCTTATTAGTGGAGATGGAGAATCTGCCGATACCCATCGTAAATTCTATAATGAATACCTCTCTGTTATGGATATTTCTGCCGAGTTTTATCTTCAGACTGTAGAGATTGTCTTCCAGCGCCATCTTTTACCCAAAGGCGAAATGAAATGGCGCAATCCTGAAAATGACAAGCTTCTCCCTGTTGATCCAAAAGCCATCAAAAGCACGGCGCTTCTGACGATTGAAGGAGAACTGGATGATATTTCCGCTCACGGACAGACAGCCGCCGCCCATGATCTTTGCGAAAACCTTCCTGCGACAAAGCAATTTCACCATTTTCAAATGGATGTCGGCCATTACGGTATTTTCAATGGGCGCCGCTGGCGCGAGCATATCATGCCGCGAATCCGTCATTTTATCCGTGAATTTGACAAGAATGCGGATCCTGTTCCTGCTGCCGATTTAAAGCACATTCCCGATAAAGCACCGGAAAAATGGGACAAATCAAAACATGGTCTTGAGGCATTACAAGAATCTCTTAAGAAAAAGAAATAGCACAATCCTTGCGCTCCCAACATTTTTTACTATAAATTCTATAGATCTTTAGTATCAATAGAGACTATATTTTCCCTATGACCAATGCGCTTGCCCTGATCTCTCCGCAGTTGCAGTTAAAAATAAGCAAACGCGCCCGCAGAATGGCGCTGCGTCTTGATAGCCGTAACCATATTGTCAATCTCGTTGTCCCTGCGCGGTTCAGCATGAAAAAGGCAGAAACTTTTGCCTATGAACACAGGCTGTGGATCAGGGAAAAACTCGCCGCACTTCCTGCACCAATCCCTTTTGAAGAAAGTGCCATCATCCCGATACTCGGACGCAACAGAAAACTGGCCATTACATTTCATTCTTCACATAAACGAACACTTATCACCCTGAATGATGATAATATGTCCGTAACCACCAATCAGGAATACCCACAAAGCCGGATCATCCGTTTCCTTAAAAATGAAGCACAGGAAACACTGACGAATCTTGTTCATGAAAAAGCCGCTTTAATTGAAAAGCCCGTAAAGAGCGTTACCCTGCGCGACACAAAAAGCCGCTGGGGCAGTTGCAGCCCGGAGGGGCGGATTTCTCTGTCATGGCGATTGATTTTTGCGCCATGGGAAGCGATGGATTATGTCGTTGCTCACGAGGTTGCCCATCTTGTCCATATGAACCACAGTAAAGATTTCTGGCATTTATGCGCACAACTTTCTGATGATTACCCATCAGGGAAAAAATGGATGCGTCAACAGGGACATACACTCATGAAATATGGCGTCGTCACTATGGCGAGCACAACGGATTACCCAGATTAGAAAACCCTGTTACATATTGCTGTGGTGGCCCTGCAGGACAGGAAAAACTTACAGCGCCCCCGGGAAACAAAGGCGCACACTCCAGATCATTATTTTGTATGCCTATCGCTGCCCACCCCGGCGGACACGGTGTCATCCCGGCGGCACCGCCAATTCTTTCGGCAAGAAGACAGTCCGAGCCATCCTGTTTGCAATACCCGTTTTCTGCCTGTATCTCTGTTTCGGCACGGATGTCACCACTAATATCCAGCTTGACCAGCGGGTCTATCTTCCCCACCCCGACATTACCAAAATTCGTATTATACAGATATGTCTGGGTCGGCGGGCTGTTTGCTTTTGCCCATAGCTGATTCATAGCATTTGCGTTGAAAAACAGAACATCATCGAAATAAGAATCATTATCCGCCAGCGACCGCAAACTATTCACATAAACACCATCATTACCATCGCAGTTTTCAAGCTCGACCCTGATCCCGCTCCCACCGATATTATTCCCCGGCGGCGCAGGGATACCAAGGATATCAATAAGCGTACAATCCCCCAGAGCCGTGCCACTGCCTGAAAATCCACCCCTGCCATTATCACCATGGGAAAGGATAATATAATGTGCCGAGTCAGAGGGCTGCACGACATCCCTGTTATTTTCATCCCTGATGGAAATAGCACCCAGCTGAGGATTGGCAGGATTGATTATATTATAGGATGTCCGAGTCATTTCTTCTGTTACCGCATAGGTGATTTTCCGCCCGAAACCATCAAAACCGTTCATGCTCTTAAATCTGGAAAATAAAATAATGTATGTATTCGCCAAAAGCGTAAAAGGCAATGTTCCCACAAGAACGAAATCCGCATTCCCATCGTTATCAGCATCACGCGTGCCTACATCCGTACACACCAGACCGGCAGGACATGGGTCTGTAACAGCAGCGCGGCAGGCAATCTCCGTCCCGTAATCAGTATCCCCCGGTGCGGCATCGGGTCTTGCCGGACAAGGATAACGTCCGTAAAGACTGTAAAACTCGCGCAGCGCTTCCTGTGCCATTCTCATATTTTCCAGCGTAACCCTGTAATTTTTGTTGTCAGTGTAATTGGTATATAACGGCAGAACCGCCGCGATCAGAAGCCCCGCAAGGATGATCAGGATCGACATTTCTATAAATGTAAAACCTGATTCCCCGCCCCTTTTTTTTCTATTTCTCAAAACCACATACCTTCTGATTCTTTAATGGTTACTGGGGTACACAGGAGCATGATGTATATATTCTATACAAACTAGGTCCAACAGCCTCAAAACAGGATTGATTTGGTTCTGCACAACTTGTACATGGCAATCCCCGTAATTTAAGCGCTGCCGTACTGGACAGGCCAGACTGAACTGTACCACCCCACCATTTACAGGAGTGGCAATCATCGTTCACCATATTGGAGGGCGATGGACTCTCATAAGTCGGAGTCGGACTGCAGGATATAAGCGGCAAATCATAGGTTATCCCTGTTCCTGCTTCTGTAGAATCGCACGCCAGTGTTACCGTTTTTATAGGGGCGCACGTACAAGCTTCTGTATGAACGATACTTGTCGACCCGTAATACCCTGCTCCAGCATTGTTAATAGGCTTTTGCGGTGCCGGCCCTGTCGGACAAATCCATGCCTGCTTCTTGACATTCAGAACATTGGTATAATTCGCCCCTCCATAAGAGAAGCTGTTTGTCGATCCTGACGGACAGGCATCCGTTGTCACGTTATCCGGCTTTACCGGGCACGTGCACTGCGATGTATCAGTACCCGTATATGTTTTAAATGGCGTACCACTCGGCCCGGAAGGACATGTGATATCATAACTACGGGTAACATTCCCGACCATGCCAATCCCGGAATAACCGTACCACCCGGAACAGGCTTGCAACTCCGTTCCCGAACCCGGCGTACAGCTACAAAGACTATAATCAACGCCATAAACAGTCTGCCAGGAATTCCCGGCAAAGGTCAGCGGACAACGGTGTTTCTGGATATAAAAAGCATCCATGGCACCAGAAACAGGGCAAGCTGTCTTGAAAGCCCTGTAATCCTCACGGCACCAGCAATCATGAAATTGATTTACGTTACCAGGATCCACTGACATCGGTGCCGCCGCATTATAATTATATGCGGGATCATTTTCAGCAATATTACCGCCGGACATCGGAAGGTAAGTACTTAGATCCGTTGTTAGATACTCCCTTTCAATTGTTCGGGCAGGTACAGTGACCCAGTTTCCTGCTGCATCACACTGGAATGTATCCCGCACCTGCGCAGATGCTGCGGCTTCCCCACAATCCTCCGCTGTTCTTGAGGCATTATTCAGACTGCTCACATAACTCTGTACCTCGCCAAATGAGCTCATCGCCGCTATAGCTGCCGTATCAAGCGGTGCAATTCTGTAACACTCCCCTGAATAACCATAACCATACCACTTGCCGCTGGCATTATCAAAAAAAGACGATACTGTACGCGTATCACCGCACGTCGTTGTCAAAGACATATCCGGACAGGATGGTGGCGGGGCAACACTGCAAACAGCAGCACCGGCCGCATTAAAGCCGGTAAAATACTCCCCGGGCGGACACTCGAAAAAAACCTCGCTTTCGCAATGACGGTAATTGTTTTCAATAGAAACCATAAACTCTCCCGGGGGACATTCTTCCAGCCCTTCCGATTCCGCAAACTGCCCGGCGATCACATCAGGAGAAAAACAATGCGCGCCGCCCGCCTTGTCACAAATCTGGTTCGTCAAAAATTCACCGGGAGTAACAGGATCAGAAGCGACAATAATAATGGCATCATTTGCGCCTAACACAGATTCTTTGACCTCCACAGTCGCAAATCCTGCTGTAGGATCTGATTCCCCTGCCCCCAGAGCAATGCTATCGGCACGGCGCAAATGAATATCACTCGAATTAGCGTTGGAAATCTGCCATTGCTCGATACTGTCTGCGGTATTATAAAATACCAGATCATCAAAATCAGCCTGAACCTGCCCTGCCCTGAATAGAGCATCGGTCATATCACAGTTATCACCCTCCAGCGCCGGGGCAGCAGGACAAGCGCCAGCCATTACACCATCACGGGAAATCGCGCCATCGGCATTTCTATTATGGCTTATAATAACAAAATGCGCTGTATCCGGAATGTCCGTCAAATCATTACCGGCTATTGTCAAATCCCGCACGGTAATCCCGCCATTATTGTTACTGTATGTCGTATCATTCGCCAGCATCCCTGTTACAGCATAAGTCAGCCTGTTATTATACCCGTCATGAATCAGTTCATGCGGCAGGTTCATCTGCCGGAAAGGCAGCGACCCTATAAAAACACGGTTATCTGTCAAAGCGCCATTGGCACTCGTGACAACCTCCACACCGCCCGGTACACCCAGACAGTTACCCGTCCCCGGAAAATCCCGGGATTCATAGCCATAATCGACATCGCCCGGTACAGCATCCCATCGGGAAGGACAGGGATAACGCCCGTATATCCCCCTGAAATCGCCGATTGCTGCTCTGGCTTCCAGAATAGCCCTGTCAGTCTTCTCCATCCGCTGATTCTGGATATAGAGATTATAAATAAAAAGGGCAGGAACCATAATAATACCTGCGATCACCATTGCAATCGCCATCTCGATAAGAGTATAGCCCTGCGAATGACAAGCCCTGTCTTTGAATATTAATAATTGCATATGGGCGCTCCTGTTGCATCAATTCCTGTCACCTTTTGACCCGAGGCAGCACAATCAACCCAGGTAAACCCGCTGAATATGAATGCATTGCCTCCTCCCAACGGGGAACCACCGCTATCCACCGATGTACCGCAATAAACCTGACTATTGGCAATATCAAGGAGAGGTCTGTACACTCCAGGAGATACCCCGCAATCCATATCCGATACATCGCCAGCGATAATTTCAGGGTTGAAGCAGCCACTGGCAGACCCGCCACAGATATTATCGCTTAAAACTCTATCAGCCTGCACCCTGCCCACAACATGAACAGGAGCCTGTGGATCTGTCGTGCCAATACCAATCTTATCCGCAAATGTCAGGGCATAATCAGGATCAGCAAGACTCTGCAACCATTCCTCACGCGGAATTCTGTCCTGCTCCTGTGAAAAATCATCAAAAAAACCAGCGCCCGCCCCGCTGGCCGCCATACTGATTTCCGTTGTCGCTGTTGTATATTTACGTAATACAAATACCCCGTCCATATTACAGTTTTCCTGCTCGAGCGCTGCCGGAGAGCCCGCGCACGGCGCTATCAATATCCCGTTTCTTGTATAGGCCCCTCTGCCATTTTCACCATGCGAAATCAGAACCAGATCATACGGATTGGGAAGATTTACCAATATCTGGCTAACGTTATCACTATACCCCTGTAATATAACCTGCCCGTTCCCGGGCGTGTAACCAACTGTCTGCTGCTCTGTTACCACATAGAGAATCTTGTTATCCCAGTAATCATGAGCAAAATCGGGGTTAATCCCCAGCGCCACAAAAGGAACGGCGCCAATCAGCACGGCATTTGCACCCGCACCGGATCGACAGACACCTCTGGTTGTTGGCCAGCCTGCGCAACCTTCTATAACACCGGCAATTTCCTGACCATATGTAGGGCTGGCCGGTGTATCGAATAAATCCGCAGGCAAGGGGTAACGATTGGCATTGACTGCAAAATTATTAATATTCTCCTGAATCTCTGTAAATTTAACAATCTGCATTGCCAGTTTTTCTTCCATCACCTGGTTCTGATACAACCAGGCAAGCGGAGAAATAAAAAGCCCGGCAATCAACAACACAATTGCAAGCTCTACCAGAGAAAAACCTGCGCAGCTCCTGTTTTTTTTACCTTTCCTATGCAAGCCCGATAACATCTCTCCCGTACCTTCCAGCGATCCCTGTCCCTCCGCAAGCCCCATACTATAATTATAATATTATAATGAAATTAAGATCATATTAATTTAGAATTTTAGATATTAACTTTTAAAGACTTACCTTCAAGACTTCCTGCGGCTCTGTATATAATCAAGCGCTCCTTGCAGGATATACTGTGCTGCAAGTTTGTCAACAACCTGTTTGCGCCTTGCTCTCGACATATTCACAGATTCAATCAGGAAATCTTCCACAGCAGCGGTAGAGAGCCTTTCGTCCCATAAAGCAATCCAGGGATCATGGCCGACAATAAGCTCATTTTTTGTCATCTCATCGGCAAAAGAACGGACAATATCGCAGCGCTGACCGATACTGCCATCCATATTAAGCGGCCAGCCCAGAACATAGCCCTTGATTTCATAGTCATAAATAACAGTCTCCATCTCCATGAAATCCTTGGAAAATTTTGTCCGGCGGATTGTTTTGAGCGGCGTGGCAATACTCTGTCCTGCATCAGAAACAGACAGTCCTATTGTTCTGTCTCCCAGATCCAACCCCAGAAGCCTTGCATTTTTGGGTCGTTGATCCCATATCTTTTCCAGTAACCCTATCGGCATCTTTGCTTGCGCGTCCTTTACAGCAGTGATAAAAAAACTATGCGTTTCAACAAGGAATTACAAGCATGTCATTAGATAAAGAAAAAGTTCGCAAGGTTGCCACGCTTGCGCGTATTAAAATGTCGGAAGAAGAACTTGGCCATGCACAGGAAAAACTGAACAATATCATCGGTTTTATCGAGCAGCTTGCCGAAGTAGACACTGATAATATCGAGCCCCTGCCAAGCCCCGTCAATATCCGTCTTAAACTGCGCAAGGACGAAATCACCGATGGCGGCTATGCGGAAGATGTATTGGCCAATGCGCCGGAAGAAATGGAAAACTTCTATGTTGTTCCCAAAGTTGTAGAATAAAGGATTGTATAAAAATGAGCGCACTGACACATCTGACAGTCACCGAAGCCATAAAAGGTCTTGAAAATAAAGAGTTTAGCGCCGTAGAGCTGACACAGACACATATTAAGGCCATAGAAAACCATCGTCATCTCAACGCCTTTATTACAGAAACACCCGAACTGGCTTTAAAACAGGCCGCAGAATCAGACAAACGCCGTGCAGCAGGAACAGCCGGGGCTCTGGATGGTATTCCTATGGCGATCAAGGATTTATTCTGCACGAAAAATGTCAGAACAACGGCAGCAAGCCATATTCTGGAGAATTTTGTCCCGGCCTACGAATCGACAGTAACCAGAAATCTTTTTAATCAGGGTGCTGTCATGCTCGGCAAAACCTCGCTGGATGAGTTTGCCATGGGATCTTCCAATACCACCAGCTATTTTGGCAATGTCATCAACCCATGGAAAAAGTCAGGAGGCAGTAACGTTGACCTGACCCCCGGCGGCTCCTCCGGAGGTTCTGCGGCAGCACTGGCAGCACGGCTTTGTATGGGATCAACCGGCACGGATACAGGTGGATCGATTCGCCAGCCTGCCGGATTTTGTGGTATTACCGGAATAAAGCCCACTTATGGACGCTGCTCCCGCTGGGGGATTGTTGCTTTTGCCAGCTCTCTCGATCAGGCCGGCGTTTTTGGGCGCTCGGTTGAGGATACCGCGCTTATGCTTAAATCCATGGCGGGCTATGATCCCAAAGACAGCACCTCTGCCGATCTGGAAGTCCCCGACTGGCCGTCTTTATCGAAACAGAGTGTCAAAGGCCTCAAAATCGGTATCCCTAAAGAATACCGTATGGACGGGATGCCGGAAGAAATTGAAAAACTCTGGCAAAAGGGAATTACAGGGCTCAAGGATTCAGGAGCAGAAATTATTGATGTCAGTCTGCCCCATACAAAATATGCCCTTCCAACTTATTATATTATCGCGCCTGCCGAGGCCTCTTCCAATCTGGCGCGTTATGACGGTGTCCGTTATGGGCTACGCGTAGAGGGCAAGGATTTGAACGATACTTACGAAAACACCCGCGCCGCCGGTTTCGGAGACGAGGTCAAACGCCGTATCATGATCGGAACCTATGTTCTGTCCGCAGGTTATTACGACGCCTATTATATCAAAGCCCAGAAAGTACGACGCCTCATTTTACAGGACTTTGAAAACGTCTTTACACAGTGTGATGCCCTGCTCACTCCTACGGCGCCGAGTGCCGCCTTTGCTATTGGCGAAAACGAGGATGACCCGATTAAAATGTATCTGAACGATGTTTTCACTGTCCCTGCCAATCTTGCCGGATTACCGGGGATCTCGGTTCCGGCGGGACTGGATGCCAATGGCCTGCCGCTTGGTTTACAGATTATTGGCAAAGCATGGGATGAGGAAACCGTTTTCCGTGTTGCCTACGCTATCGAACAAGCTGCCAATTTTACATCCCTTCCTGAGATGGTCACAAGGAGTGCGGCCTGATGAATCTTTTGAAAACACTTTGCCTTATAATTTTTTTAACGGGAATAGGCGCCTTACCAGCATCGGCGCAAACGCCCATTGGAAAAGAACAGGCCAGCAATTTTTACAATAGCTGTAAATCCCGGCAAGACCCCCGTATGACTCCGCAAATACAGGATGATTTTTGTGCCTGCACAGCAACACACATGATGGCCACAATGAGTATTGAAGACATACAGATTATGACAGGCAATACACCGGAAGCCAAAACTATGCAGAATAAAATGCTGCTTGATGTCTATACTCCCTGCATGAACTATCCAACACAATCTCTGGTAAAAGGGGAGTGCCAGAAAAATGCAGCCATTGCGAAGGCTTCCAAAGAAAATCTCTGCAACTGTATGGCAGAAAAAACAGGGCTCTGGTTTACAAAAGAAGGCCGCGCTCTTATGCAGCGTGTTATCAATGAAAATCCGGATGTTTTTGACCCCATTGACCCCGTCATGGAAAGTCCGGAATTCAAGACACAATCCTATAACAATATGCTTGCCTGTATGGCCGGGGGACATAAATAACAGATGCCCGCTTCCGGACATATAATTCTGACTTTTCTTTTTTTGCTCCTGCTAGGCATGAGCGGGACTGTCTCCTCTATTCAGGCTGAAGAATTCAGGCTGGGCACGGATGAATCACAAAAAAAGACGGATCAGGTTCAGACTTTCTTCAACAACTGTGTAAAACGCCCTGTTATCAAAGAGAGCGAAGAAACTGATATTGCCTTCTGCTCCTGCGCAGCAGCGCATCTTCAGGGATGGCTGGACAAACCGCTTGCAGAGTCATCAGGCAAAGCACCGCTCTTTGGAACCATGGTAGAAAGAAACCCTGATACCCAAACCCTTACAACCTCCATTTATGGGCCATGCCTTTATATTCCGATCCATGATAGAACCTATGACGACTGTTTTTATATGTCTGAAAAACGCTATTTTGCAAACGAGCCTTATAAGCGGAGGGGCTTTTGTTCCTGTCTTGCCGAAGGAGAGGCGGATTATTTCAAGAATTTTGCAGAGCCTTTTCTTGAACTCAAGGCTTCACAAAAGAAAGAAGTCATTGATCCTATAGAGGCCATCAAACGGGACACCAACTATTACGATGCCCGTTACCTTATGGAAGGTGACTGCTATATTGAATGGACAAATAAAAAGTAACAATAACCGGCTGGAGAATATTTAAACATGGCACAACTTTTACAAGGCGAAACAGGGCAATGGGAACTGGTCATCGGACTTGAAGTCCATGCCCAGATTACCGCCCAATCGAAACTTTTTTCAGGAGCCCCCACGACATTCGGCGCCGCCCCGAATACACAGGTCAGCTTTGTGGATGCGGCCATGCCCGGCATGTTGCCTGTTCTTAATGAAAAATGTGTGGAACAGGCTGTACGTACAGGATTAGGATTAAATGCCGTTATTCATAAAGTCTCCGTATTCGAGCGTAAAAACTATTTCTATGCTGATTTGCCACAAGGCTACCAGATTTCCCAGTTTCTCCATCCCATCGTGGGCAAAGGAGAAATCGAGGTTGATCTGTCCGATGGCAGCGTCAAAAAAATAGGTGTCACAAGGCTGCATCTTGAGCAGGATGCCGGAAAATCATTGCATGACCAGCACCCGACCAAAAGTTTTGTTGATCTGAACCGTTCCGGATGCGCCCTGATGGAGATTGTGTCCGAACCCGATATGCGCAGTGCCGAAGAAGCCACCGCTTACTTATCAAAACTGAGAATGATCCTTCAATATCTCGGCACCTGTAACGGAAACATGGATGAAGGATCCATGCGCGCCGATGTGAATATCTCCGTGCGCAAACCGGGGGATGAATTAGGAACACGATGCGAGATAAAAAATGTAAATTCACTCAAAGCCGTGCAAGCTGCCATTGAATACGAATCCCGCCGCCAGATTGAAAGCATTGAATCAGGCGAGCCCATTACGCAGCAAACACGTCTCTGGGATCCGGCAAAAATGGAAACCCGCCCTATGCGCTCCAAAGAAGAAGCCCATGATTACCGCTACTTTCCTGATCCTGATTTACTGCCACTGGAACTCGATGAGGGGTTGATTGAAAAAATCAGAGCCACCCTCCCTGAACTTCCCGATGAAAAAAAACACCGCCTGATCGAAACGATGGGACTGTCTATCTATGATGCCGGCGTTCTGATTGCCGAACGCCGCCGTGCCGATTATTTTGAAATTGTCGCCAAAAACCGCGATGCCAAACTGGCAGCAAACTGGGTCATCAACGAACTACTCGGTCTTCTCAATAAAAACGGACAAACTCTGGAAGAGTCTCCGGTTTCTGCGCAGCAGCTCGGCGGACTGATTGACTTGATTTCCGACCAGACAATCTCCGGCAAAATCGCCAAGGATGTTTTTGCAGAGATGTTCGAAACCGGAAAAAACGCCTCTGATATTGTTGAAGAAAAAGGCATGAAACAGGTTACAGATACAGGCGCTATTGAAAAAATAATTGACGAAGTCATTGCCGAAAACCCCGATAATGTCACCGCCTATCGCTCCGGTAAAGACAAGCTCTTCGGATTCTTTGTTGGGCAGGTCATGAAAAAGTCGCAAGGAAAAGCCAATCCGGCAACCGTCAACGAATTACTAAAAAGCAAGCTGGGGCAGTAGCAGTAGCAGTAGCCAAACTTATCATTACTCCGTATCAGAAAAAGTCTCTTTTGCCATTTTTCTGATATCGCCTTCAAAATTATGGTTCACGCCGTATTTTTCTTCCATCGCGGCTCTAATTTCGGAAGACGGATCGCTTTCACCAATGCTGTATTCCAGAATCTCACCATAATCAGGAAGAAAATAGGACGTATCTTCCTTTTGCATGGCCATGAACTCCTCATACAGACTTGGTTTTATTGCAACATAAGCCCAAAAAGGCGCTCCTTCGATCATCCCGCAGACAAGGGTCACAATGCCTATTTCATTATCATCCGCTACACTTATTTTATCTGCCATCAAACCTGATCCTTTATTGATCATATGTCCCTACCACCCTCTAAACTTTTGGCATGATTGCGCATTACATATTGTGCAATACTTCTCAGGCTATTCAAACCTCCCGTGCTCATAAGCCTGCCCAAGCGACTTTGTTTGCTCAAATTTTTTTTCATAAAAATTACAAGGTTCTTTTTTCAAATTTTTTATAACCTAAACCTAAATTAGAAAAAATACAAATTGACAATATTATGATAAATATATTACAAACAGGTTCATTGCAAAAACTGAACCGGAGCAAAGATATGGAACCAGAATATAAAAATATTATCGCAGTCACTTTAAAAAAATCTTTAAGTGAAGAGCAGACACAGGCAACGCTAAGAGACATCAGACATAATCCTGAAGTCCTCGATGTCACGAAAAAGGATGATAGCAACGCTTATCTCGTCACGCCAAAATTTAATCATGCTGCAAAAAATCTTGCTTATAAACTTATTAGCAAAGTGGATAATGTTGCGAGAGCTTCTGTTATCGCTGTCCCGGAATTACCCTTACGATCATGAAAAGAGAAATAAATTTAACAACAACGCCATAACATTAGAAGATAAAAGTCTGGAGTCTACAGATATAGAACCCTCTGCAAAAGTTTGAAGTAACGGTGGTGGAGCGCCATTTTGGACAATTTGAGGAGAGG
>PFTR01000093.1:2663-3343 GCA_002789675.1 Alphaproteobacteria bacterium CG_4_9_14_3_um_filter_47_13 | reverse complement strand
ATTCCACCTTAAAAACGCCGCCAACCTGTCCAACAAAGTAGGACCACCTCTAAGAACCTATTTTGTCGAACTTGATAATAGTGCGTTCTTTGATCCGGGAACCCCCACGATTCTGGATGCGCTGGATAGCCTGTTTGTAACACCATTCGGCATTGTTAGACCATCGGATACGGATGATCTGATTGGTGCAGATGTCTCAAACTTTTTGGAAAGCAAATTTTTTCATTTTGTAGATCGGAATGATCTTGGCCTGTTTTTCTTGGGTAATATTCCAAATCCGGAGATTGATCAGGAAGATATTTTCCGGCGCTTTGGAACTTTTGGCCCCTTTGATGAAAATATCAGTTTTACATTGAATAGATTGCCTTTCGTTGATCCGGCGCTGGCACTGTCCGCTTTGGCCCCGGCAGCAGGAAATAATGAAGAAGGCGCTCATAATGTCAGGAATATGTCCGAGATAGAACCTGCGTCCGGTGAGGGGAATAATGAAAATTCCGAGGACGAGGGGGACGGAAACGTGCATTTCTGGGCGGATGCAGTGGCAACGGCCGGAGCGGGAGCACGTGTTAATTACAGCTTTGGCACGGGGCTTGATGATGCTCTTTCTGATGCGGCCTCATGTGAAATCAGTCAGTTATAGGAATATCGCAGTAAATAATTTTCACATATTTATGAAAATT
>PFTR01000093.1:0-2500 GCA_002789675.1 Alphaproteobacteria bacterium CG_4_9_14_3_um_filter_47_13 | reverse complement strand
CGCGGGACTCCATCCACCAGGGCCTGGAGTTTCTGTTGCTGTACTTGCCTGTTCAAATGAATTTTTCATTTTAAAGAATCCTTTCTATATAGTTATATAGAAATAATATTCTTCTCTCTTTCAAATGTCAATGGGTTTAAAAGGCATCAGGGTATCTGTCTTTCTTTTTCAGCCGCCTCGGGCATGACGAAACCTGTAACATAAAAATGGGTGCCCGTGTTATCGGGATCAAGAAAACGGCGGATGACATTATTAATCTGCTCGACCGTGACGGCCTCAATATCATAAGCCCAGTATTCAAGATCTTCAATGGTGCTGCCCGTAATCAGGCCATAACCAAAAGCCATCGCGGGTCCTTGCAGACTATCGCGGGAAAAGCTATAGGCATCTTTAAGGCGGGACGTGGCATCGCTGACTTCTTGCGCTGTCACCCCTTCTTTTGCAAGTTTGCGCAATTCTGTATCAATGGCCTGTTCGAGCGTTTCCAGAGAAATTCCTTCGGCAGGTGTCGCACTGATCGTCAGGTTAGCATGTGACCGGGCTGTGCTTCTGTAATGGAAACCGGTATTAATGGCCAGTTTTTTCTCGACAACCAGAGACTTGTATAAACGTGAATTCTGGCCGTGATCCATAATGCTTGTCAGCACTTCCAGCGCCAGAGAATCCTGCTTGCCCTGTCTAACCGAGGGAACGCGATACAGACGGTATAAAGAAGGCTCACGCAGCGCAGGATGGTGCATGGACAGGCGAGGATTGGCATAGAGCGGCGGCACTTCCGACCAGTGTCTTTCCGGAAGTGCTTGTGCTGGAATGAGGCCATATGTCTTTTCAGCCAGTGGTTTGACTTCATCGGCACTGGTATCACCGGAAATAATCAAAATGGCATTATTGGGCGCATACCATTGATGATAGAATGCCAGCGCGGCATCGTAGGTGAGCTGTTCCAGCTCCGGCATCCAGCCGATAACCGGTACGCCGTAAGGATGATTGGGAAACAGAAGAGTATTGATCTGCTCGAAAAAAATCCCTGTCGGCTCGTTATCCGTGCGCTGGCGGCGCTCTTCAATGACGACAAGTTTTTCGGACTCGACATCTCCGGGTTTAAGCAGCAGATTTTTCATGCGATCTGCCTCCATTGTCATCACTGTTTCCAGATGCCCGGCGGCAATGGACTGGAAATAGGCGGTAAAATCCTTGCTGGTAAAGGCATTATCCTGCCCGCCGAGAGCGCGAATTCGTTTGGAAAACTCACCGGGCGGGATGGTTTTGGTACCTTTGAACATCAAATGCTCGAGAAAATGGGCAAGGCCGGAATGTCCCATCGCTTCGTCTGCCGCACCCACACCATACCAGACCATATGGGTGACAACCGGGATACGGCGATTGGGTATGACAACAACGCGCATCCCGTTTTCAAGGGTAAAGCTCTCGGCATGAAAGGTTTTGATACGGTTTGCCTCTTCCGCAGAAGCAACAGACACCAGAAGAAAAAATATCAGGAATGAAGATAAAATAATACGCATAAACCAAATGTAGTGTAACAGGGGAGGAAGAGCAAGATGCTCTTGTCCGCCGTAGCGGGAATCTATATATCTTTTACAATCATGGCTTTGTTCGGGCGGCGGAAACCGCGTCATTTTTTTAAAAAAGTAAAAGAGGTGCTCTGGCCATCCCAAGGCTGGCGGCGGACATTTCGTTATTATCGTCACAGGATTTTCCGGACGGGGGACACAACTTATAAAATTGCTGCCGGTCTTGCGCTCGGTATGGCGCTTTCCTTTGTACCGCTTCTTGGAACGCATCTGCTTCAGGCCGCCTTTTTCGGCTTTTTAATGCGTACCAGTTTTATAGCCGCTTTTCTTGGTACCGCTCTTGGGAATCCATGGACATTTCCTTTTTTATTCTGGCTGGCCTATAAGGTCGGTAGTTTTCTGATGATTTCTTTGGGCTGGACGGATCTTGCCACTTTACCCGATTTTATGAACAGGGATTATTTCGCCAGTCAGCCTATGGCTTTTATGCATTATCTGCTGGATTATCCTTTGCAGCTTTTCCTGCCGATGCTGCTTGGCGGCTATGTTTGCGCCCTGTTATTCTGGCCGCTGGCTTACGGAGTTCTTTATTATCCGGTGAAACTTATGCGCCATTCCTATAACAGCGAAAAAACAAAACGGTTTTTGCACCGGAAATAATGACAGGTTTGTTCTTCCACCCAAATGTAAACGAAATATTAACAATTTGATCCTATTATGAGGGCATATGCAAATTTGTCACAGCCGGATATTATTTGCTATAATGTATAATAACCCCGAATGTGTGTGAGGGATGAGTGGCAAACCAAAGTCCAGACGAAGCAAAAGAAAACGCCGCGATTATGCCGGAAACCGGATCGCTGGCAAGTTATATGCATGTCGAGCTTGTTGTGAATGACCAGTCAGAAGTCTGGCTCCTTCATGACCGCCCGTTTCCGGCAATTCTGCAATGGGCGGATTATGATCAG
>PFTR01000001.1 GCA_002789675.1 Alphaproteobacteria bacterium CG_4_9_14_3_um_filter_47_13 | reverse complement strand
TTTATCTCGTAAGCTTCATAAAGCTGCGTTATTCTCATCAAGAAATGACAATAATTTTCAAAAGGAAACTCCAGCATGGAACTGACTGAAAATGGATCAAAACAGAATTGGCTCTGGAGAAAAAAATATCCTTCGGCTCTTTCATGGGACGCTGCCATGCCTGTGAAACCGGTCTTTGAAATTCTTGATGACACATGTCATGCCTACGGTAACCGTCCTGCCTTTGATTTTCTTGATAAAAAGTGGAGCTGGGGAGAAATTGGCACTCTGGTCAACCATATGGCAAAAGGTCTTCAGAATTCAGGCGTCAAAAAAGGAACAAAAATCGGGCTTTTTCTTCCCAACTGTCCCTATTTTCTGATCTCCTATTATGCCGTGCTGAAAGCAGGCGGAACAGTGGTCAATTATAATCCGCTTTATGCTGCCCGTGAACTGCGGAATCAGATCGAGGACAGTGATACAGATATGATGATCACACTTGATCTGAAAGTTCTGTATGACACCATGCAACTTATGCGCTCCGAAACACGTCTGAACAAAATTATCGTCTGCAGTTTTACAGATATTCTGCCTTTTCCAAAAAATATTCTTTTCCGTCTTGCCAAAGGCAGAGAGCTTGCGAAAAAAGAGAAAACCGAACATATTTTATTTTTTTGCGATTTGATCCGTAATGATGGAAATCCGGAAAAAATAGAAATAAACCCGAACGAAGATATTGCCTTATTGCAATATACAGGGGGCACTACAGGCATCCCCAAGGGAGCCATGCTCAGCCATGCCAATATCGTTGCCAATGTCGAACAGGCCTGTATGTGGTTCCACAAAGCAAAATTCGGTGAAGAAAAAATGATGGGCGTTCTTCCTTTTTTTCATGTTTTTGCCATGACGGCTGTTATGAATATGGCGGTACGCTGTGCCTTTGAAATTATTGCTCTGCCCCGCTTTGATCTGGAACAGACATTAAAGACCATCAATAAAAAGAAGCCACATTATTTTCCTGCTGTTCCCGCGATTTATAATGCCATCAATAATCATCCACGTATTAATTCTTTTAATTTAACCTCTTTGAAATATTGCATATCGGGTGGTGCGCCACTTCCGATTGAAGTTAAGAAATTATTTGAAAAAAATACGGGTTGTGTTGTTGTCGAAGGATACGGGTTAACAGAAACAAGCCCTGTTGTCTGTGCCAATCCCATTGCAGGTGAAAATAAAATGGGGTCCATCGGCCTGCCTGTACCAGGCACGATTGTCGAATTGATAGACCCCGAAACGGGGAATATCGTTATACCGGGAGAAAAAGGAGAGCTTTGCGTACGTGGCCCCCAGGTGATGAAAGGCTATTACAAAAATCCTGAAGAGACAAAGAATGTCCTGAGAAATGGTAAACTTCATACAGGTGATATTGCCTATGCGGATGAGGATGGCTATTTTTTTATTGTTGACCGGATTAAAGATCTGATCATAACAAACGGCTATAATGTTTATCCACGTCATGTTGAAGAAGCCATATATCTCCACCCCAATGTCGAGGAATGCATCGTTGCAGGAATCCCGGATAAAGCACGCGGGGAAATTGTCAAGGTCTGGATTAAGCCCCGTGATGGGCGTGATTTAACGGCAGAAGATATCAAAATCTTTTTGAAAGATAAAATTTCAAAAATAGAGATTCCTAGACAAATTGAAATCCGCCATGAAGCATTGCCCAAAACGATGATTGGCAAACTTTCCCGTAAAATGATTTTGGAAGAAGATCGAGAAAAAACACAATCTTGAATGTGCCCAAAAGCGTTCGTTTCGTACAACCGGATTATTATAGGGATCTCGCTTTATTCAAGCGGGTTTGTGTTTGTGTTTGTGTTTATATTGATAACGGGAAGCTTTAGCAGAATTGTCTCTTATATTTTATTCCATTAGAGATGGTTATAATATCGTCTGTTGTCGATATATTTCCTGAAGACAGGCGGCATTATCAATTTTATAACCCGGCAAAGAATTGACAGATATAAACTCTGCCATCTGACGCGGTCTGACTTCATAGTGAATAACAGGCCGAAGCCCTTGCTGTGCTGATCCGAAATAAATATCAAGAACACAGGATTCTGTACGATATTGCCAAATTCCTGTTTCGCCATCCTGTCTTTTTAAATCCGGCTCATGAAACATAACCAGAAAATCGCGGTCGATCAGTCTATAAATTTTTTCAGGGTTGCCGATGACAAACTTGCCGAGAACAGCCGCATAACGTTTTCGTTCGTTTTTTGAGAACGCTGTCCTAACTGTCTCCTGTTCCGGTGTCATGGCACGCGTTGCCGCCAAGGCTCTGTTCGCGGTTATAGACTGGGATATTTTCACACTGCCAATAATACCTAATGGAAAAGAGAGAATCACACAAACTATCATGACAGCGCGCATGAAATGTCGCTGTCTTCCTAGCCAGCAATAGAATACTGGCAACTTTACTGTCACTATTTTATGGCTTTGCAATATTTTCTGTCCGTACACAAACGAATAAGCGTACGACCTTTAATTATTCCGCAGCGACGGCATTGCTCGAAAATGGTAATTCCGTACCTTGGTTCGTATTCAGGCCGGAATTATCATTTTTTGGAGCCATCGACTTTTTTACGTTTTCGGTTTTGGCCGCCGCCCCTGCTGCTGCAAGCGGACTGACTTTTCCGTCAAGTGTTGCTCCGGCTTCAACAGCCAGCTCTTTATAAGTCACTGCGCCCGTTACAGAACCACCGGATTTCACTGTCAAACGTCCAGCAACCGTCATATCACCTTCAAAACGTCCGGCTACTGTAGCTTCCTCGATTTCAATTGTACCGTAGAATGTTCCTGATTCGGCTATCTCCAGAATTTTTGCGCCTTTTAAGGCAGCTTCCAATGTGCCCTCTACTAACAGGTAATCGCAAGCCTCGATCTCACCGGACATGGTAATGCCCTGACCAATAACCAGACGACGCTCTGCTCCTTTGGAGGACTCATAAGGATTGTGAGACGTACCGGAATAAGAAGATGTGTTTCCTCCGAAAGCCTGAACGCTACGCTGCATCTGCGGTGGACGCTGGAATACCGCCCCTGCAGGTGTTTCCATAGGACGGTTTTCGTATTCACGGCTCTCTTGTGGATCATTCTTCATAACTTTTTCCTCTTTTAAGGGTGTGGATTCTATTTTCTGCTCAGCGATCTTCTGACTGGCAGCCTGTGCAGGTATTCTGTCAGAAATTGTTTTCTGGTTTAATTTCGATTGTTCCTGAATTTTTTTCTCAGATTCCTGTTCTTCTGGTCTAGGGCGATGAAACATACGTTTTTCCTCTGTTTTATATATAAAACCAATATTTTATACGCTTGGTAAACGTAAAAAATACCGTAAAGCAGTCTTTATCCTGAATAGTGCAGAAGATACCAGCACATGAATTTATCTGCAAGAAAGATTCTTGATTATTTTTGTCTATAAATCGTTTAAACTACAAAGTCCTTGATTTTAAAATGTTTTTAGTGAAATTTTTATGCCCTTACGCCTTGTTGAAATTATCGCCCCCCCGTAACAATACGGCGCTGATACAGAGGATATTGCGTAAAAAATTTTGGCAGTCGATCAAGGCCAATCCGGTTTTCTGACTTACCTTGCTTGCCCTGCTCGTGATTCTCATCACATTGCATTCATGATTCATGGAAATAATTATAAATAGTTTCCGCAACGGCTTTTGAAATTCCCGGCACCTGCTGCAGGTTCTGAATACCGGCACGGGCAACCTCTCCACCGGAGCCAAAGTGATGCAACAATATTTTCTTACGCTTGGCACCGATTCCCGGTATCCCGTCGAGCGGCGATTTTGAAATATCTTTTGCACGGCGGGCACGGTGGGCACCAATAGCAAAACGATGCGCTTCATCCCGTAATCTTTGCAGATAATGCAGAACCGGGTCATTTTCAGGCAACTGGAAGACATCCCTTCCTTTCATAAAGAATTTTTCCCGTCCGGCATTGCGATCGACCCCTTTGGCAATCGACACAACACAGAGCCTATCTACAACTCCCAATTCCTCCAGAACCTCCATAACCGCATTCAACTGCCCTTGCCCCCCATCAATCAACAGAAGATCGGGTCCATCCTCTTTTGCAGCATTTTTAAAACGCCGCGTCATAACTTCACGCATCATGCCGTAATCATCACTCTCACCGGCCTGTTTAATATTAAACTTGCGGTAGGCACTTTTACGAAAGCCTTCCTCTCCGGAGACAACCATTGCCCCGACCATATTCGTACCGGAAATATGGCTGTTATCGTATATTTCGATACGTTTCAGGGGCTCTTTTATAGCAAACAGAAGCGCTGTTTTTTCAAGAAGACTTTTTTCCGAAGCTGTCTTCAGGCTTTCCTGCTCCAGCGCATCATGCGCATTCTTGAGAGTAAACTCCACCAGCCTTTTCCGCGCACCGCCCTGCGGGACTGTGATACGGACCTTTCTGCCCTTTCCTTTGCAAGCGCTAAAAGCATCTTCCAGCAAACTTTTTTCTTTCAGAGCATGGCTCACTACAATTTCCGGCGGGACAGGTTTATTCTCGTAAAACTGGGAGATAAAGGCGGCAAGAATATCCTCGGGTTGTTCATCTCCTCCATGACGCGGGAAATAGGCACGATTGCCAAAATTCTGGCCACCACGAAAAAAGAAAACCTGAATACAGCTTTTGGAGCCGTTCTGGACGAGCCCGATAATATCGGCATCTCCGAGATTTTTAACATTAATATCCTGCCGCACCTGAATAGCCGTCAGGGCACGGATACGGTCCCGAAACGCGGCTGCTTTCTCGTAATCCTGCTCAAGGCTGGCTTTTTGCATGGCCTTTGCCAGAGTTTCCTGAACATACGCACTCTTCCCGGACAGAAAATCTTTGGCCTGTTTCACCTGTACGGCATAGTCTTCCCTGCTCACATGGCCAACGCAAGGGGCATTACAGCGCTTGATATGATACTGCAGGCAGGGGCGTGTACGCTGGCTGAAAAAATGATCGGTACAATTGCGCAACATAAACGCTCTTTGCAGCGCAACAATTGTACGGTTGACGGCAAGACCACTGGCAAAAGGGCCGTAATAGTCGCCTTTGCGCTTCTGTACACCGCGATGGCGGGTCAGCAGCGGGAAATCATGGTCACCCGTCAGCAAAATATAGGGAAAAGACTTATCATCCCGCAACAGGATATTATATCGCGGCTCGAGTTTTTTAATCAGGTTGGATTCAAGTAAAAGTGCTTCAATCTCGGTATGCGTATGCACAAAAATCATATCATACGTTTCCGCCACCATCCGCTGGAGCCGTAAGGGAAGCCTTTCTATATGAGCATAAGATCCAGCGCGCTTTTTTAAAAATTTTGCCTTCCCGACATAAAGCGCATTTCCACTTTCATCCAGCATCCGGTAGACACCCGGTGTATCGGATAGCGCGCCCGTCAGATGACGGATCAGATTCGCGCCCCGTTCCAGAGATGTTTGATGACCGTTATCCATATTTTAAAATATAGAGCATCCCAAGACCGCCCTCCACTTATTTCCGGGGAAGAGCCTTTTTTCTTAACGCGATGACAAAAGGTGACTGGTGAACAGCAGACAGCATTCGCTCTTTGCCGTACGGCTTTTTCAGAAATCCGGCGGCGCCTTCTTTTCCGGCCTCTATAATATTAGGCTTCACCGTATCGCCACTGAGCATAAAGACATAGGCATGGGGATCTATTCTTCGCAGCGCCCGAAGCGTTTCAAGTCCGTCAATGCCGGGCAAATGGATGTCAAGAAAGACAATATCCGGCGCATGTTCGATGTATAGGCCGATAGCATCCTCTCCTGTTTTGGCAAGAATAATATCATATTCCCTGTTCAGGATATTGGCAGCATAAGAAGCCGAGAAGCGGTCATCTTCAACAATGAGGATCACCGCATCTTCGTGCCGCCCCCGGCGTATCGGCAGACTTTGTATTCTATGAATATCGGCCATTGCCTTATAGGCATTCATCCGGTTTGCCGAAAGAAACCGCGCATCAACCAGCTTTTGATATTCATACAGGCTATCCCCGAGATGATGGTAGCGGCAAAAATTTTCTCCTATCAGATTTTGCATTTCATGATAAAGATCATGGATGGCATCCCGGTCGCGGCTTTTTTCCGGTTTTGCTAAAAAAACAATATCACCATCGGTAAACTGATATAAAAACGCCGGCGCATATTCTCTGGTTTTTTCAGCCAGTATCAGGACAATATCATCGCTTTCATGCTGCAAAATGGATAATTTATCGGCAATAAGATCAAACGCGACAATCATATCCTGATAAAGTATTTTTTTAGACAGGGAAAAATGATAACCAAGCCACCCTTCCGGTTCTATCCTGATCCTTTCCAGAAATGTCAAAAAATGATGCTCGGGACTCTCCCGAATAATTTCCATATTTTAATACCAAAGAATGATTCCACCCTCTTATTATTTTCTAACATCCTTAACTTTCAGTATATAACGACTTTAAAAATGACAGGTTTTTCATTACATTTTAAATATCAAAGGAAATTTATACAGAATCATGAAAATAAAACTCCCTAAATGGTACGATCTTCACGCGCACTTCAGACAGGGCGACATCATGCCTTTTATGATAAAAGACCATCTGGCCATGGGATGCGCCGGAATTCTGGCAATGCCCAATACAAAGCCCCCTGTGGCCAAGGTTTTTAAGAAGTATCCTTTGCCATACTGGAGTATCGAAGATTATCTGGAACAGCTCCGGCAAGCAGGGGGACATGCCTTTGAAGATATTATTGTGCCCCTTTATCTGACAAAAGATACAACGGCGGCCATGATTGAAGACGGCGCAAAAAGCGGCTTGCTGCGTGCCTGCAAATATTACCCCCCTCACGGGACAACCGGCGCAGAACACAGCACAGACTTCCGGTCTTTCATTGAAAATGGTGTTTTTGGAGCCATGGCAGAGGCCGGAATCATTCTCTGCGTTCATGGCGAACACCATGGTATGCGTCCCGAAGATTATTTTTCACGCCAGACGAACGCCGAAGAAGAATTCTACCGCAACCATATGCCCCGCCTTCTTGACCGTCACCAAAAGCTGCGCATCGTGGCCGAGCATCTGACGACAAAAACCGCTGTGGATCTGGTAACGCAAACCGATAATATGGCTGCCAGCATCACACCGCAACATTTGCTTTATACCATCGGCCATCTCCTTCAGGGACTTAAATACCATCTTTATTGTATGCCGCTTGTCAAATTCGAAGAAGACCGTCAAGCCTTGCGTGAAGCCGTTACCGCCAGCCAGAATACAAAGTTTTTTGCCGGAACGGACAGCGCGCCGCATACAAAAAAAGCAACATCCTGCGGCTGTGCCGCCGGGTGCTACACAGGCGGAATCGCGCCGCAGCTTTATGCACAAGCCTTTGAAATGTCAGGGATTAATCTGTCTGAACCGCAAGAACAGATTGTTTTTGAAAATTTTTTGTGCCGGAATGGTGCTGTTTTTTATCGTTTGCCTGTTTCCAAAGAAACTTTTATACTTGAAAAGAAAGAACAGCGCATTTTCAAAATACAGACATCTTTTGGCGAAATCATCCCCCTGCCGCTCGGCATGCAAAATGAGGACACAACTCAGATAACTGCTATTCCATGGTGTATCGCATCAAACTATTTATGAGATTAGAATGAATTTTAAAATTTGGGACAAAAAAGAATAAAATTTTTAAAAAGCATTTTTTCTTTATAAACCAAATAGTTAATAAATAATTTTTCATTTTAGTATCTGGTTATATAAAGATCTTCTTAAGGTATTTTACGTTATTCTTATATAGGTTGTAGAAATTTTACTGGAATACCAGCGGAGAAACGGTACTTGAGCAAACACCCACTGGAAAACGGGGTAAGAAAAATAAAGGAATATATGTCTTTATTGTTACGTAAACAGGCGCTTATGGATTGGTCTTTTAATCGTAAACTGGATAGAAAAAAGACTTTTACCGTAAGTCACGATAAGGATCTGCGCCGGATTTTCTCTCCGACCCAGATTTGGAAAAGCCGCCTGAGCTGGCG
The DNA here is from genome assembly GCA_002789675.1 of Alphaproteobacteria bacterium CG_4_9_14_3_um_filter_47_13. Classification (GTDB taxonomy): domain Bacteria; phylum Pseudomonadota; class Alphaproteobacteria; order Micavibrionales; family Micavibrionaceae; genus UM-FILTER-47-13. Next base: position 6,980 of record PFTR01000001.1, on the reverse strand, counting down.
CATCACGCTGGTCGTGTTTTTGACAATTCTAACCGTTCAGGTCGGGATTATGAGCATTACAATTACAAACCAGAGAAACGCCCAGCTGGAACAGCTCACCGAAGAAGGCCGGTCAGCGCTTGTTCCTCTTATTCATAAAGGGGCAACCCAAATCGGACTCTCTCCCTTTACCGATGAAAAAATAGGAGAACTGACAACTTTAACGCGGGTTCAGGGTCTTGCTGTCTATGCCAGTGTTGACGGACAGCTTATCCGCAGCTACGGACAACCTGCGGTCATTCGAATAAAAACGGATCGCACCACAGGTCTGATTACACTGCCTGATGATTATTATAGTACAGACGGTAATTTCTATAGTGTCGTCTATAGCCCGAAAATGTTAGGCGGTACGCCTTATTATGTTATTGCCAAACTTGATTCCAGCCATGTGGAAAATAAAGTCAATAATTATATAGAACAAACCATTCTTATTATGCTGCTGATGTCGGCTTTTGTCACAACAGTTTTAATGATTGCGCTTGGCCACTGGTTACTGGAACCGATCTTTTTCATGCGGGACACCCTCATCAGGGCTTCAAAAAACCCTGAAAACCCTGATATTAAAGAGTCTCCCTTTGATCCGGGCGATGAAATCGGCGGTTCCATTGCTCTGGCCCTGCGGCTTATTAAACAAAATGCGGAAAATATAAAACTCATTAAGAATACCGCCGAAGACCAGATCCATAAACTGGCTTATTACGATACCCTCACAGGGCTTCCCAATCGTACATTATTTATCCAGACAATTAACGAACAGGCACGGAAAACAGGGGCAAATGATGCTTCTCCGAATCGTTTTGCGGTCATTGCTGTTGATATCGACCAGTTCAAGGATATTAATGATTCAATGGGTCATAATGTCGGAGATGCTATTCTACGCGCCATTGGCAAACGTTTGCGCAGCTCTTTACCAGAGTCCGCCATTGTCGCCAGATCAGGAGAAGATGAATTTGCCATTACCATTGCTTTGACAAAGGGAACAGGCAGCGCCAGAATCGTCGGAGAAAAAATCGCCTCTATTATTCGCTCCGAGCCTTTCAAAGTTTTCAACGAGAACTTCCAGATCCGCTCTTCGGTAGGCGTTGCGGCTTTTCCCGACAACGGCACCGACCCCGATCAGGTGCTGAAAAATGCCGATATTGCTCTCAACCGCGCCAAAGAAGAAGGCCGTGATACGATCAAGGAATACTCGGAAGATTTTGACCGTGCTGTCCAACAGAGATTCCAGATGTTACGGGATTTACGGGATGCTATGGAGAAAAAGCAGTTTTTACTGTTCTATCAACCGCAGTTTGATCTCGGTTCCGGAAGAATTATCGGCGCCGAAGCCCTCATTCGCTGGTGGAAGCCCGATAACAGCAAAGAAGGGGGGCACTATATCTCTCCTGTCGATTTTATTCCCATTGCCGAGCAATCGGGACTGATTGTCCCCATCGGTGAATGGGTCTTGCTTACGGCCTGTCACGCGGCGGCAAGCTGGCAGGCGGCGGGACATGACATTCGAATTGCCGTCAATGTTTCCGGCGCCCAGTTTTATAAAAGCGATCTTGTGGCAACAGTTGACAAAATTCTTCTCGAAACCGGGCTGGAACCCAAAAATCTGGAACTGGAAGTCACAGAAAGCGTCTTTATGGAGGATATGACCTTTGCAGTCCAGACACTGCAAAATCTGCACGAACTGGGCATAGAGCTTGCCATTGATGATTTTGGCACCGGTTATTCCTCGCTATCCTATTTACGGCAGTTTCCGATTGACCGTCTGAAAATCGACCAGTCTTTCATTCGCAACGCGCTGAATAATCCGGATGATGCGGCCATTGCGCGTACCATTGTCCGGCTGGGGCATTCCCTCAATCTTAAAGTCATTGCCGAAGGTGTCGAAACCAGGGAGCACGAAGCCTTTCTGGCGCTTGAAGAATGCGACGAGGTGCAGGGATTCCGCTACTCGAAAGCCATTCCTCTGGAGGATTTCAATAAATTCAACGAAGCTTATAACGGCAAATTATCCAGTTTCGACCAACAGACATAACCCTTTATTTTTCGGACAGAATCCATGTCATTTCCTCACGCTCTTCGCTCGGCAAAAACACAGTCTTTTCACGGCACAGCCCGCATTCCGGGTGATAAATCCATGTCACACCGGGCGCTGATACTCGGGCTTCTGACCCGGGAAGAAACCATGATCAGCGGTCTGCTGGAAGGCGAGGATGTCCTGAATACCGCGCAGGCCGTGCGCCAGCTTGGCGGCAGGGTCAACCGTGGTCATGACGGTCTCTGGCGCGTTTTTGGAACCGGACTTGGTAACCTGCATGAACCGGATAGTGTTCTTGATATGGGGAACAGCGGAACCTCGACCCGGCTGCTTATGGGACTGATTGCCGGACATCCCGTAACGGCGACACTCACGGGTGATTCATCCCTCGTCAAAAGACCGATGGGGCGGGTCATTGACCCCCTGCAGGACATGGGGGCGCAGTGTCTGGGACGGGAAAACAACCGGTTGCCCTTAACAATAAAAGGCTCGGGTCATCTTCGTGCCATTGACTATGAAATGCCGGTGGCCTCGGCACAGGTCAAATCCGCCATCCTGCTCGCAGGCCTGAATATCGAGGGCGTGACAACAGTGATCGAGAAAATACCCACACGGGATCATACTGAAAATATGCTGCGGCATTTTGGCATAGAGATTGATACAGAAATTCTAAAAAATGGCGGCCATGCCATCCGTTTGAAGGGGCGGCAACGGCTTCATGGCTGTGCCATTGATATCCCCGGAGACCCCAGCAGCGCGTCTTTTCCGGTTGTTGCCGCGCTCCTTATTGACGGCGCCGAAATCCGGCTCTCCCATATCTGCATCAATGAACGCAGAACAGGACTTTTCCAGACATTGATCGAGATGGGCGCGGATATTACTTTCAAAAACAGGCATAGCGAGGCCGGAGAACAGGTTGCCGATATCCTTGTCAAAGGCGGCAACCGTCTTGCGGGCATCCGTGTTCCGCCGGAGCGTGTGGCCAGTATGATTGACGAATTCCCTGTTCTGGCTGTTGCGGCCTCCTGCGCCAAAGGCATAACAACCATGACCGGGCTTTCCGAGCTTCGCGTCAAGGAAAGCGACCGCCTTGCCAGAATGGCGCAGGGACTTCTGGCGTGCGGGGTCAGGCTGGAAGAAGGCGAAGAGAGCCTGATAATCCACGGCACTGGCAAACCCCCGCGTGGCGGCGTTATGATTGATACAATGCTGGATCACCGCATTGCCATGAGTTTTCTGGTTCTGGGCTGCGTCACCGATGACCCTGTCGAGATTGATGATGCCCGCCCGATCCATACCAGTTTTCCTGATTTTATAAAAATTATGAATAATCTTGGCGCCCATATGACAGATATCGATAAAAAAGAAGAAAAAGTTGCGTAAGTTTTCCTTGGCACTCGAGCCTATCAAAGCTATAGATGAACATCATAAATGCGGACGTGGCGGAATGGTAGACGCTGCGGACTTAAAATCCGTTGGCCGTATGGCCGTGGGGGTTCAAGTCCCCCCGCCCGCACCATTTTATGAAAATACAAAGCTTTAAGTTATTATCGTAGCACCCCGAAACAGACACCCTCTGCTGTCAGGCTTGGAGGTCTGGGTATTATGTGTTAGAAATTTGCTAATTATAGAAAAAATGAATTCCTGTTGGATATAAGCTTTAATGACCATTGTCATCATAGTTGTCCAATTTAAATGCGTCAGTGAAAAAAGGAAAACACATGAAAAATTTAACAGAACTGATCGAAGCAGGACATCCTTTAACCGCAACGATTGAGGGAGGACAGACACCCAAAGGAACCGTACGGCTATCGGGTGCAAAGAATGCAGCAACCCGGCTTCTGGCAGCGGCGCTTCTGACCGACAACACAGTTGTTTTAAGCGGTTTTCCGACTGAACTAGTGGATGCCAATCATAAAGCCCGCTTTATGCGCATGGCTGGAGCACAGGTAGAATTTGATCGGGAAAACGACACAGCAACTATTAAAGCTGGCAATCTGGACGAAGCCACATTCGATATGACCGATGGCCTGTTCCCCATTCGTACAACCTATCTTCTGGTTGCCGGACAAATCCGCAAAGCGGGGCGGGCACGTATTCCTTATCCCGGGGGGTGCAAAATCGGCAGTCGCGGCTATGACCTGCACCTCATGGTCTGGCGTGCGCTTGGCTGCATGGTCGAAGAAAAATCGGACTATATAGAAGTCGCAGGTGACGGATTTAAGGCCGGGCAAATCAATTTTCCGATCTCCACCGTAGGCGGAACGGAAAATGCCCTGATTTGCGCTGCCATAGCGGATGGCATGACGGAGATCATCAACGCCTATATCACGCCGGAAATCGATGATCTTATAAAATTGCTACGCCGGATGGGCGCAGCAATCGAGATTTTCGGGAACAGCCTGATCCGTATCCACGGACAGGAAAAGCTGGGCGGCACGCACATGCCAGTAATGGCCGACCGGATCGAGGCTCTGACCTGGATCGTCTATGCACTAATGGCAGGAGGCGATATACGGATTGACAACGTGCCATTTGATGCGATGGAAATTCCTCTGATTCACATCGAGAAAACTGGCGTAGATTTACTCAAAGGGAAAAGCTCCATATACGTACATCCCGACTGCCTACTGGCAGGATCGGTACAGCCATTCGAGCTGGCCTGCGGCACACATCCCGGCATTATTTCCGACATGCAGCCTTTTTATGTGTTACTCGGTTTGATAGCAAATGGCACATCCCGCATTTTTGATTACCGTTACCCGGAACGAATTGCCTGTATGCACGAACTGGCAAAAATGTGTGGTAAGAACACGATCGAGGCCGAAGTAGGAAAGATCACAACACACGGCCCGGTGAAGTTTAAAGGCACACTCGTCAAATCGACTGACCTGCGTGGCAGCATGGCGGTCATCATGGCCGGACTATGCGCCGAAGGTAAAACTGTTGTCGAAGATGCCCATATGGCTTTGCGTGGCTATAACAACCTAACCGCGAAGCTGGAAGGTCTTGGCGTAACGATAAAGGTGACAGAATCGTAATGGATTGCACGACCATATATAACGATTTAAAAAAACTTTTGTCCGGTGAAGTCCTGGCGAATGTACCACTATCCGAATACGGAACATGGCGCATAGGTGGTTCTGCCGATATTCTAGTCTCCCCAACGACAATAGAAGATATCTGCCATGTCCAGCGTTATATCCATGAGCGCGAATTGCCGTCTGTCGTGATTGGTGACGGCTCGAACATCTTGTTCGATGATACGGGGTTTCGTGGCGTGGCCATCCATATTGGCCGGGCACTGTCTCACCTACACATAGAAAAAGACGGACATGTAACAGCACAAGCCGGTATATGGATTCCCCGTTTTGTCAGCACGGTTATCCGTTCAGGCTGGCAGGGTTGCGAACATGCGATCGGCGTTCCCGGCACACTTGGTGGCCTTGTGGTCATGAACGGCGGGACAAACCGCAAAGGCATTGGCGAGCAGTTGACAGAAGCCACCTATGTCACGGTCAGCGGAGCTATTGAACGACTGAACCAACAGGAGTGCTGCTTTGCCTATCGCCACTCCATTTTCCAGCAAAAGGAAAAGGCGATTGTCGTCGAAGCCTCTTTCCAGTACGAACCAGGCAATGTCAAAACTTTGCGTACGCAGATGGTCAAAACACTTGTAGAGCGCAACCGGAAATTTCCGCGAAAAATGCCAAATTGCGGCTCGGTTTTCCTGAGCGATCCGGCTCTTTACGAAACGGTCGGCCCGCCCGGAAAGGCGATTGAAGAAGCCGGATTGAAAGGTATGACATGTGGCGGTGCGATGATTTCCCCACTGCACGCCAATTTTATCATCAATACAGGCGGCGCGACATCTAGAGATATTCTGACACTGATTACACAAATCAGAGCCGCTGTCTATGAGCGAACCGGACACCGAATGAACTGCGAAGTCCGACACTTACTACCTAACGGTACGATCCTCCCTGCTCACGAAAGCGCGGAAAAAGAAAGGCTTGCCAACTGTGCGTGATATTGCCCTTCAGTTTATTTCTGTCCTAACAAACAGGGGACTGCAAAGGGTTGCCAACCTTTTTGTTATTGTGATTCTGGCGCGCCTTATGACGATCGAAGATTATGGGACTTACGGACTGTTCGTCACAACGATAACACTGGCCGCTATTCTCGGTGCCATGGGGATGCAGGAAGCCTTGGCCTATTTAATCGGACAGAAACCGGAAAAGGCGGCTTCCTATCTAACCAGTGCTTTTCTCGTTTTATTACCTCTTTGCGCTCTTGCAGTTTCGGCAACTATTTTCTGGCTCGGCATAACCACAACACTTTCGCCATGATATGGCTCTTTCCCGTCTTACTGGCTCTTTTTGGCAGAATTTTTCTGCTCATATCGCAGGGTAATAGTCTTGGAAAAGGCCATATACGGGATTTCAACATTTCTGAATCCCTGCCAGTTATATTGTTGTTAATCAGCATAGGTGGCCTATTTCCCTTCGGTGCCATAGAAATCCTATATGTCATATGGATTTACGGTTTTGCCTACTTTTCGGTCAGTGTGCTGTATTTGTGGAAGACGTTCAAAAATACGGGCAACATTCTTAAACCGGAAATACACGAATGTATCAAAATCATACGCTGGGGTGCGCCCTATGCCATCTCCATGTTTCTGGCCACAGCCAATAATTCACTGGGTCTGTATATGTTGAGGGCAAAAGGAATGGAGGAGGCCGTCAGTCACTACTTTATCGCTTGGCAGATATTCAACGCCCTATTAAACATTGCAAATGCCCTTGGGCTTGTCCTTTTTTCCCATAGCGCACGGTCAAAGGATACCGCAAGCACCCTTTGCGATGTCTCGCGCTTTACCAGCATTCTAAGAGGTGGTCCCAGAAAATCG
>PFTR01000131.1:18158-18300 GCA_002789675.1 Alphaproteobacteria bacterium CG_4_9_14_3_um_filter_47_13 | reverse complement strand
TCTTTTCGGTTTCCAATATTTTCCGGTGTAAAACCGCGTTCTTTTCCTAGAAGATGAAAGGGGTTGTTGAGTGTATAGGTCATGCCAATGGACATGATAATAGCCGCCGGTCTGGGCATTTCGTGACGTTTGATGCGTCCGG
>PFTR01000131.1:0-18143 GCA_002789675.1 Alphaproteobacteria bacterium CG_4_9_14_3_um_filter_47_13 | reverse complement strand
CATCGGCAACCAGATTATATGTCATGATATAGCCGTTATTTTCCGGCAGTCCGTAGGTTAGAACCTGTTTGCCATGAAAACCGGCGATTTTTGCGATGAGATCACCATGATGGATATCCGGAATATGATCCCCGTCCAGATCAAGGATCGGTGTGGAGTGTTGTGTGCCGTAATCCGGTTTTTGTGCACTGAAATAATCAACAACAAGAATCGGCGTTCGGGAGTCACAGATCGTTTGTATAACCGGATCTTCTGCCAAAGCGGTTCCGGACGTTATGAGAGTCAGGGCCGCAGCGGCAAAGGACATTTTTAAAAAGGAACTGTTTATTTCCTGATCCTTTATTATGAGAGATTGAATACGGGTTCCGGTTATCGTAGAACATTTTGAGACAGAGGAGAAGAGCATGGATCATTTAAAAAATATTGCGGCAATTGTGACGGGCGGCGGTTCGGGCATGGGGGCGGCGGCAGCAAGGATGCTGGCAGAGGCGGGGGCGAAAGTTGCGCTTTGGGATATTAACGGGGATGCTGTAAAGAGTACGGCGCAGGAGATTGGCGGTTTGGCCGTTTCCTGTGATGTTGCTGATGAAAAAAGCGTAGAGCAGGCTTTGGCAGCGTCCCGTCAGGCGCATGGCGCTGCCAGAATTCTTGTCAATTGTGCCGGAATTCTGATCGGCAGGAAAATCGTTGGTAAAGAAGGTGCTGCGGATCTGGATCATTTTCACAAGACCCTGCATGTCAATGTTCTGGGAACCTACAATACAATGCGGCTTGTGGCGGCGGATATGGCGATGCAAGAACCGCTGACGGATGACGGGGAGCGCGGCGTTATTATCAATACAGCTTCGATTGCCGCCTTTGAGGGCCAGATGGGGCAGGTTGCCTATAGCGCTTCAAAAGGCGCTATTGTGGCCATGACTCTTCCGGCGGCGCGGGATCTGGCGCGGAACGGTATTCGCGTTATGGCGATTGCTCCCGGCGCGATCGAGACTCCGATGATGGAAGGGGTGCGCGATGATATTCGTGAGGCGATCGAGTTGAATGTTCCCTTCCCCCCTCGTATGGGAAAGCCCGAAGAGTTTGCAAAGCTCGTGCTGCATATTGTTGAAAACAGTTACCTGAATGGCAGTGTCATTCGGCTTGATGGCGGGGCAAGACTGGCGGGGAAGTGATGTTTATCCTGTCATAATGGAGTGTCTGCTCCCGCTTACGTGCAATCAAGCAGATAGCATTTTCTTGCAGGAAACTGATTGGTTTCTGGAAATTCATCCTGAAAAACGCCGCCACATGATTCAATGATCCGGATGGCGGCGGCATTTGCGGGATCAACAGTTAGCAGGGCTTTTTCAATACCAAGATAATTGGCGATGGGCATGGCTTTGAGCAATATTTTCCGGCCAAATCCCATGCCGCGCATGGAAGGACGGATAATGAAGTGAATATGTCCGCCCCACTTCTCCAGATGCCAGTTCAGACGGTGGCGGATGTCGACGGTGCCGATATAATCCGTATCCTTGACCAGCCATGTCACCGTTTCCGGAACAGGCTCGACCCATTTCTGATAGGGCTGGTGCGGGTGACCCCTTTCGGCGCGTAGTTCTTTTATATAGTCATTAAAACTGTTTTTCAGCAGGGCAATATCTTTATAAAGAAAGTTTCCTTCCTGATGATATTCGTGCAGCGCCTCAAGGAAGCTTTCCTTATAATTGGCAGCGGGTCTGACAAGTTTGGACGCGGACATTAATAAAAAGCCTTATATCGTTTGTTGCAGTTGTTCAATGATGGAAACGGACACTTTATACTCCTTTTTTTACGATGAATACAATACGGTTCAATTTATCACCGTTATTTATAAACACTGTGCCTTGTGCCGCAGCCAGTGATCGGCAAGCACGCACGCCAGCATGGCCTCGGCAACAGGCATTCCACGAATACCGACACAGGGATCGTGACGGCCTTTGGTAACGACTGTAGTTTCATTGCCTTCTGTATCAAGGGTCTGGCGCGGTGTCAGAACCGAGCTTGTCGGTTTGAAAGCCACGCGGGCAATGATATCCTGCCCCGATGAAATGCCGCCGAGAATGCCGCCGGCATGGTTAGATAAAAAGAGCGGTTTGCCATTGTCATCTCTTGTTATTTCATCCGCATTCTCTTCGCCACCCAACGCGACACAGTCAAAACCATCGCCGATTTCCACGCCCTTGGCCGCATTGATCGACATCAGGGCTTTGGCAATATCCGCATCAAGCTTGTCATAGACGGGTGCGCCCAGACCCGCCGGAATTCCTGTGGCCTGAACTTCTACGATAGCACCGGCGCTGGAGCCGGATGTGCGCTTTTCATCAAGAAAAGTTTCCCATTTCCGGATCATTGTGCCATCAGGGCAATAAAAATCGTTTTTTAAAATTTCGCCCCAGTCCCATTTCTCGCGAGAACAGGCCAGATTTCCAATCTGGATCACTGCGCCGCGAATAAGAATATGCGGGTCAATCTGTGTTTCAAGGATTTTTCGGGCAATAGCGCCTGCGGCGACCCGCATGGCGGTTTCACGTGCCGAGGCGCGTCCGCCGCCGCGATAGTCACGATGACCGTATTTAGCATGGTAGGTATAATCAGCATGGCCGGGGCGGAATTTATCCCTGATCCCGTCATAGTCTTTGGAGCGGGCATCTTCATTACGGATCATCAGGCTGATCGGGGTTCCGGTGGTCTTACCGCTGAAAACGCCCGAAAGAATCTCGACATGATCGGACTCCCGCCGCTGCGTTGTATGGCGGGAACGTCCGGGGCTGCGGCTGTCCAGATAATGCTGGATATCTTCTGCAACAAGAGAAATTCCCGGCGGTACGCCATCCACGACACAGCCAATCGCCTCGCCGTGACTTTCGCCCCAGCTATGATATTGAAATAATGTTCCGAACCGATTTCCCGACATTATATTTATCTCAGTGAGAATATGTTTTAATTGCTGTATGATTATACCAGATTGCACTTATAGAAGACCAGTGCTACAAAAGTAAATATTAAAAGAATTACGGGAAAGGTTTCCCTGAAAATAAAAAGGCAGATATATCTGATTAATTTGAATTGTACAGTAATTTTAATTTAGAAATAGTCACTTTTTAAAGCACGTCATCACACGCTTTATGCGTGTGATCCATATAAATCAATAGATTAAACGGACAAGCCGTGTAATGACGGTATAGGGTAAACATCTTATTCTTAACTTAAACTACTATACATAGAAGAAAATATTGTCTTCAGATTAAAATAATTCTATCAAGCCTGATAGGATACTTCAAAAGTAAAAAGAACAATGGCTGCAAAGAAAAAGAAAAAAGAGGCAAAATCATTCCTTCTGCGCGGGATGAAATGGATGTTTGTCGGGGGGTTGTGGGCGGGGATTGCTCTTGGCCTTCTTACGGCGTGGTATGCGATGGAGCTTCCGGGGATTGTCGAATCTCCGCATTTCGAGCGGCGCTCTGCCATTACGATTCATGCCAATGATGGATCGGAGCTGGCGCGTTATGGCGAGTTAAAAGGAGTGAGTGTCAGTCTTGATGCGGTGCCGGGGCATCTTGTCTATGCGGTGATGGCGGTGGAAGATCGCCGTTTTTATAAGCATTTTGGCATTGATCCGGTGGGATTGCTCCGTGCGATGGCACGGAATTTGAAAGAAGGACGGGTTGTGCAGGGTGGCTCGACGATTACGCAGCAGCTTGCTAAAAATCTGTTTCTGAGTCAGGAACGCACACTCAAACGCAAGATTCAGGAAGCTCTGCTTGCCGTCTGGATGGAGCGGCAATTGACCAAAGACGAGATTATGACAGCCTATCTGAACCGTGTTTATCTCGGTGCGGGAACCTATGGAGTGGATGCGGCCTCACAGACATATTTTGATAAACCGATACATGATATTTCCCTTTATGAATCAGCGATGCTGGCCGGACTTTTGAAAGCGCCGTCACGTTATTCTCCGCAGAGCAATCCGGAACTGGCGGCGCGGCGTGCGAAAGTTGTTCTGTCGGCGATGGAAGATGCCGGCTATATCACGGAAAAAGAGATGAAGAGCCAGAGTATGCGGGGGCAGGCGGCTTTGCCAAAACCATCCGTTGGACAGGGGGAGCGTTATTTTACCGACTGGATTACAGCGGATCTGAGCGAGATGATCGGCCCTACGGATAGAAACCTGACGATTGGAACGACGCTTGATCCGGATATCCAGCATGCCGCCGAAGAGATTTTTGCCGAAATATTGCGGCAGAATAAAGACCGTGCTGTCACGCAGGGAGCACTTATTGTCATGGCGCGTGACGGGGCTATTCTGGCGATGATTGGCGGCGCGAATTTCAAGGACAGCCAGTTCAACCGTGCAACACAGGCAAGACGGCCTCCCGGTTCGGCTTTTAAACCTTTTGTTTTTCTTGCTGCGCTTGAAGGAGGCTGGCGGCCTTATGACCGCATTGTAGACGCGCCACTTTCGGAAGGAAAGTACAGGCCGGAAAATTTTGAAAATGAATATCGCGGTGATGTCTCGCTGACGGATGCGCTGGTTTTGTCTCTGAATACGTCGGCGGTACGGTTGATGCGCGATGTCGGGGTTGGTAATGTGATTAATCTTGCCCACAAAATGGGGATCAGGGCAGATCTTGCACGCGATTTAAGTCTGGCACTGGGTAGTAGCGGCGTCCCTTTGATCGAGCTGGTGACAGCCTATGGTACGATGGCCAATGATGGTACAGAATTACGGCCTTATGGGATTACCCGTATCACCGATGACGAGGATAATCTTCTTTATGTCCATGCAGACCTGAATCGTGGCTCCCGTGCGGTAAGTCGTTATGCGACCGGAGAATTGCGGGATATGATGGAGGATGTTATTACGCGTGGTACAGGGCAGCGTGCCCGCCTTCCTTTTCCGGCGGCAGGAAAAACAGGAACCTCACAGGGGTTCCGTGATGCGTGGTTTGTCGGTTTTACCGGACAGTATGTTGCCGGAGTCTGGCTTGGCAATGATGATAACAGTCCTATGAAAGGTGTTACTGGCGGTGGTCTTCCAGCTGAAATCTGGCGTAAAACCATGATGGCCGCGCATGAAAAACAGCAGGAAAGTACTGTCGCAGCAGATTTTACTTCTGCGCGTTCGTCCGATGGTTCGGAAAGTTTCTTTTCCATGATAAGAAATATTCTGAATTAGGCGATCTGTCTTTGCCGTTCTATAATATGACGCAGAAATAATTCACAAGGAGAGAATATTGATGGATTCATACACCCCGCCCATCAGGGAGATGATGTTTATCCTTGGTCATGTTGTTGATATTGACCGTTTGCCACACCTGAAAGACGGCACGCTTGATCGCGAGATGATCGGGGTGGTGCTGACCGAAGGAGGACGGCTGGCAGCGGATATTCTTGCGCCCCTCAATCATAGCGGGGACAGGCAGGGCTGTATTTTGCAGGAGGGTACTGTGACGACGCCCGACGGATTTAGGGAAGCCTATGCAGCCTTTCGGGAAAATGGCTGGAATGCCGTGCCGTTTGATCCGGCTTATGGCGGACAGGGTTTGCCGTGGGTACTGACTTTTGCGCTGCAGGAAATGTGGCAATCGGCAAATATGGCGTTCGGGCTCTGTCCGTTGCTGACGCAGGCGGGAATCGAGGCGCTGCATGAATACGGGACAGACGAACAGAAGAATCTCTATCTCGTAAAAATGATTTCAGGCGAATGGACGGGCAGTATGCAACTGACCGAACCGCAGGCCGGAACAGATCTTGGCGCGCTGCGCTGCAAATCCGGGAAGCAGACAGATGGCTCTTATAAATTAACAGGCTCCAAAATTTTTATTACCTATGGTGAACATGACTTCACAGAAAATATTGTGCATATGGTGCTGGCGCGGACTCCGGACGCGCCGGAAGGCTCCAAAGGAATTTCCATGTTTCTTGTGCCGAAATTTATTCCTGACGCGGCAGGGAATCCGGGGCAGCGTAATGATGTAAAAGCTGTAGGGCTGGAGCATAAAATGGGCATTCATGCCGCGCCAACCTGTACGATGCAGTTTGGCGATAAAGGCGGCGCGACCGGCTGGCTGATAGGGGCGGAGAATGAAGGCCTGAAAAATATGTTTATCATGATGAACAATGCGCGGCTTTGTGTCGGGCTACAGGGGGTGGCGCTTGCGGAGCGGGCGTATCAACTGGCTTTTGCTTATGCGAACGAGCGTGTGCAGGGAACGCGCATTGATGATAAAAGCGGCGCAAAAGTGAAAATTGCCGGGCATCCCGATGTCAAGCGGATGCTGCTGTCCATGAAAGCACAGACCGAAGCGGGCAGGGCGCTGGCGCTGGAAGCGGGTGTATATTTTGATCTGGCAAAAACGGGTGATGCGGCGGCGGCGCGGCGGGTGAATTTGCTCACGCCTCTTGTCAAGGCATGGTGTACCGATATGGCCAATGACGTTGCCGCGCTGGGGGTTCAGGTGCATGGCGGGATGGGGTTTATCGAGGAAACAGGCGCGGCGCAATATGTCCGTGATGCCAGAATCCTGACCATATATGAAGGTACAAACGGTGTTCAGGCGCAGGATTTATTTGTCCAGAAACTGCTTCGTGACAAGGGGCAGGCGGCGCAGGATTATTTTATGGAAGTTGACGGGATATTAAGGGTGGCCACGGCAGCAGAAGGTTTGAAAAAGATTGTCGATAATATCTCGCTATCAGTAGCAGCTTTGAAAAAAGCGACGGCGATTATGCTTGCTATTCCTCTGGCAAAGGGCGCTTTTGTCAGTGTCTCTTACTTGAAAATGTTCGGCACGGTGGCGGGGGCGGTAATGTTGCTGCGCGTGGCGCTGGCCGCTAAGGACCAGGAGGATCGTGATTTTTATCAGGAGAAAAGACAGAGCGCGCTTTTTTACGCGCTGCATATTCTGCCCTGTTATAAAGCCTGTCTGGATGTTATCGCGGAAGGATCAGATTGTGAAAAATGATTATGGATTTTCACACCATGCAAGATAGCCGCCTTGTAAATTGACCAGATTGTCATGCCCCTGTTCTGTCAGGATACCGATTGCATTTTTGCTGCGCTGACCGGAACGACAGTAAATGATGCATGTTTTATCATCCGGGATTGCAAAGGTTGCCCCTGTTTTTAAAAGGGATAAGGGGCAAAAAACAGCGCCGTCTATATGACCCTCATTCCATTCATCCTGTTCACGGACATCAATAAAGACAGAATTTTTTTCGTTTCGAGCCTGTTCGACAGTGATTTCCTTAAGCATTTTTAAAATGTCTCCTTTGCATGTTATTTTAGCTGTTGAATATATCATGGCGTTTTATGATCGACCTTGCAAGGGGTCATAAAAGGACTATGTTTGGCAGATAAATGTGTTTTTTGCATTATTGAGAGAGGCTTTGTCATGGATATTATTTATTGGGATCATTATTATAATAACATAATCATTCTAAATTTGCTGATTGTTGTTCTGCTTTTTACAGCGCTGCGTATTTTTTCAGGGGTCACATCCCATATCAGTGCAGCGGATGAATTGTTGAGAAAAGATAATCCGGCTTTCGGGATATCACTGGCTGCGACAATGTTTGCGATTACGATTATGCTGACCGGAACAATTTACGGTAGCCCCGAAGCCGATGCCCGTTATGCAATTTTAGCGGTGGGTGTTTTCGGTTTTATCGGGATTGCATTGATGGCGCTGACGCGGGTTATACTGGATAAGGTGACGCTGCCTTCCATTTCGCTGCGCGATGAAATTGTCAAAGGCAACATTGCCGTTGGTATTGCCGATGCGGGGAATATTCTGGCGGCAGCAGTTATTCTGCGGGCGGTGCTGATCTGGGTGATCGGGTTTAATATGGAGAGCCTTCTGGCATTGTTAAGCGGCTATGCCGTATCGCAGTGTGTTCTGACGGCGATGACATTGCTGAAACGGCATACATACAGGATTTTTTATAAAGGCGGTGATCTTCAGGAGCAGCTCAAAAATGGAAATATTGCGGTGGCACTTCGCTTTGCCGGACGTAAAATCGGGACAGCCTTTGCGATAGCGACAGCAGCGCATATTGTTGTCTATGAGCAGTATGAAGTATCACAGATTCTGGTGGCATGGTTTATTGCTTCTGTAGTGGCAGTGATTGTCTGGGAAATTCTGTGTTTTGCCGCTGAACAGATTATTCTGTGGCGCGTTGACACCAGAAGCGAAGTGCAGGAGCAGAAAAATATCGCTATTGGCGCGGTACAGGCTGTTATTTATATTGCAATGGGTTTGCTGATTTCGTCGATATAAAAAGATATTTATAAAAGCGGCATCTCGCGCCAGCCGAAGCAGATCTCGCGTGCGGTGGTTGTTCCAAGCTGGATGTCATGTTTGCCGCAGCGTTCGCCACCCTGTTTTTTATAAAAGGAAACGGCGCGGCTGTTTTTTTCAAGAACCCACAGGCAAAGTGATTTATGCCGCATGTCTTTTAATTCTGTGATGGCGTGTCCCATTAATTTCGTGCCTATGCCCTGACGGTAATAATCCGGTAAAAGATAGAGTCCGTAAATTTCAGCGGAATAAAGGGGGCGAATGGGAGAGCTTCCGGGGGGCGGGGTTTTGAGACGGCCATAACTGACAAAACCGACGGGTTGTCCATCCTCTGTCACCGCAAGATGCGTTCCGCAATCACCAAGGTGGATCCATTCTTCCCAGCTTTTGATACGATCTTCAAGGGTCGGGATTTTGAGGAACTCATTATCAACAAGTCCACCATAAGCCCCCTGCCAGCCGGCAATATGAAGAGCCGCAAGGGCGGAAATGTCTGCTTCTGTTGCAGGGCGGATCTGATGCAATTTATTGTGCCTTGCCCGTGTTTTTATTTTCAAGCGCAAGGTCGATAGCGTGAAGCATGTTGACGGTTCCCTGCATCACACCTTTGCTGTGGCTCCAGATGTAATCGCGGGCATCTATGAAACTCGCGCCAGCTTCAACATAATAAGCGCAGTAATCATTGCTGACGGGGCCTTCGATAACAGCAGGATGGTCGGTAAGAATTGTCCAGAATTTCAGAATCTGTGCGTCGGGAAGCGTATTTTTACTAGTGCCAAAGGTCACAAAATCGACGGCGGCATCGTAGGCGGCAGCAGCCTTTTCATTGGAAAGACCACAGGAAATTCCGATAATACCGTCCTCTTCAAATAGTTTTCGTGCGGCGGTAAGATCATCCAAATTATCGAGCAGAACACCATCGGCTTCCAGTTCATGTGCGCTTTGTGCTGTTCCCCGAAAAATTGTCGTGATGCCATGGGCACGGGCAAGAGCGAATAAGAGAGTGGCCGTGTCTTTGAAATCCTTATCATTCTCGTCACCGGATATTTCCAGTGTATGCATGTTCTTTTTATAAGAGGTGCTGTTGATTGCAAAAAAGATCTGTTTCAAATCACGTGTGAGAATATCAAGCGCAAGATCCGGCCCCAGCCGCAGCCAGAGACCGCAAGGCGGCGCGTCTTTTTTTGGAGCATGTATTGACAGTGTGTGTTCCTTTTTACTTGTTTTCAACACGGTAATTCGGGGCTTCCTGTGTGACGGTGACATCATGGACGTGGCTTTCGCGGTAACCGGCGCCGGTCATTTTTATGAACTCGGCATTTTTTTTCATCTCTTCAATAGTGCGGCAGCCGGTATAGCCCATGGCGGCACGCAGCCCCCCCACCATTTGATGCAGTACATTACCAACAGAGCCTTTATAAGGGACACGACCTTCAATGCCTTCGGGGACGAGTTTCTGGCTCTGGGTAACCCCGCCCTGAAAATAGCGGTCGGCACTGCCGCGCATCATGGCGCCAACGCTTCCCATCCCGCGATAGGTTTTGTAGGAGCGTCCCTGATAAAGAACAACATCGCCCGGTGCTTCGTCTGTTCCGGCGAAAATACCGCCCATCATGACGCAGTCCGCTCCGGCAGCAATGGCTTTGGCCATATCGCCGGAGTATTTAATGCCGCCATCGGCAATCACCGGAATCCCTTTTTTCGCACAGACCGCCGCGACATCCATAATGGCGGTCAGTTGCGGCACGCCGACTCCGGCAACAACGCGGGTGGTGCAGATTGATCCGGGTCCGATCCCGACTTTGACGGCATCGGCGCCGGCATCAATCAGGGCTTTGGCAGCTTCGCCTGTGGCAATGTTTCCGGCAAGAATCTGTAATTTGTTTGATGTGATCTCGCTGCGGATGCGCCGCACGGTATCCAGAACATTCCGGGAGTGCCCGTGCGCGGTATCCACCACCAGAACATCAAGTCCGGCATCGGCCATGACAAGCGCCCGTTCCAGGCCTGTATTACCCGTCCCGACAGCCGCACCTGCCAGAAGGCGGCCTTTGTCATCCTTGGTCGCATGGGGAAACAGGTCTGATTTTTCAATATCCTTGACTGTGACCAGACCCGTACAACGGTCATTTTTGTCAACGACCAGCAGTTTTTCAATGCGGTGTTTGTGCAGCAGACGGCGGGCTTCGGCTTTATCGACTTCGCCCACAACTTTAACAATATTTTCTGCCGTCATAAGCTCGCGCACGGGCTGATCCATATTCTCGGCAAAACGGACATCGCGGTTGGTAAGAATGCCCACAAGTTTGCCATCCTCCTCGGTTACGGGAATGCCGGAAATACGATAGGATTTCATCAGGGCAAGCGCGTCGCCAAGAGATGCATGAGGGCGGATTGTGATTGGATTGACCACCATGCCGGATTCAAAACGCTTGACCTTCTGTACTTCGGCAGCCTGTTCTTCGGGTGTCATGTTGCGGTGGATGATACCCAGACCGCCAGCCTGTGCCATGGCAATCGCCATATCTGCGTCTGTAACCGTATCCATCGCCGCCGAGATAACGGGGATATTCAGCTCGATTGTTTTTGTCAGGCGGGTTTTTGTCCGGGCATCATTGGGATGGATTTCCGAAGCCGCCGGCACAAGAAGCACATCATCAAAGGTCAGGCCTTCGCGTATTTTGTCGATTCTGGAAGTCATAATGTCAAATCCTTTTTATAGTGAATTTGACGCTTAGTGATAGAGGGTTACGCATAAAAAATCCAGTAAAGATTTTATTTCGGTCTCATTTTCAGAAATTTGTCTTCCCAGAAGGTATTGTAAGCCTCCTGCCTATCCTGTTCGGGGACGTTATCTATTGCTGCTGCTGTTACAAGCAGGGCAATAAGACTGCTTTTGGGCATGGACGGGAGAAGGTATCCGTCAGGAAGCGTGTAATCAATATTATGGATAATGTTATCGTTCTTAGTGTGGTGAACTTTCCATTGCGCTGTAGCACAGGAGAACAACCTGGCCAAAAGTCCCTTTTTTTTTGCTGTGTAATGTCCAACTTCGACTGTATTGCCGTCATCACTGACTTTGGCTTCTTTTCTGAATTGACTGGCTAAATCCATGATTTTGGGAACATGGCGTACAATAAGTTCTTCTGACATTATGATTCTCCCTGATATTATGATTCCTGTAACCATAGCGTTATTTTATAGTTACGTCAAAAATCTCCTTATGTTTAGCCACGAAATCCCTGCGCAACCAGATATTGTTCGGCGCTGTCCTTGCGGCTGGCTGGGGGTTTGATGTGTTTGATGGTTTTAAAATCCAGTTTCATTTGTGCGAGGATTTCGTGCTGCGCGCCGCCCTGAAAAACTTTGGCAACAAAAGTGCCGTCCGGTTTTAATACATCTTTGGCAAAATAATAAGCGGCTTCCACCAGTGCCATAATCCGTAGATGGTCAGTCTGTTTATGGCCGATGGTGTTGGCAGCCATATCGGACAATACAAGGTCAACGCCTTCGCCGATGGTGTTGATCAGTACCTCCGGCGCATCATCTTCCATAAAATCCATTTGCAGGAAGGTAACTCCGGACAGGGGCTCGATGGGGAGTAAATCAAGCGCGATCACTTTTTTCACGCCTTTTTCAACGGCTACCTGACACCAGCCGCCGGGAGCGGCGCCAAGATCAACCACGACCTGTCCGGGTTTAAGCAAATCAAGTTTTTCGTTGATTTCAAGAAGTTTGAATGCTGCCCGGGAGCGGTATCCAAGGCGCTGTGCTTCCTGCACATAGGGATCATTGAGCTGCCGTTGCAGCCAGCGTGTCGAGGATGCTTTGCGTCCCCGGGAGCTTTTGACGCGTGTTGTCGGTTCCCGTCCTGTTGTTCTTTTTTTGACCATTGGCCTTTCGAGATGATGATTGATGATGCAGACCCCCTTCATAGGATGCACGTGTGATAAAGTCAATTGAAACAAAATTACATTTTTAGGAAGTAATTTGATTTTTTTGTGATTATGACGTAGAGATATGGTTATTCCAGATTGTTGTAATTTTAATAAAGGAGCGAGATCATGAGTCCGAAGGTAAAAGAGTATTTTAAGTTTGTTGCATTGGGGGTTGCTGCGGGTGCTGCATTGATTGCTCTAGATAAAACATTTTTGCAGGATGAAGGTCATTCCCATGACCATAATCATCAATCTGTTCAAACAGGGGTTGATGAACCAACTTTTACAAAGGAGGAGGCTGGTGCATTAAGCCAGTATTTTGGTTTGAAAACATGTCTTGCCGTGAATTATATAAGTATGGAAGCATTCTCCTCACTGAGCAAAGGGTTTGAGCTGGATCAAGCTGAAAACATGGCGAAGAACACCGCCGCTTGTGAAACAGAAAATAACATGACGGTAGCGCAGGCGGATCAGATGCTTGATGCACTGGATAAGAAATATGGCGCAGATCTTGGCGCTGTATGCCAGAATTCTATTCCCATGCTGCCGAAAACAACATCAAATCCGTGTATGAATTAATAGCCGCGATTGATTGAAAATTCGACAAGACCGGAAAGGGCGGCAGCAAGAGGTTCATTTTGCGTGCCGCCTTTTATATTGTGGAGAGCGGTCACGGATTTTTTGCCGTATGTTCGCGCCATTTCCAGCCCTTTGTGAAGGGCATTGTGGCGTTCCAGTATCTCCATAGCCTGCATTAGATCATCATCATTTTGTTGCTTTTGGCCAATGGTGCGTTGCCAGAAACTGCGTTCCGGCGGAGTGGCATTTTCAAGTGCCAGTAAAATGGGAGCTGTCATTTTGCCTTCGCGGAAATCATCCCCGATTGTTTTGCCGAGCTTTTTCTGGTCGGCATTATAATCAAGAACATCATCGGCAATCTGGAAGGCAATGCCAAGGTTCAGGCCATAATCACGCAGCGCAATTTGAGCGCTTAGATCCTGTCCTGCAATGACGGGGCCGATTTCACAGGCGGCGGCAAACAGGGCGGCGGTTTTGGCGCTGATCACTTCGATATAATCATTCATTGTGGTCTGAAGATTATTTGTGGTGGCGAGCTGTTTGACTTCTCCTTGTGAAATAATCGCCGAGGCATCAGATAAAATGCGCAGGATTTCAAGCGAGCCATCCTTGACCATGAGCTGGAAAGCACGGGAAAACAGAAAATCGCCGACAAGGACGCTGGCCTGATTGCCAAAGACGAGATTAGCGGTGTCCTTGCCCCGCCGCGCAAGACTGCCATCAACGACATCGTCATGCAAAAGGGTCGCGGTATGGATGAATTCTACAGAAGCCGCCAGCCCGTAAGCGCGGTTCATATCCCCGCCGGACAGCATCGTGGCGGCGAGAGTTAAAAGCGGACGAATCCGTTTGCCACCGGAGGCGATCAGATATCCCGCCAGTTGCGGAATTAAGGCGACATCGGCTTGCATATGGGTCAGGATTTTTTCATTGACCCGTACCATATCATCTCGCAGCAGTGTGGAAAGCCGATCAAGAGGATTGTCCTCACTCTTTGTATCCTGTTGTGCTGCCTGTGCTGTCATGCTATTGGATTAGCCCAAGATAGCGGCCTTGGCAAGGTGAATATGGTGCGGATATGTCTCATTCTTCGGAAATTTATGTTCTGGGTAAAAAAGTCAGGTTGTTACAGCCTGAAAAAGGATTCCGGACATCAATTGACAGTGTGCTGGTTGCTGCAGCCTGTCCGGTAAAAAGCGGGCAGCATGTGCTGGATATGGGGTGTGGTGTCGGAGCTGTTGGTTTCTGTATTTTACAGCGTGTTTCCGGTGTGGCTGTTACAGGCATTGATATCCAGAAAGAGCATCTGGCGCTGGCGCATGAAAATGCTGTGCTGAATAATGTTTTGTCTTTCATTTCCTTTCAGCATTGTGATATCCGTGAGTTTACCGCTGGAGAGCGGTTTGATCATGTTGTCTGTAACCCGCCTTTTCTGGAAGCCGGGCAGCATATTCCCTCGCCGGAAGAAGGGGTGGCACTGGCACGGGGACATGGGACGCACGATATTACAATCAAGGACTGGGTTGATGCCGGATTTCGTAATTTGAAGCCGGGCGGGAGTCTGAGTCTTATTCACCGTGCTGATGCCACGGATCGCATTCTTCAGGCGCTGGGAAAACGTTTCGGAGCGGTGGAGATCATTCCGCTCTGGCCACGGGCAGGTGTGGCGGCAAAGCGGGTTATTATCAGGGCTTTGAAAGATCGTAAATCTCCGGCAATTCTGAATGCCGGGCTTGTCCTTCATAAGGAGGATGGGTGCTATACACAGGAAGTTGATCTTATCCTGCGGAATGCTGTGTCACTTTTTTCTTGATCGTAAAAAATTAAGACTCTGCTGTATTGTGACTTCATGCTAGAAAAACAGGAAGAAAAACAGGAAAGAGTAAAATGCCTAAACGGACTGACATAAAATCAATTTGTATTATTGGTGCAGGGCCTATCGTGATCGGGCAGGCGTGTGAATTTGATTATTCGGGGACGCAGGCTTGTAAGGCACTGCGCGAAGAAGGGTACCGGATTGTACTGATTAATTCCAATCCGGCAACGATTATGACGGATCCCGATATGGCGGATGCGACCTATATTGAACCGATTACACCGGAGATTGTGGCAAAAATTCTGGAGCAGGAACGGCCTGACGCGCTGCTTCCTACCATGGGCGGACAGACGGCGCTCAATACCGCGCTGGCACTGGCGCAGGATGGGACGCTGGCGCGTCTGGGTATTGAAATGATCGGCGCGAAAGAACAGGCGATTGATAAGGCGGAAGACCGTGAAAAATTCAAACTCTGCATGGACGAGATCGGGTTGGAAAGCGCCCGCAGTAAGCAGGTTTCCAGCTATGAGCAGGCGCTTGAAGCGCTGGAGTACGTAGGCCTTCCCGCCATTATCCGTCCGTCCTTTACGTTGGGTGGCACGGGGGGCGGTGTGGCTTATAACCGCGATGATTTCAAACGGATTGTCCGCGAGGGTCTGGATGCCTCGCCAAGCCATACGATTCTGGTCGAGGAATCGATGCTCGGCTGGAAAGAGTACGAAATGGAGGTTGTCCGCGATAAAAATGATAACTGCATTATTGTCTGCTCGATTGAAAATATTGATCCGATGGGGGTTCATACCGGAGATTCCATTACCGTTGCGCCGGCTCTGACACTGACCGATAAAGAATACCAGATCATGCGCAATGCCTCGCTTGCCGTGCTGCGCGTGATCGGTGTGGAAACGGGAGGATCGAATGTCCAGTTCGCCGTGCATCCCGAGACGGGTCGTCTTGTCGTTATCGAGATGAATCCCCGTGTGTCGCGTTCTTCGGCGCTGGCTTCCAAAGCCACAGGATTTCCGATTGCCAAGATTGCAGCCAAACTTGCGGTGGGATATACGCTGGATGAACTTGGTAATGATATCACAGGGGGAAAAACGCCCGCTTCTTTTGAGCCGGTGATTGATTATGTAGTTACAAAAATCCCGCGTTTTGCTTTCGAGAAATTCAGCGGCACTGAAAACACGTTAAGCACGGCGATGAAATCGGTTGGCGAAGCGATGGCCATTGGCCGTAACTTTGAAGAGTCCATGCAAAAGGCGTTGCGTTCTCTGGAAAAGGGGTTGAGCGGTTTTGATCCCATTCCGATTGCGGGTGCTAAAAACGGTAACCCTCCGGATTCTGACCAGATTCGCGCCGCGCTTTCCCGCGCAACACCGCAACGTATTCTTTATATTGCGCAGGCCATGCGCTATGGCATGAGTCTGGCAGATATTCACGAGATTACAAAATTCGATATGTGGTATCTGGAACGGATCCAGCATATTATCGGGATAGAAAATCAGGTCAAGGAAAAGGGATTGCCGGACAGTGCGCAAGGCTGGTTTTATTTAAAGAAGATGGGTTTTTCCGATGTCCGGCTGGCCGCGCTTGCCAATGTAACAGAAGAGGCGGTACGCACGGCGCGGCATCATTATAATGTCCGGCCTGTTTACAAGCGTGTGGATACCTGCGCCGGAGAAATTCCTTCGGCAACGCCTTATATGTACTCGACTTATGAAGAGTCAGGGCAAAGCGAATGTGAACCTTCGGATCGCAAGAAAGTAATTATTCTGGGCGGCGGCCCGAACCGGATCGGGCAGGGGATCGAATTTGATTATTGCTGTGTTCATGCATCTTATGCCCTGAAAGAAGCGGGCTATGAAACCATCATGGTGAATTGTAACCCTGAAACGGTTTCTACCGATTATGATACATCGGACAGACTCTATTTTGAGCCATTAACGGCAGAAGATGTTATTGAGCTGGTGACAGCTGAATCAAAAAATGGCGAAATGATGGGTGTGATTGTGCAGCTTGGCGGCCAGACACCGCTTAATCTTGCTCATACGCTGGAAGCGGCCGGCATTAAAATTCTGGGTACGTCACCGGATGCCATTGATGTTGCCGAAGATCGCGATCTGTTCCAGAAGCTTTTGAAAAAACTGAAATTGCGTCAGCCTTATAGCGGGATTGCCTATTCAGGTGAAGAAGCTTTTGCGCTGGCGGATGATATCGGATTTCCGATGATGATCCGTCCGTCTTATGTCCTCGGCGGGCAGGCTATGCGTGTTGTCCATACGATAGCGGAATTGCAGGAATATATCAGCACTGCCGTTAAGGTGTCGGGTGAAACGCCTGTGCTGCTGGATCGTTATTTACGCGGCGCGATCGAGGTTGATGTCGATGCGCTGTGCGATGGCAAGGAGGTTTATATTGCCGGGGTCATGGAGCATATTGAGGAAGCCGGTGTCCATTCTGGAGATTCTGCCTGTGTTTTGCCGCCGCATTCCTTGCCGTATAAAGTCGTGCGCGAGCTGGAAAAGCAGGCGGTAAAACTGGGCAAGGAACTTCATGTCAAAGGTTTGATGAATATCCAGTTTGCGCTCAAGATGAATCGGGATCGTTCCGAATATGATATTTATATTATCGAGGTGAATCCACGCGCTTCGCGTACGGTTCCTTTTGTTGCCAAGGCAACGGGAACGCCTGTTGCCAAAATTGCGGCATGGATTATGCTGGGCGAAAAACTGTCTTCTTTCCGGGCGCAGGGAATGCTCAAGGGCATGACTTCGGATCATACCGCCGTTAAAGCCCCTGTCTTTCCGTGGGGGCGTTTTTCCGGTGTTGATCCGATTCTGGGTCCAGAAATGAAATCAACAGGCGAGGTCATGGGAATTGACGAGGATATGGCACATGCTTTTGCCAAGTCCCAGATTGCTGCCGGAATCAATTTACCGATGAAGGGCCGTGTTTTTCTTTCAGTGCGGGATAAGGATAAGGATACACTTGTTCCGATTGCCAGGGATCTTGCCGAAATGGGCTTTATCCTGATTGCCACAGGCGGAACCTGCTGCTATTTGCGGGAAGCCGGACTTGAGGTCACACGCGTGAATAAAGTCATGGAAGGGCAGCCCCATATTGTTGATTCCGTCATTAACGGCGAGATCGATTTTATCATTAATACAACCAAGGGAGCGCAGTCTGTAGCAGATGCTTTTTCAATCCGGCGGATGGCGCTGACTTATAAATTGCCTTATTATACGCTGCTGACTTCTGCCCGCGCCGGTGTAAATGCAATTCGTGCCATGCGCTCGCGTGAAATTCATGTCGCGCCGTTACAGGATTATTTCAGCGCCGGAGATGATGCCGATGAAAATGAAGAGCGAAAAATAGGGTAGGGCGCAACTGATCCTTCCGTAATATAAAGTCACGTGCATCAAGAATAAGACGTTTACCCTATACCGTCATTACACGGCTTGTCCGTGTAATCTATTGATTTATATG